>CAYUHJ010000067.1:0-27982 GCA_964444365.1 uncultured Alcaligenaceae bacterium | reverse complement strand
GTCACAACCCCTTCATCGCGTCGTCGTACACCCCGCCGATGGACATGGCGATGCGGAGGATGAGGACCACGATCATCAGCCCGACGCCGGCGTACACGACGCCGCTCGCGATGCCGGCGAGGGTTTTCATCTTGCGGGCCGCCTCTTCGCGGAGGTGGCCCGCCTGCTTTTCCATCACCTCGGGCAGTTTCCCGGTCATCTCCCCGACGCGAACGGTGTCGAGAAAGTCCTCTGGGAACAGGCCCTTCGGCAAGTCGCTGAGCACGTCAGACATCTCGTCCCCGTTGCGAAGCCGGGCCGCGGACACGTCGGCGTGCCGGGCGTAGGCGTCGTTCGCGGTCGCCCGCAGGGCCAGGGCGATCGACCGGTCCGCGGCGATGCCCGCCTCCCCGGTCATCTCGACCGCCGTGGCGAAGCGGTGCAGGGCGAACGCGCGGAAGCACCCGCCGAGCCCCGGCACGCCGAGCGTCTTCGCCTCCACCGTCGCGCGAAGGGCCTCGGTTTCCCGCACGAACAGGAACCCGCCGACGAGGGCCGCCGTGACCGCCGCCGCGCCCCCGAGCCAGACGGCGGCCCCGACCGGCCCGACGAGGCCGAGCCCCAGCGGGTCGAACGGCTTGCCCCCGGCCGGGGCCAACATGCCTAAAATGAGCAGCATGAACGCGACGACGCCGATCGCGCCGCAGTACGACATCGCCGGCCAGACCAACGCTTGAAGGAACTGCTTCCTCGCGGTTTGCAGCATCCCGAAGTGGCGTTCGAGTTCGCCGACCGTCTCGGTGAGCCGGCCGGACTGCTCCCCGACCGCGACGAGTTCGACGAACAGCGTCGGGAACCGGTGCCGGTGCGGGCCGATCGCGTCTTCGAGCGAACTGCCCTTCGCGAGCCGGGCGGCGATCTCCCCGGCGAGCGGCCGCGACCGCGGCGGCCCGGACTTCGCCTGTTTGGAAAAGACCTTCGCCGGGGAGAAGCCGACATCCAACCCGTGGTGCAGAGACCGGCACCACGCGATCAGGTCGGCGAGCGGGACGCGGGACATCGGAGTGACGGGGTTGTGAGGTAACGGGTGGCCGCTGGATAAAGTTTACTCAACCATGACCGCACCACCGCCGCCCGACCCCGCCAGTTCCCCGCCCGACCCCCGGTACCTGGCGGGGATCGCGTTCTTCAACGCCGGCGACTTCTTCGAAGCCCACGAAGTGTGGGAAGAACTCTGGCACGACTGCGAACCCGCCGACCGGAGGTTTTACCAGTCCTTGATCCAGGCGGCCGTGGCACTCTACCATTCTGGCAGAGGCAACCGCGAAGGGGCGAGCCGCTTGTTCGCCCGAGGCCGGGCGAAGTCGGCCGGGTATCCCGCCGTGTACCGCGGACTGGCACTCGTCCCCTTTTGGCAAGCCGTCGCGGCCGCAACCTCGGGACACGGCCCGTTGCCGCAGATTCTCCTTCACCCTCCCCCGAGGAACGGCACATGACCGATTCGCCGCTCCCGGCCGGGTTTCGAGGACCGGTCAGGCTGTTCCCGCTGCCGAACCTCGTGCTCTTCCCGAACGTCGACCAGGGGTTGCACGTCTTCGAGCCCCGGTACCGCCAGATGACGGCCGACGCCCTCGACTCGGACGGCCACATCGCGATCGTGCTCCTCAAGGACGGCTGGGAGGAAACCTACGACCACCGCCCCGAGATCGAGGAGGTCGCGTGCCTCGGGCGGATCGTGCGGCACGAGCGGCTCCCGGACGGCCGGTACAACCTCCGCCTGCGAGGGCTGGCGCGGGTCCGCCTTCTCGAAGAGGTGCCGAGCGATAAGAAGTATCGCACGGCCCAGGCCGCGGGCATCTCCGAGGTCCCGGCCGACGACCCCGGCCCGTTGCGGCAAGCGCTGGCCGACGCGGTGCTGGCCCGGTTCGAGGCCGACGGCGCGGCCCACCAGCAACTCCGCGAGTTGTTCCGCGGAGGGGTGCCGCTCGGGCAACTGTGCGACGTGCTGTCGTATGCGTTGCCGGTGCCGCTCGGGGTGAAGCAGGGCCTGCTCGCCGAGCCGCGGATCGCGGCGCGGGTGGCCGCCCTGATCCAGGCCCTGAGCTCGACGCCGAACCCGAACCTGCCGCCCCGGCCGTTTCCGCCGAGTTTCAGCCCGAACTGACCCTTTCCCGAGGTGGATGATGGAAAAGCGAACCGCCGCCGTGACGTTCAAGGGCAACCCGACGACGCTCGTCGGCCCGGAAGTGAAGGTCGGCCAGAAGGCCCCGGACTTCAAGGCGCTCAACAGCGGCCTGGGGGCCGTGACCCTCGCGGACACCCCGGCGAAGGCCCGGCTTTTCAGCGTCGTCCCGTCGCTGGACACGCCGGTGTGCAGCATCCAGACGAAGAAGTTCGAAGAAAGCCTCGCCGCCCTCGGGGACGGCATCGCCGCGTACACCGTGAGCCTGGACCTGCCGTTCGCCCAGAAGCGGTTCTGCGGGGCGGAAGGCGTGAAGAGCATGTCCACGCTGTCGGACGTCCACAACCACTCGTTCGGCCAGAACTGGGGCGTGCTGATCGAGGGACTGCCGCTGCCGTTGCTGGCCCGCTCCGTGTTCGTCGTGGACAAGACGGGAACGGTGACCTACGTCGAGTACGTGTCCGAAGTGACCGCGGAACCGAAGTATGACGCGGCCCTGGCGGCGCTGAAGGCCGCGATTTGAAAGGGTTGATTTGGGGGGTCCGACCGCCGATTGACTACAACCCTCGCTCGCGCTTCGGGCTGGTATTCACACTGGCCCTAAGCGCGAGCGAGGGTTGATGGTAAAGGTAGCTTGGGATGGGTTACCGCCCCGGCGTGAACGCGCCGCCGGTCGTGCCGGTTCCGGTGATGGTGCCGTCCCGGTTGTAGATGATCCGCTCGCCGGTCCACTCGTCGGCGGGGCTGGCCATGCCCGGGGACTTCTTCTGGAGGCGGGCCGGGGCGTTCTTCGTGCCGTCGAAGACGACCCCGCCGCCGTCGTAGGTGATCTTGGACGCGGTGCCGTTGTGCTCGTCGGTCCGGAATTCGGCGTTGCCGAGGGCCGTCATGTTCTGCACCGGCACCCCGCCGGGGGTCGTGCGGCGGCTGGACACTTTCATCGAGTCGCTGCACTTCAGATACACGCCCCGCGGCGGCAGTTCGTGCTCCACGACCGGGAAGTCGAGCCGGTCCGCCGGCACCTGCACGACCCGCGCCCCGTCGTCGAACACCGCCTCCTGGAACAGTTTTGCCTTGTCCGACCCCACGAGGCGGGAGTCGAACCAGACGACGCTGAGCTTCATTTCCTGGTCCTCGGGCTTCGTCGGCGGGCCGAACGCGGGCGGCTTCGGGCCGTCGGCCGCCACGCCGTCCTTCGTGCCGAGTTGCAGGATGCGGACCTGTCCCGGCCCGGTCGCGAACATGACCTGCTCGCGGTCGTCCGTCTTCAAGTCGATCTGCCGGGCGGTCACCCGCTGGGCCTTGAAGTACTTGCCGTCCGGCTTGAACGTCTCCTCGGTGAACTGGACCGCCCGCGCGTGCTGGTTCCCGGCCGCGGCCGCCTCGTCGTCCGGCATCGGGGTACACAGGGCGGACCGCAACTTCGGGCTCGACGACTTCGCCGCCACCGGCGTCCCCTTCGCCGGCACCGGCTCCGGGTCTTTCTTCAACTGGTTGAAGTAGACCGGTCGGTCGAACGTGATGTCCAGCCGGTGGCAGAGGATGCCGGAGCGGGTCCACGTCGCGTCGGGCTCGTTCCCCTTACGGGCCACGGTCGAGGCGACGGGCTTCGCCTTCGGGCGTTGCAGCGCACTCACGGTCCCGAGGAACTCGGCGGTCGCCTTCGCGCCGAAGAACCGCATCTTGGTGGACCACTGAATTTCGAGTTCGCCGGGTGCCCCGCCCGCGGTCTTTTCGCCGCCGAGTTCCGACCCGCTGGGCATGAGCAGGAGCCCCTGTCCGTCGACGGCCACGGCGTTGTTCGGCTGGTCGATGACGACCACGGGGCCGAACAGGGACACGTCCTCGAAGTAGACCTGGGCCGGGTCTTTGCCGCTGCCGTGAACGGTGAGGATGCTGCCGGCCTTCGACTGGTCCAGGTTGAGCTTCGCGCCGAAGATGTCCGTCCCGCGGGATTTCGTGGAGTCGGCGGGGTCCTGGTGGACCGTGACCCGGTCCTCGCACCGGGCGCGTTCGAGTTCGTACTTCACGGCAGGCGACGCGGGCTTCGCGGCGACGGTGGAACCCGGGGCAGGGGGTGCGGGCGGTTCCACCGGCGTCGGCGTTCGCGCGACCCAGCTTTCGATCACGCGGGCGGATAGGAACACCGGCGGCTTCGGCTTCTCGTCCTTCTTCGGCTCGGTCCCCGGCGCGACCGGTTGCGGCACCGGCGATTTCGGCGGGGCGGCCGGGGGCACGGGCTTCGTCGGCGGGGCGGGCGGTTCCAGCTTCGCCACCGGCGGCGGGTTCGCGTCGCGGAACCAGACGGTGAGCTGGTCCGTCTCCCGGATGACGGCGTCCGCCGAGTTCCCTTCGACGTGCCCGACCGCGACGAGGCGTTGCGGGAGCGGCTGGCCGGCGGGCTTGCTCCCCTCGGCGGGGGCCTTCGCCAGAACGGACCCGCCCGCCGCGAGCCACAGCCACATCCGGTCCGCGGACAGCCGGAACCCGCCCTTGGCGTCCGCGAACGCGCCGCCCCCCTCGAACTTGAGCAGGTCGGTTTCGCGGCCGCCGGTCAGTTCCTTCTCGTGCGTCAGGCTCGTGCCCCAACTCGCGGAGAGGGTCGTGTCCTTCGCGATCTCGTCGTACATCTGGATGCGGCCCGGCCCGCGGACCTGGACGGCGGTGCGCTTCGGCTCCCTGGCGCTGGCCGCCGGGCTGGAGACGAGGATCACTTCGGACGGCGTGGTCGCGTCCCCGGCTTGGAGCCGGTTCCGCTCGCGGACGGCGGTGACGGGGCTCCCCTTCAGCACGGTCTGCGTGGGCTTGCCGGGGCCGCCCACCTCGTACCGCAGTTCCGTCCCCTGCGCGAGCATCCCGTCCGCTTCGACGGACAGGAACACGTGCTCGCCGGTGGCGACCATCCGCTTCATCGCCATCCCCGCGGCGGGGCCGGCGGTCGCGGCGGGCGGGGCCGGGGTCTTCGCCTTCGGCTCGGCGTCCCGGTCCGCGAACTCGACGACGAGGAGCTTGCAGATGAGGTTGTCCTGCCCGCCGGCGGCGGACAGTCGGGTGACGGTGACGTGGTTGGCCACGGCCGGGTTCGCGGCGACGGCGGCCTCGAACCGGGCCAGGTTCGCCCGGAAGTCGTACCGGAAGCTGCCGAGCGTTTCGATCACGAGCAGGGACTTGTCCTGCAGCTTGCGGGCGACCGCGGTGCCGTCCGCGAGGCCGCCGATCACGCCCCCGGCGGCCGCGGGCGGGTCGAGCGCGGCGGCCCGCGGCGGGCCGGGCTGGGCGTCGCCGGGCAGGCCGGCGGACCCGTCCGTCCACAGGTTCATCTGCACCTTTTCCGCCAGTTCGATCAGGCGGACGCCGGAATAACCGGTCGCGTTCTTCTTCCCCGGCTGGGGGGTCGCGTCCTGGGTTTGCAGGTAGATTTTGACCCCCTCCGCGGTGATCGTCGGCGGCGGCAGCGTCAGCCCGAGGAGGATGTTCGCCACGGCGTTGCGGTTCCGCAGGTCGTCCCCCCGGGACGGGACCGCACTCGGGGGGGCGGACCGCAGGGGCCGCGGCAGGTTCCGGCGGTCCACCACCTCGACGGCCGCCGAGCTCCACACCTGCGGGGCGTCCGCGGACGGCTTCCCCCCCGCTTCCGGGGCGCGGTAGAAGAGCGGCCCGGGCGTGCGAAACACCAGGTGGTCCCCCGCGTCCGCGGACCGCTGGTTGTTCGTCACCCAGATCCGTCCGCGGCGGGGGTCGGTGCTCGGCATGTCCGGCTGGCTGAGCAGTTCCATCCCGACGAGCTTCGCCTTGCCGTTCAGGTCCTGCGGCGCGGTCACCGGCCGGTCGAATTCGAGGATCGCCTTGTCCGCGTGGAACGTGCTGATCTCGGTGACTTCCCCGGCGGCGCGGAGGTGGGCGGGCCGCGGCTTGCCGAAGAACGCGAGGCTGAACGGCGAGACGGTGACGAACTTCGTCATCGCCGGGTCGGTCGCGAACGCGGGCTGGCCGCAGGCGAACACCATCCCCTTGTCGCGGAGTTCGAGCTTGGTCTTGTAGGTGATCGGGTCGCTGGCCTCCAGGCAGCCGGGGCCGAAGGCGTCTTTCAGCCGCAGCAAGGTGGGCGACACCGGGCCGGCGTCGACGGTGATTTTGTCGTCGTCCCCGCGCCGGGTGTACGCCTCCGGGAGTTCGGGCAGGCCGTCGATGCCGCCGAGGAAGAGGGAATAGACGAGGAACACGACCGTGACGCCGGCCAGCCCGAGCAGCATCAGCGCGATTCGCCGCGGAGTCCACATCGGGCACGACCCACTGGTTCAGAAGTTCCACCGGCCCTGCGACTTCAACAGCCACTCGACCGCGTCGCGGACGGCCCCCCGCCCGCCGGGTACGGCCGTCACGTAGTCCGCGACCGCCCGCAGTTCCGGGCAGGCGTCCGCGACCGCGATCGCGACGCCGGCCGCCTTCGCGACCGGGACGTCCTGCAGGTCGTCGCCGACGGTGCAGACCTGCTCCGGGGCGAACCCCGTGACGGCCAGCACCTCTGCGAACGCGGGCAGCTTGTCCGACCGGCCCTGGAGGACCGGCGCGACCCCGAGTTCCGCGGCCCGCCGGTCCACGGCCGCCGACGCCCGTCCGGACACGATGGCCGCGCGTTTACCCGCACTCCGCCACAGGTTCAAGCCCGTTCCGTCGCGGACGTGAAATCGTTTCAGTTCCTGGCCGGAATCGGTGTAGAGGATGGACCCGTCGGTGAGGACGCCGTCCACGTCGAGGAGGAGGAGTTCGATGCGGGCGACGCGGGCCGCGAGATCGGGCATTGCCAACACCTCGACACGTGTAGCCGCGACGCGCAGCGGAGCGCGGGACTCGCCCCCGCGCTCCGCTGCGCGTCGCGGCTACGCGATGAAATCTTACCCCGCCGCGCGGTCGATCAGCCGCAGCGTCGGCCGCGATTCGGGCCCGGCGGCGGTCGGGTCGAGCCCGATCAGGTCGGTGATGTCGATCATGCCGACCGGCCGGCCGGCGTCGTCGACCACCGGCAGTTCGCTGAACTTGCGGGATTTCAGGGTTTCGAGGGCGTGCGCGATCCGCACGTCCGGCGAAGTGGTGAGGGGGTTGCGGGTCATGACCTCGCGGATCGGCCGGTCGAAGGCGTCGTCCGCGTGGGCCTCGAACAGCCGGGCGAGGTCGCTGTCGGTGAACAGTCCGGACAGCCGCCCGGCGGAATCGGTCAGCATCACCGCCCCGGTCCGCCGGCCGACGTGCCGGACTTGGGCAAACACTTCGCGGACCGTGTCCGACTCCCTCGCGATCCGGAGTTCGTCGCCGCGGCGCATGCACTCGCCGGCCGTCGCGAGCTTCCGGCCGAGGCTGCCGCCGGGGTGAAACTTCGCGAAATCCGCGGCCGTGAACTGCCGCACCTCCAGTAGCGCGAATGCGACCGCGTCGCCGAGGGCGAGCATGACCGTGGTGCTGCTGCTCGGGGCCAACGCCATGGGGCACGCCTCGGTGACGGGGCCGTACGCGACGACGGCGTCCGCGGCGCGGGCGAGGGTGCTCTGGCCGTTCCCGGTGAGGGCGACGAGGCCGCCGGCGAGCCGCCGCAACGGGTTCAACAGCCGCAGCAGTTCCTCGGACTCGCCGCTGTGCGAGAGCATCAGGGCCACGTCGTCGTCGTGGACCATGCCCAGGTCGCCGTGGACGGCGCGGGTGGCGTCGAGGAGGTAGGCCTTCGTGCCCGTGGAATTCAGGGTGCCGACGATCTTCTGCCCGACGTCCGCCGACTTGCCGACGCCGACGACCGCGACCCGGCCGCGGCACCGGCGGAGGACGTCGACGAGGTGGGCGAACGATTCGTCCAGCCGGCTGGCGACGACGGCCAGCGACCCGGCCTCGGCCCGCAGCACCCGGCGGGCGAACGCGACGTGATCGAAGTCGGGCATCGGCGGCGTCCGTGCGGAGAGGGATTCTCGCGGGAGAATAGCCGTCCGCCGCGTCCCGGAGCAAGCCCGATCGCGGGGCGGAGTCCGTCCGGCAGGGCGACGCAGTGCGGTAAGGTCGGCAACTCGCTCCGCGAGTTGCGGGCTCATGTCCCGAGAGAGGGACATTTGTCTGTCAGGGTGGAAGCGGAGTCACTCGCGGAGCGAGTGACCGACTGAATCGGCCAAGCTTGAAACACTGCGTCGCCCTGGTCTGTCCGGGGTTCCGGGTTGACACGGTCTGCCGGCCGGTGCTAGAACCCGCCCTCATTCCCACCCGGCGGGCCGTTTCGATGGTCAATCGCACCAGTCAGCCGCTGCTCGCCTGGTTCCTCGTGTGGGACGTGACCGTCGCCGCGGCCGCCTGGATCGGCGGGTATCTGCTGCGGTTCGACGCCGGGCTGATCCCGCCCGTCAACGACCACCAGCCCGACTTCCAACTGTGTCTGGCGGCGCTCCCGCTGGTCGCGATCCTCGCGGTCGTCGCGTTCCGAGTCGCCGGGCAGTACGACATTCACCGGATGCGGCGGTTCCGGGAGGAAATGGTGGCGGTCGGGAAGGGCGTTGCCCTGCTCGCGTTGCTGGTCATGTCGACGAACTTCGCCCTGCAGTACGGCTACAAGTCCCGGCACGCGATGATCCTCTTCGCGGGGCTGACGTTCGCCGGGGTGCTCGGCGTCCGCCGGCTGACCTGGGTCGTCATCCGCCGGCTCCGGGCGAGGGGGTACAACCAGAGCCACGCCCTGATCGTCGGCACCGGCCGGCTGGCGCGGTTGACGGCCCGGTCGATGGAGTCCGCGTCCTGGATGGGCATTCAACCCGTCGCCTACGTCGACGACGACCCCGGCCGGTGCGCGACCGACCGCCCCGTCGTCGGCCCCGTCGCGGACCTGCCCCGGCTCGTCGACGAGCTCCACATCGAACACGTCTTCATCGCGCTGCCGATGAACCGCTATGCCGAGGCCCGGAAGGTGTTCGACGCGCTGTCGCAGACGGTCGTGGACGTGCGGCTCGTCGCGGACATCCCCGCGCTGGGGTCGGTCTCGCTGACCACGACCCAACTGCACGGGATGACGTTCATCGGGCTGCGCGAGAGCCCGTACTTCGGGCTGAACATCGTCGTGAAGCGGGCGATGGACGTGACCCTTTCGCTCCTGGCCCTGCTCGTGCTGGCCCCCGTGATGGCGGCGATCGCCGTCATGATCCGGCTGACGAGCCCCGGACCGATCCTGTACCGCCAGGAGCGGTGTTCGCTGAACGGCCGGGCCTTCGCGATGCTGAAGTTCCGGACGATGAACGCGAACGCGGAGGCCGCCACCGGGCCGGTGTGGACCGCCCAGAACGACCCCCGGCGGACCCGGCTCGGCAGCTTCCTGCGGGCCACGAACCTCGACGAGTTGCCGCAATTCTTCAACGTGTTGAAGGGGGACATGAGCCTCGTCGGCCCCCGGCCGGAGCGGCCCGTGTTCATCGACCAGTTCAAGAAGACGATCCCGAACTACATGGCCCGCCACGCCGTCAAGTGCGGCATCACGGGCTGGGCGCAGGTCAACGGCTGGCGGGGGAACTCGTCGCTGCGGAAGCGGATTCAGTACGACCTCTACTACATCACGCACTGGAACCCGGTCTTCGACTTGCGGATCCTCGCGCTGACCGGGTGGCGGATGGTCTTCGGCAAGCAGAAGCACGCCTACTGAATTACTTCTCGCTCTTCTTCGGGCCGGACGGCGGCTCCTTCCCCGCTCCGCCGGTTTTCGGCGGGAGGGCAGACTTCGGGATCATTCCGGACGGCGGGCCGGCGGCCGTCGCCTTCGGCATGGCGGCAGACTTGGGGGCCGGCTTCGCACTCCCGCTGGACGGGGGGCCGGCCTTCGGCACCGCCGCCGACTTGGGGGCGGCGAGGTTCCCGGACTTCGGGGCCGGTTTCGGCGGCAGCTTCTTCGCGGGGGTGGCCGGCACGCCGCTGATCTCCCGCAGCCGGGACCGGGCGCGAGACAGGATCGTCCCGATCGTGTTGACGGGAAGTTCGAGCTGGGTGCTGATCTCCTCGTAAGTCCGGCCTTCCAGGTAGAACAGTCGGACGACCTCGCGTTCCTGCCCGGACAGCTTGCGGAGGAGCTTTTCGACCTCCTCCAGACTCTCGATGCCCTTCTGGGCGGCGGCGTTGTCCTCGGCGGCCTCCGCGGCGAGCTTGCCGTCGGCCTTCCGGCCCTGCTGGTCGCGGTTGGTCTGCCGGCGGTTGAGCTCGTGGACACTGATCCGCCGGGCGATCACGGTAAGGTAGGTCGCGAGGTTCGCGTTGCCGCGGAACTGCCGCAACACCTTGTAGTCGTCGGCGACGATCTGCAGGAGGATTTCCGCGGAGATGTCCTCCACGTCGGCCGGGTCGAGCCGCGCGCTCCGCAGGTGGGCGGTGTACTGGACGACGTGGTAGATCAGGGCCAGGAACCGGTCGACGAAGTCGTTCCACGAGCCCGGCTGTTTCGCCAGACACCGCTGGAGCAGGTCGCGGTCGATGGGCAAGAGGGCCACGGCGAAACTCCCAGGCGGCCGGGGACCGCTCGTGCGAGGCGAGCGGGAAGAGGCGGAGAACGCCCGATTTCGCACATCATACCCACTCCGCCGGCGCGGTCCTAGTGTGTACCCTCCGCGGACCGGAATTTCGCCCCGCGGTCAGGGCCGGTCGTTCCCGTCGTGATGAGAATTCCGGCGGGACACTCGGGTTGCGGCCGCCTCCGGGGGGCGGTATTCCGCCGCGGGGGTGAACCATGCGCCGGCTCGTCTGCCTGCTTCCGATCGCACTCGCGGGGTGCAGCACCGCCCCGATCGCGGGGTTTCTGGACTGCGTCGCCCCGAGCCGGGCGCGGTCGGACGGGTCCGGGGACCGCATCCGCCCGCCGGACGTCTTCGAGCCGCGCCGGGACCGCGATCGCCTGCCGCCGCCGCCGGCACCGCTGCCGGTGAAGGAGGTCGACCGCGAACCGTTCGGCCGCTCCCCGGACCTGATCCCGCCGCCGGACGGGTTCGGCACCCCGACGAAGCGGTGATCCGTCGTCGACCCGCGTCCGAGCGACAATCTCGCATTTCCCGCCGAGTTTTGTGTGAACGGCCCCGCACGGGCGAAGTAAGTTAGAGCCCAGTCCGTGCGTTCCGCCCCGCGGCCGTGAGACCTGCGTCATGATCCGCTACGCCTGCCCCGGCTGCGCCGCCGAACTCTCCGCCGAGGACGCCCGCGCCGGCGGCGAAGACGCCTGCCCGAAGTGCGGCACGCGGTTCCTGATCCCCGGCACGCCCCCACCCCCGCCCGCCGCCGAAGAGCCCCGCCGCTGGCGCGACCGCGACGACCGCCTGTCCCGCCGCGACGACCGCAGCTCGCGCTGGGACGACCGGGACGACCGGGACGACCGCGACGACGACTACCGCCCCCGTCGCCGACGGCGCAAGCCGGAAAGGGCGGGCGCGATCGGCGGGATGCTCCTCGGCGGCGGGATATACTCATTGGTTTGGACTGGAGCATGGGTTGTCTTTTCGACTGGATGCTTTTGTCTATTACCTGGGACTTACTTCGGAATTGTCTGGGGCATCCTTGCCATCATCCGCGGGGCGGCGATCACCAACGACACGGACCGGGGCGAGGCACCCCGGGCCTTGCTCATTTGCCAGATCATCACGATCATTAACTTCGACGTGGTGAACATGATTCTCGGGATTCTCGGGCTCGTGTTCCTGAACGAGCCGGACGTGGACCGGTACTTTGCCCGGAACTCGCCGGATTATTACGAAGACGACGACCGCTAACCCACGAGCCGCCGCATGATCCGCTTCCAGTGCCCCGGTTGCCAGGCGACGTACACCGTCGGCGACGAGAAGGCCGGCAAACAGGGCAAGTGCCCGAAGTGCCAGTCCGCGTTCGTCATCCCCGGCGCGGAAATGAGCGCCCCGCCGCCGCCGGCCCCGCCGCCTCCGCCCCCGCCGGCGGAGGAGGAGGGGATCGAGATCGCCCCGTGCCCGAAGTGCGGGACTCGGCTGACGGTTTCGCCAGGGGACATCGGGCTGAACGTGCAGTGCCCGTCGTGTGCCACCACGTTCCCGGCGGCCCGGCCGGGAGCCGTGGCACCCGTGCCGCCGCCGTCCTCCTATTCGGGCGACGACGATGACCGCCCGGCCCGCCGACGGCGGAGGGACGACGACGATGACGACCGCCCGTCGCGGCGCTCGCGGCGGATCGGGACCGTGGAGATCAAGCGGCTGGGGGTGTTGTCGGTCGCGAAAATCCAAGGCGCACTCGGCTTCGCGATGGGAGCGGTCGTCGGGTTCGTCTATGGAGGGTTCTTCTTGCTCATGGCTGCGGGCGGAGCAGGTGGCGGGGCTGGAGCCGGTGGGGCGGGTGCGATGGCGGGGATGGGCATCTGCTTTGCCATTGCGTTACCGGTGTTCTACGGCTTCCTGGGGTTTATCTCTGGGTTAATCGGGGCCTTGGTTTACAACGCAGTTGCTAGCGCGACTGGCGGGATCGAGATGGACCTGGAATAGGAATCGATCCTCCGGCACCCGAATTCGGACGTCACTCGCATTTTCCTTTCGCCGCCGCGACACCTTCCCCGGTGAGCGGTGTTGAATCCCCTATGGCCGGGAATCGGGTTCACCACCCGGTTTCCGGCTCCAACCGACCGAATCTCAATCCCGTCGGAGGTTCCGCCATGCGGACGATCCGCGCCCTGGCCGTGTTCGCGGCTTCCGCGTTCGTGTTTGCCCTCGTCCTCGACCCGACGCCCGTCGCGGCCGACCCCAAGGCGGACGCGAAAGCGAAGGCGAAGGAGTTGCGAAAGCTCCTCAAGAAGCAACTGGAGGAAGAGGCCAAGAAGCCGGCCGAGCCGAAAAAGGCCGACGTCGCCAAGAAGGGGGATGCGACACAAACGCCGCCCAAACCTGCGGCCAAGCCGGTCGTCGTGCCGAAGGACAACGCCGCCCTCACGAAGTTCATCGACGATCAGATCGACGCCAAACTTCGGGCCGACAAGGTTTCGCCGTCGATGCTCAGTTCGGACGAGGAGTTCGTCCGCCGGGTCTACCTCGACCTCACCGGCGTGATCCCGACCGCGCAACAGGCCGTCGCCTTCCTGGACAGCAAGGATCCGTACAAGCGGTCCGTCCTGATCGACGAACTGCTCGCGAGCCCGAACTTCGGCCGGCACCAGGCGGACGTCTGGCAGGCGAAGCTCTACCTCCGCGAGTCGGACAACCGGTTCCTGACCGCCGGGCCGCTGGTGAAGTGGCTGGAAGGGGAGTTCAACAAGAACACCCCGTGGGACAAGCTCGTCACGTCCCTCGTCACGGCGACCGGCACCGTGGAGGCCAACCCCGCGACGCTGTACACGCTGTCGAACCGCAGCGTCGACAAGCTCACGGACAGCGTCGGCCAGCACTTCATGGGCATCCAGTTGATGTGCGCCCAGTGCCACAACCACCCGTTCACGGCGTGGAAGCAGACCGAGTACTGGGGCATGGCCGCGTTCTTCAGCAAGACCGTCGCGGACAAGCCCAAGAACACGAACAAGGGCGGCGACAACACGCAAATCGGCGTCCACGAGGGGGCCGGGAAGTCCAAGGTGAAGGACTTCTTCCCCGAGTCCACGAAGACCGTCCCCGCCAAGTTCTTCGGCGGCGACGAGCCGAAGATCGCCGACAAAGACCCCGCCCGCCCGGTCCTGGCCGCCTGGCTCACGAGCAAGGACAACCCGTACTTCGCGAAGGCGATGGTCAACCGCACGTGGGCACAGCTCTTCGGCCTCGGGTTCGTCAACCCGGTCGACGACATGCACGAGGCCAACCCGGCCAGCCACCCGGACCTCCTCGCGGGCCTGTCGAAAGCCTTCGGCGACGGCGGGTTCGACCTCAAGAACCTGTACCGCGTCATCTGCAACAGCCAGACGTACCAGCGGTCGAGCAAGCCGCTCGACGGCAACGACGCCGACCCGCACCGGTTCGCCCGCATGACGGTGAAGGTGCTCACCCCGGAGCAGCTCTTCGACTCGCTCGCGGCGGTCAACGGCAACCCCGCCGGCGACCGCGGCAAGGGGGACAAGGGCGGGGCCGGACCGAAGGGGCAGGACAACTCGACCCGCGGCCGGTTCGTGGCGTTCTTCCTCGCCGGCGCGGACGAGGCCAGCACGACCGAGTACGAGGCCGGGATTCCGCAGGCCCTGAAGCTGATGAACTCCCGGCAGGCGGTGAACCCCGCCGCCGTGAAGGCCCTCGCCGGGTCCGCGACGAAGCCCGCCGACGTGCTGGAAAAGCTGTACCTGTCGACCCTCGCCCGCCGGCCGACGAAGGACGAAGTCGTCCGCCTGAGCGGGTACGTCGGCAAGGCCGCGAACCCCCAGGACGCCTACGGCGATATCCTGTGGGCGATCCTGAACAGCAGCGAATTCACGATGTGCCGTTGAGCAGTTTCAAGTTTCAGGCTTCGGCGACTTGAAACTCTGAAACTTGAAACCTGAAACTCCGACTGGAGCCGCCATGTTCACCCAGGCCCTCGCCGAAAAGACTCGCCGCGAATTCTTGAAGCTGTCCGCCGCCGGGGTGGGGGTCGCCACCTCCTCCGGGTGGCTGAAGGTGCTCGCCGACCAGGCGGCCACCGCGCCGAAGACCAACCGCAAGGTGAAGAGCGTCGTCCTGCTGTGGATGGACGGCGGGCCGTCGCACAAGGACACCTTTGACCTGAAGCCCGACAGCAAGGGGGCCGGCGAGTTCAAGCCGGTGAAGACCTCCGCCCCCGGCGTCGAGATCTGCGAGAATTTCGAGAAACTCTCCAAGCTCATGCACCACGGGGTGATCGTCCGCAGCATGTCCACCCCGGAAGGGGCGCACCCGCGGGCGAAGTACCAGCTGCACACCGGCTACCGCGAAGGCCAGGGCGGGCTGACCTACCCGAGCCTCGGGGCAATGGTGTCGTCCGAAGTCGGGAACCACGACTCCGCGGTGCCGAACTTCGTGTCCATCGGCGGCCGCAGCTACGGCTCCGGGTTCCTCGGGCCGAAGCACCAGCCGCTGATCGTCACGGACGCGAACAAGGGCGTGGAAGACCTCAAGTCGGTCGTCGCCGAGAAGCAGTTCACGAACCGGCTCGAACTGCTGCAAGAGATGGAAAAGGCGTTCCACGGCGAGTACAAGGCCGGCGTCATCACCGACCACAAGACCGCCTACGACCGGGCCGTCAAGCTGATGAACTCCAAGGAAGCCAAGGCGTTCGACATTTCGCTCGAACCGGCGGCCTCGCGGGAGCGGTACAGCCCCGCGGACAACGGCGGCAAGGGCAAGGGGAACGGCGGCTCCCGGTTCGGCGACGGCGTGCTGATGGCCCGCCGGCTCGTCGAGGTCGGCGTGCCGTTCGTCGAGGTGTCCCTCGGCGGCTGGGACACGCACACCGACAACTTCACGCGGGTGAAGGCGAACTCGCTACAAGTCGACGCCGCTGCCGGGTCGCTGATCGCGGACCTGAAAGACCGCGGCCTGCTCGATTCGACTCTGGTCATCTGGATGGGCGAATTCGGCCGCACGCCGAACATCAACACCCGCGGCGACAAGCCGGGCCGCGACCACTACCCGAAGGCGTGGAGCCTCGCGATGTGGGGCGGCGGCCTGAAGGGTGGCCAGGTTGTCGGCAAGACCGACAAGGAAGGCGCAACGGTGGCCGAACG
Source organism: uncultured Alcaligenaceae bacterium (assembly GCA_964444365.1). Taxonomy (GTDB): domain Bacteria; phylum Planctomycetota; class Planctomycetia; order Gemmatales; family Gemmataceae; genus CAYUHJ01. Next base: position 12,158 of record CAYUHJ010000067.1, on the reverse strand, counting down.
GAAGGTCACAACGCAGGACTACCTCGCCACGGTCTGCGAACTGATGGGCATCGACTACACGAAGAAGAACGAGACCGCCAACGGCCGGCCGATCACGCTGGTCGAGAAGGCGAACCCGTTCACGGCGGACGTGGTGTAACCGCCGTAACTGTGAACTAAACTGAAACGACCCGGAGCAATCCGGGTCGTTTCGCGTTGGGGGAACGAACCTGCGTTTCGCGCGGCGCGTCCGTTCGGGTGTGGCATTTCCCCATCGGAGAACGACGAATGGACGAAGACGCCTTCCTGCGGAAGTTGCTCGAAAACCCGGCCGACGACGTGGTGCGGCTCGTGTACGCGGACTGGCTGGAGGAACGCGAAACGGATGAGGCGAAACGAAAGGGGGAGTTCTTGCGGGCAACGTGCGAACTGGCTTCAACGGAACTGACAGAGGGCCGCCGCGAAACACTTCGCACTCAGCTGGCGGCACTCGCCGCGGATCTTGAACCGGACTGGCTTGCCGTTGTGAGCAGGTTGAAAATCGAGAGATGTAGCCAGAAGCGTCGAGACATAGCGGAGCGAAGAGTCTTTACCATGTCTATGTTGGACTATGTCTGCGATCGCCGCTGGGATGAGCTTCGCGCGACTGATGACAGATCCGTCCGAAGCTGCGAGTCCTGTCGCGAATTGGTTCACTATTGCGACACGATCCAAACTGCTCGGAGTCACGCAAATCAAGGGCATTGCGTCGCGATCGATCTCGGTATCAAGCGGCACGAAGGCGATCTTTCTGGAATGACCTTCGCAGTACTCGGTCGGCCCAGTGCGAAAACCCTTCGTGAAATGGAGGAGCGAAAGCGGCCCGATCCGGTTTCCGAAGCTCGGGAAAAACGTAAATGAGAGGCCATCGACCTCACCTGATCGGAGAACCCACCGATGCCCGAGCGAATCGTCATGCGGACCGGGGAAGCCCTCGTCGAGGGGGATAAAGACTACCTCTGTGCCGAGCCGGAGGTCGTCATCGGCGAGCTCGACGGGCCGGTCGGGCACGCCCTCGCGAACCTCATCGGGGACCAGGTCAAGGGGCACACCCGCGTGTTCGCGATCCTGAACTCGGACGTGCAGGTTCGCCCGGCGACGGTCATGGTCAGCAAGGTCACGGTGAAGGACGCCCGGTACACCGGCATCCTGATGGGGACCGTGCAGGCCGGCATCGCGAACGGCGTCCTGGACGCCGTTCGGGCCGGGGACTTGCCCAAGGACAAGGTCAACGACCTCGGCATCATCTACAGCGTCTGGCTCGACCCGAGCATTCTGGACGTGCCGGAAGGGGAAGTGGATCACGCGGGGCTGTTCCAGGTCAACCGCGAGGCGACGGCGAAGGCGATCCGCAAGGCGATGCGGCACGAGCCGACCATCGACTGGTTGCTCGACAATCAAGACCAAGTGACGCACTACTTCCACCAACTCGGGGTGGACGGCAAGCTGTGACCCCGGCGAACTCCGCCCGGCGGCGGCGCGTCCCGGTATACTGAGGGGTGCGACGACTTCCCGAGGAGTGCGACCATGCCGGGGCGGGTGGTGCTGGCGATGAGCGGCGGGGTGGACAGTTCCGCGTCGGCGGTGCTGCTGAAGCGGCAGGGGTACGACGTGGTCGGCCTGTTCATGCGGACCGGCACCCACACGGACACCCACGACGCCCGGCCGGACAACAAGAAGGGGTGCTGCTCCGCCATCGACGCCGGGGACGCCCGCCGGGTCGCGGACAAGCTCGACATCCCGTTCTACGCCCTCGATTTCGAGCGGGAATTCAACCGGATCATCGACTACTTCGCGGACGAGTACCTGCGCGGCCGGACGCCCAACCCGTGCGTCGTGTGCAACAACTGGCTCAAGTTCGGGCAACTCTGGACGTTCGGCCGGCAACTCGGGGCGGACTTCATCGCGACCGGGCACTACGCCCAGGTCGTGCGGGATGCCTCCGGTGAACCCGCCCTGCACCGCGGGTTCGACGCGGACAAGGACCAGAGTTACGTCCTGCACGGGATCAAGCGGGACGTGCTCCGGCACCTGCTGTTCCCGATCGGCGGGTTGCCGAAGGCGGAGGTAAGGGCGATCGCGCGGGACGCCGGGTTGCTCGGCGTCGCGGACAAGCCGGACAGCGTCGAAATCTGCTTCGTGCCGAGCGGCGACCACACGGACGTGGTGCGGAAGCGGCGGCCGGACGCGGTCCTCGCCGGCACGATCCGCGAGCGGGACGGCACCGTGATCGGCGGGCACGACGGCATCGACCGCTTCACGGTCGGCCAGCGGAAGGGCCTCGGCGTGGCGGCGGGGAAGAAGCGGTTCGTGCTGGAAGTCATCCCCGACACGCGCGAGGTCGTCGTCGGCGACGCCGAGGACTTGCTTTCCGACGGCCTCGTCGCAACAGACGTGAACTGGCTCGTCGACCCGCCGACGGAGCCGCTCTCGTGCAGCGCGAAGATCCGATACCGACACGGCGGCAGTGCCGCGACGGTGACGGCGGACGCGGGGGGTGGCGCGGTCGTGCGCTTCGCGGAGCCGCAGTCCGCGGTCACGCCGGGGCAGGCCGTCGTCTTCTACGACGGCCCGCGCGTGTTGGGCGGCGGCTGGATCGACCGGGCGGGCACATCGCCGACACCGCCTCCGCCGAGTTTCTAAGAGAAGTTTACTAAATCCTCTTTACTAAATCCGCGGGGTCGCGTACCGTAGCCGGTATGAGTGACACGCGGACGTTTCGGCCGATGGAAGTCGGCAAGTTGAACGAGCGGCACGTCCTGCGGGTGATCCAGGCGGCGGGGGCGGTGTCGCGGGCGGACGTCGTTCGCCGGACGGGGCTGAGCGCCCCGACCGTGTCGAAGGCCGTCGCCTCGCTGCTGGCGGCCGGGCTACTGGAACCTGCGGACGCCGGGGAACCCACCCGCGGCCGGCCCGCACCCCGGTTGCGGCTCGCGTCGGAGCGAGTCCAGGTACTCGGCGTGGTCGTCGACGCCGGCCGGTGCGAGGTGGTGTCCGCCGGGCTCGACGGCGTCATCCACCCGACCCAGGACACGTCATTCCCCACCCCCGCGACGTATGCCGGCCTGCTGTCGGCTCTGGAAAAGCGGTGCCGCCGCCTGACGGCCAAGCCGGGGGTCGCCACGCTCGGGGTCGGCGTGAGTCTGCCCGGCCTCATCGACGCGGGCCGGGGCGTCGGGGTGCTGTCCCCGAACGTCCCGCTGACGAACGGTCACCGCCCCGCGGCCGATCTCGGGGCGCGGCTCGACGTTCCCGCCGTTCTCGTGCAGGAGTCGCAGGCGCTCTGCCTGGCCGAGCGATACCACGGTCTCGCGGTGGGAATGGCGGATTTCGCGATGCTCGACGCGAGCGTCGGCGTCGGGCTCGGGGTCGTCTCCGGCGGCCGGCCGGTGCAGGGGCACTCGGGCTTTGCCGGCGAGCTCGGGCACGTGACGGTCGTTCCCGACGGCGGGCGGGCCTGCGGGTGCGGCAACCGCGGCTGCCTCGAAACCGAGTGCAGCGACACGGCCCTCGCGTGGCGGGTCGGTCAACGGGTGGGGAGAACTGTCTCGGTCGAAGAGGCACTCATCGCAGCTTCCCCGGCGGAGTTACAAGCGAACGTGCGGTTTATCGCGGTCGCGGCGGCGGCGGTCGTGAACCTGTACAACCCGGCGACGCTGTTCGTTCACGCCCGATTGTTCGATGCCTTCCCCGGCCTGTTTGACGAGTTCGTGACGGAGACCCACCGGCGGGCGTTGAAGCCGGCGTTCGCCGACTGCCGGGTGGTGCGGGCGAAGGGGAACAAGCGGCAAGGGGCGGTCGCCGCCGTCGTGCAGCAGTTGACGAACGCGGTCGCGGACGGGGCCGGCTTCCCGTAAGAAAACCGGGCGGACGACGGTGTCCGCACTACCGCCTGGAGATTCTTCAATGCGAACCCGACAGCTTCTCGCCGCCGCCGTGATCGCCCTGAGCACGGCCGCCGTTCGAGCCGAAGTGAAGACCGAAACCGTCGAGTACAAGGTGGACGGGAAGACGTTCAAGGGCCTGATCGCCTTCGACGACGCGATCAAGGACAAGCGGCCCGGCGTGCTGATCGTCCACGAGATCTGGGGCCTGAACGACTACGTCAAGGACCGCGCGAAGCAGCTCGCCGCCCTCGGGTACGTCGCATTCGCCGGGGATTTGTTCGGCGACGGGGTCGTCACCGTCCACCCGCAGGAGGCGATGAAGATGGGCACCGAACTGCGGAAGAACAAGGAGGCGTGGCTGGCCCGCGCGAAGGCGTCGCTCAAGGTGCTCGCCGACCACGAGCGGGTCGACCCCAAGCGGCTGGCCGCCATCGGCTACTGCTTCGGCGGGTCGACGGCCCAGGTGCTCGCCTACGAAGGCACCCCGCTGTCCGCGATCGCGAGCTTCCACGGGTCGCTCGTCGTCCCGACGGCAGAGCAGGCCAAGGCCGTGAAGTGCAAGATGCTGATCTGTCACGGGGCGGACGACACGTTCATCAAGAAGGAAACCGTCGACGAGTTCCAAAAAGTGCTGAAGGACAACAAGGTCGACTTGCAGTTCGAGTCGTACCCCGGCGTGCTGCACAGCTTCACCGTGCCCGGCGCGGAGAAGGCGGGCATCCCCGGCCTCAAGTACGACGAGAAGGCCGACAAGCAGTCGTGGGAATCCATGAAGAAGGTCTTTGAGGAAGTGTTCAAGAAGTAGTCCCCCGGTGAGCCGCGAGGCACCGCCGAGCGCGTGCGTTTCCACGCCCGGCCTCGCCTCGCGGCGCACCCTCAACCCCGGTTCACGCCATGACACCTCTTCTGTTGCTCTCGCTCGCGCTCGCCGCGGACCCGACGCCGAAGCTGAACGTCCTGTTCCTCGGCGACTCCGGGCACCACCAGCCGGCGGCGCGGTTCAAGCAACTCGACGCCGCCTTCAAGGCCCGCGGCATCGCGCTGACGTACACCGACAAGCTCGCCGACCTGAACCCCGAGACGCTCGGCAAGTACGACGGCCTGATCGTGTACGCGAACCACGGCAAGTTCGACACCGCGGAGCAAGAGAAGGCGTTGATCGACTTCGTCGCGGGGGGCAAGGGCTTCATCCCACTGCACTGCGCGAGTGCCTGCTTTACCGGGTCCAAGGACTACATCGCCCTCGTCGGCGGGCAGTTCCGCAGCCACACGACGGGGACGTTCCGGCCGCAGGTCGTCGCGGACCACCCCATCACCAAGGGGTTTTCGAGCTTCGCGAGTTGGGACGAAACCTACGTCCACACGAAGCACAACGAGACGGATCGCATCGTCCTGGAGGTCCGCACCGACGGCGACGTGAAGGAGCCGTGGACGTGGGTTCGGACGCAGGGGAAGGGCCGCGTGTTCTACACCGCCTGGGGCCACGACCAGCGGACGTGGGGCCATCCGGGCTTCCACAACCTGCTCGAACGCGGCGTCCGCTGGGCCTGCGGCGGCGACCCGTCCACAGCGGGTGTGTATGTCGATGCCCCGAAGATGACGGCGATCGCCGGGGAGAAGTCGGACTTCAGCTACAACCCCGCAAAAATCCCGTTCTACCCCGGCAAGGGGCAGGCCGACCCGGTCACGAAGATGCAGCAACCGCTGTCGCCCGAGAAGTCGATGAGGCACTACTCGGTGCCCGAGGGCTTTGAGCTTCAACTGTTCGCGGCGGACAAGGATTTTGGCGGCAAGCCGATCGCGATGACCTGGGACGAGCGCGGCCGGTTGTGGGTCTCGGTCACCGTCGACTACCCGAACGAACTGAAGAAAGATGGCGAAGGTCGGGACAAGATCGTCATCTGCGAGGACACCGACGGCGACGGCCGGGCGGACACCTTTACCGACTTCGCGGACAAGCTCAGCATCCCGACGAGCCTGCTCAACTACGCCGGCGGCGTCATCGTCCACGCGGCCCCGGACACGCTGTTCCTGAAGGACACCGACGGCGACGGCAAGGCGGACGTTCGTCAGGTCCTGTTCACCGGCTGGGGCACGCACGACACCCACGCCGGGCCGAGCCACCTGCGGTACGGCTTCGACAACTGGGTCTACGGCTCCGTCGGCTACTCTGGCTTCAACGGCACCGTGAACGGCGAAAAGGTGTCGTTCGCCCGCGGCTACTACCGCATGAAAGTGGAGCCCGCCGCAAAGCCGACCGCTGACACCCTATTGTCAGTGACGAAGCTCGAATTCCTCCGCAGCACGTCGAACAACACCTGGGGCTTCGGCTTTTCCGAGGACGGCCAGATGTTCGGCTCCACGGCGAACGGCTGCCCGCTCGTCCACCTGCCGATCCCGAACCGCTACTACGAAAAAGTCCGCGGGCTGACGCCGGGGGTGTTGCCGATGATTACCCCGGACAACCACATCGAGCCGATCACCGATAAGGTCCGACAGGTCGACTTCCACGGGGGGTTCACGGCTGCGGCCGGCTGCACCATCTACACGGCCCGCACCTACCCGCCGGAATACTGGAACAAGGTCGCGTTCGTGACCGAACCGACCGGCCACCTCGCCGCCGCGTTGCCGCTGACGCCCAACGGCGCGACGTACACCGCCCGCTACGGCTGGAACCTCGTCGCGTCCGACGACGAGTGGGCCGCCCCGATCGACACGACCGTCGGCCCGGACGGGCACGTCTGGGTGCTGGACTGGTACAATTTCATCGTTCAACACAACCCCACCCCGGCGGGCTTCAAGAACGGCAAGGGGAACGCCTACGAGACGGAACTGCGCGACAAGACCCACGGCCGGGTCTACCGCGTCGTCTACGCGAAGGCGAAGCCGGAGAAGCCGTTCACACTCAAAGATGCGACGCCGGAAAAGCTGGTCGAAACGCTGTCGCACCCGAACATGGGCTGGCGGATGCACGCGCAACGGCTGCTGGTGGAGCGGGGGAAGGCGGACGTTGTTGAGACGCTGGCGAAGCTCTCGACCGGGGAATCCGCCCCGGCCACGACCCACGCCCTGTGGACGATGAGCGGGCTCGGCGCGTTCCGGGGCGGGCCGAAGAAGTCGGCACGGGAGGCCCTCACCGCCGGGCTGACGAATCCCTCCGCGGGTGTCCGCAAGGCGGCCATCGAAGCCGGCTCCCCGCTGGTGTTGCTGATCCCGGAGACGGAAAAGCTGTTCACCGATCCTGACCCGCAAGTCCGCCTCGCGGCCCTGCTGGCGGCGTCCGGCTTCGCGGCGATCCCCGATTCGGAACTGCCCGGCCTGCTCCCGTTCTCCCCGGCCAAGCCGGTCGTCAAGGCGGTCTTCGACCCGGCGACATGGGCCGACCGCGCCCTCGCGGACGCCACCACGATCGCGGCCGCAGCGAACCCGGCCGAGTTCCTCGACGTGCTGGTCTTCGAGAAGTACCCGGAGGGAACGGCGCTCGACCCGCGGGCGGCCGCTCTGGTCGAAGCGGTGGCGAAGCAGTACGCCGCGACCTACGCCCCCGCCGACGAGGAGATGGGGATTAACCGCCTCCTCGGGCCGCTGTCCCTGAAGGACAAGACGTTCCTGCGCGAACCCGTCGTGAACGGCCTCGCCGCCGGGTGGGTCACCGGGAAGAAAGTGAAGCTCGATCACGGCAAGGGCGGATTCAACCGGCTGGTGAAAGAACTTCCCGTCGGCCCGAAAGCCCGGTTGCTGAGGCTGGGGTCGATGTGGGGCGTGGAAGGGCTCGACGGCCAACTCGACGCCCTGATCGAAGAATCTCTGACTGTAGCCGTCGACCCGAAGGCGTCCACCGCCGCCCGGCTCGCGGCCGCCCGGCAGGTCATCGACTTCCGCCCGGACAACGACCCGGCCGCGTCGAAACTCTTGTCGGCGGTGTCGGCCGAATCCCCGCCCGAGTTCGTCGTTGGCCTGTTCGAGGTGCTGGGACTGTCGAAGGCGAAAGCCGTCGGCCCGGCCGTCGTCGCGAAGCTCAAGGACTTTCCCCCGACCACCCGCCCGGCCGCGATGCGGCTCGTCCTCGCCCGACCGGACGCGACGAAGGCATTCCTCGACGCGGTCGAGGCCGGCACGTTGCGGTTCGACGTGCTCGCGCTCGACCAGAAGACGGCCCTCGCCGCGCACCCGGACAAGACCATTGCGGCACGGGCGAAGAAGTTGCTCGCGCAGGGCGGCGGGTTGCCGGACGCGAATCGGCAGAAGGTGATCGACGAACTGCACCCCATCCTCGCCAAGACGGGTGACGCTCCGAACGGCAAGAAGCTGTTCACCCAGCACTGCGCCAAGTGCCACAAGCACGGGGCGGAAGGCCAGGCGATCGGCCCCGACCTGACCGGGATGGCGGTCCACCCGAAGGAAGAACTGCTCATCCACATCATCGACCCGAGCCGCAGCGTCGAGGGGAATTTTCGGGCCTACACCGCGAAGTTGCTCGACGGCCGGGTGATTACCGGCATGTTGGCCAGCGAATCGAAGACCGGCGTCGAGTTGCTCGACGCGGAGAACAAGAAGCACGCGATCAGCCGGGACGACATCGAGGAACTGAAGGAGTCCGTGAAGTCGCTGATGCCGGAGGGGTTCGAGAAGCAGATGAAGCCGGAGGAACTCGGCGACCTGCTCGAATTCCTCACGCAGAAGGGCAAGTTCGTCCCGATCCCGCTCGACAAGGTCGCCACCGTCGTGAGCACGAAAGGCATGTTCTTCGACGAATCCTCCGAGGTCGAACGGCTCGTCTTCAAGGACTGGACGCCGAAGGAGTTCGCCGGCGTGCCGTTCGCGCTCGTCGACCCCAAGGGGGACCGCGCGAAGAACGTGATCCTGCTGCACGGCCCGAACGGAAAACTTCCGCCGACCATGCCCAAGTCCGTGGCGGTGCCGTACAACGCGCCGGCCAAGGCGATCCACCTCCTCGGCGGCGTCGGCGGGTGGTCCGCGACCAAGGCGTACAACGGCCCCGTGTCGATGACGGTCCGGCTGACCTACGCGGACGGCAAGACCGAGGACCACGACCTCAAGGACGGCGTCCACTTCGCGGACTACATCCGCCGGGTGGACGTCCCCGGCTCCCAGTTCGCGTTCGCCGTGCGGGGGCAGCAGGTGCGGTACCTGAGCGTCGCGCCGAAGCGAACCGAGGCGATCAAGCAGATCGAGTTCGTGAAGGGGAAGGACGACTCCGCGCCGATCGTCGTCGCGGTGACGGTCGAGTCGCCGTGAGGGTCACAGTAGGCGCTCGCGGCGGCGGAGCCACCACTCAGAAGCGAGCAGCAGCACGACGAGCCCGAACGTTCCCGCGTGGTTCCACACCGGGATCGGCGGCACCGGCTGGTTCAACGGCACGCGGGCGGCTTCGGGCAGTTCCTCGATCAGCTTGCCGGCGTCGGCCAGGGTGTAGAACTTGCCCCGGCTCTCGGACGCGGCGCGGAGCAGGTCCGCGCGGTTCATTTCCAGCCGGTCGCGCTCGCCGGGCGGGGGCAAGACGCGGGCCTCGGCCCGGGGGCGGGTGCCGCTCACGGCCGGTTCGGTCAGGGTGAACTTGTACTCCCCCTCCGGCGTGCGCGTCAGCAGCGTCTGGTACGTCGCTCGCGTCCCTTCCACCTTCGCCAGTTGAGCCGTGTACGACTCGGTCGTACCCCCGCCGGTGCGTTCGACCTGGACCTTCACCGGGGCGTCCGCGGCCGGGGCCGGGGCGTCGTCGGGGAACCGGAGCGTCAGCCGGATCGGGTCGCCGCGGCGGTAGGCGGTCTGCTTGTCCGTCCGCAGTTCGATCCGCGTCACCCGGCTCCGGGCCAGCACGCGGACCGCCTGATACCAGAACTGGTCGAACCGCGGCTCGCCGGTGCGGAACCGCCACCGCCAGGTTTCGTCGAACGCGAAGAACAGCACCCGCCCGGACCCGACGAACTGCTGGAGCACGACCGGGTGCGCGTCGGTCGCGGTCCCCTCCGCGGGCTTCGTCGGGTGGAACGCGAGGACCTCGGCGGTCTGCTTCCGCACGAACCCGCCGGCCGCCCAGAGGAGCGGCTTCAGCCCCGCCCAGACGCGGGCGTTCTCGGACTCGTCCGCGGAGAAGCGGAACAGCGGGTGCGACATCCCGTAGGGGCTGAGCCGCGGGCGGTAACCCTCGACGACAGGGGATTCGTCCGGCGTCGGCCGGGGGCCGTCCTTCGGGGCGGATTCGGACGGCAGGATCGGCAGCAGCTCGGCGAGCGGCGTCGCGAACAGCTTGTGCGGGTTCGCCTGTTCCCCGGCAACGAACAGCAGCCCGCCGCCGCGGACCTTCACGAATTCGGCGAGGTCCGCGAAGAACTGCTGGGACTTCGGCAACGCCTTCGGGTCCACGTCGCCGAGAATCACCACGTCGTACTCGAACAGTTCCGTCTTCGTCGGCGGCCCGCGGAGGGCGGACCGGTCCTGGTCGGCGTAGCCGGGCGAGCCGTCGAGCAGCAGGGTTTTCAGGTCGGTGGACTTGGTGCCCCGCGCGGCGTCGGTCTCCCGCTCGAGCAGGGCTTTCACGAACCGGAACTCGTACCGCGGTGCCCCGTCGACGAGCAAGACCCTCAGCTTCTTCGACTCCGCGACGAGGACGACCCGCTCCAGGCGGTTGTTGCCGGCCTCCGATTCGCCGGGCTGGACGGGGACTTCGATGACGAACGTCTTCTCGCCGAGCTCCGTCGGCGTGTGGGTCAGCCGGACGGGGACCGGCTTGCCGCTCGCGTCCGGGCGGCCGGTCTCGCGGCCGCGTTCGACCAGCTTTTCGCCCTGCCGTTCGTAGAGGACCACGGGGACGGACTTGGCCGGGTCTGGGCCGCGGGCGGTCAGCCGGGCCTCGAAGACCATCTGGTCCCCCTTCAGGACCACGTCGTCGGCCTTCAGGTCGGACAGGATCAAGTCCGGCGGGTCGCGGGCGTCGCCGAGGCCGACGAGGTAGAGGGGCACGCCGGCGCGGGCGGCCTCCCGGCCGGCACGGGGCAGGTCGTCGCCGGCCGTCGTGACGCCGTCGGTGAACAGGATCACGGCGGAGAGCGAACTGCCGCGGAACGCCTTCAACACGGCCTGGACGCCGTCCCCGAGCCGGCTCGCGTCCCCGTCGGCGGCGAGTTTTTGAATCGCTTCCTTCGTGGAATTCACGTCGGACGCTTCGGCAATCGTCGCCACCATGCGGGACTGATCGGCCACGACGTAGACGTGAACCTTCACTTGTCGTTCGGCGACGAGGCGGTTGAGCCAGTCGGTTTCCGGGCGGGTCAGTAGCAACTTCGCGAGGCGAAGGCGGTCGACTTCGGTCGCGTCGGAAAGCCGTGCGAGTTCGGCCGCCTTCGCCCGCACGTCGGGGTCGCGGATGTCGTCGACGGTCGCCATGCTCGCGGACGAATCGAGAATGACGGCGACTTCCGGCCAGCCCTCCCGGTCGAACGCGAGGCGGAGTTGCGGCAGCAGCACGAAGCACGCGAACAGCAGCACCGCCGTCCGCAGAAGCGTCGGCACGGCGACGCGCCGGAAGCCGCCGGCCGCCCGACGTTCCAGCCGGTAGACCCAGACCACGGCGACGGCCAGCACCGCGCCGAGTCCGACCAGCACGCGCGAATCCGCCCGGCCGTCGGAGAGGAAGACCCCGGACCCTTCGAGCCGCCAGCGGGTGCCTTCGCCCGGCCCCGCGTCCGGGACGCCGACTTCGCGTTCGATCTGGCTCCGCCAGGAATCCGGCAGAAACCCGAGCAAATCCCCGGTCAAACTGGCGTGCAGCAACGTCCCGAGCACCGCGGCGATGACCGCCACCGGCACCAGTCCCAGAAGGGCGGGCCACAGCGACCGGCGTTCGCCGGGGTCGCGGGCGGCCACCGCGGACCGGGCCGGCCCGAGCCGCCACGCGAGCCAGAGTTCCAGGAAGATCACGCCCACCGCTAGGACGAGCAGCCACCGGGCGACGGTCGGCCCGTGCGGTCGCGGGGCGAGTACGAGCACGGTTTCGCCCGATTCGCCGAACTTCACCTCGCCGGGGTCGGAGACGACTTGCACCGCCCCGACCGTCGCGAGTTCTTCCGCCGACACCCGCCGCAGGTCGGACTCGCTGCCGCCGCCGGGCGTCGATTCCGGCACGTTGACGGCGAACACCGCGTCGCGGCGGCCGGCGGTCATGCGGTAGACGCCGCTCAGGCTCGTGTCGGAGAATCGAGCCAGCCCCGTTTCGTCCCCGGCGACCACCGGCAC
>CAYUHJ010000066.1:0-28006 GCA_964444365.1 uncultured Alcaligenaceae bacterium | reverse complement strand
CCCGGGGCCGATGGTAGTGCGTGCAGCGCGAGAGTAGGTCATCGCCGGCCTTTATACAAACCCCGTTCGGGTCACCACCGTGATCCGAACGGGGTTTTTCGTTGTTTCTTCCCGGAATTTTTCTTGGACCCTGGCCGTTTCTCTGACGATCCCTACACTTCCCTTCCCTCCGGGATGTGTCCGGTAGGGGCCTCTTCCGTTCGGGGTCCGAGCCATGCGCTCCTCCACTCTCATTTCCGTCGACTTCATCGAAGAACTTCGCCTCCGCCGCTGGGCACGCGAGAATTACGTCCCGCCGACTGAACGGGACACCGCCTGGCACCCGATTATCCTCGAAGAGATGAGCCGCAAGGACGGGGAGTCCCAGGAAGCCGCCCTCGCCAGCTGACCGCACGCGACCGCGGCTTCGCACTGGTCGATCCTCTCGGCGTGCCCCGACCCTGGTGGCACGCCGCCTTCTTTCCCGGCGGCCGATCTTCGCGGAGGTTGGCTGATGGGCTTCTTCACCGGGCGGGCGACCTTCCTGCGGTTCCGCGTCCTGGGCACCAACCCCCGCACGTTCACCGACGAGCACCTCGACCGCCTCCGCGAACACGAGGCGGGCCGTCAGCGGATCGCCTCGGCGGACGGAGTCGAAGTCGGGTGGACGGCCGGCGACCACATCCTCGACACGGACTTCACCCTCGAAAAGAACGTCGTCAACGGCACGCTCCACTTCGAGCTCCGGGTCGACGTGGACAAGTTGCCGAACGACTTGTTCCGCGCCTACGCCGCCGTCGAACTGAAGGCGCTCGCGAAGTCCAACCCGAGCGGGATGCCGTCGGCCCGGCAGAAGCGGGAGGCGAAGGAGGCGGCCCGCGAACGGCTGGAGCACGAGGCGAAGGACGGCCGGTTCCGCAAGCGCAAGTGCATCCCCGTGCTGTGGGACGCCGCCACGAACGAAGTGCTGTTCGGGGCCACGTCGCTGTCCCACGTCGACCGGCTCACGAGCTTGTTCGGGATCACCTTCGGCCACGATCTGGAAGCGGTCACCGCCGGGCGGTTGGCCTATCGGCTGGCGGAACTGCGCGAGCAGACCCGGACCGTCGACGACTCGGCCCCGTCCGCGTTCGTGCCGGGGCCGTCCGAAGACGTGGCGTGGATCGCGGACGAGGGGAGTCGGGACTTTCTCGGGAACGAGTTCCTGCTCTGGCTGTGGTTCACGCTGGACGTGGACTCGGACACGCTCAAACTGGCGGACAAGTCCGAGGCCAGCGTGATGCTGTCTCGCACGTTGACGCTGGAGTGCCCGCGGGGGCAGACCGGGCACGAGACGATCTCGCACGAGGGGCCGACGCGGCTGCCGGAAGCCCGGCGGGCGATCCAGTCCGGGAAGTTGCCGCGGAAGGCGGGGGTGACGGTCGTCCGGCACGACAGCCAGTTCGACCTGACGCTGCACGCGGAGACGCTCGGTGTCGGCAGCGCGAAGTTTCCGCCGCCGGCGGAAGAGAACGCCCGTGCCCGGCTCGACGAACGGGCGGACCAGATCCGCCACCTGATCGAAACGCTGGACCTGATGTACGACGCCTTCTGCGCCGCCCGGTTCGGCAAGGCGTGGCCGGACACCCTCACCCGAATGCAGCGGTGGTTGCAGCGCGAAGAGCGAAAGGCAGCGTGACCCACCGAACCGGTGGCGGAATCACTCGATCTCTTTCAACGCTTCCTTCACCTTGTCGTCCCGTTCCCGGTCGGCGTTCGGTTTGCGGCCCCGAAGTTCGCTACCGGACAGGACGGCCACCTGATGCCACTCGCCGATCCACTGGCTCCGGCCCCAGCCGCCGTCCGTTCGTAGGTAGGAGGAAACCTCTAGTGACGCCTCCACACGCTCGGGCCACCACTTGGCCCCCTCGGCATTGCGGTCCAACAGTTCGGCGATTTGCAAGGGGGTGAACGGGGTCTTTTTCTTCTGGTAATAGACCTGGATGACGTGCCCGGTGTCGGGGCGGACTTCGGCGAACACCCAGAAGTCGTCCCGGTGTTGGAAGTGTAGGCTCTCGATCCCACTTCCGAGCCGGACGACCTTGGTCGGCTCGCCGTAATTCTTGACGAGTTCGTCCCGCGTCGCGCCGAGGCGGAGCACTTTCAAACTCGGCTTCTTCTCGCCCGTCACTTCCACCGGCTTCGCGGTCGGAGGCTTCGCTTCTTTCGGGTTCGGCTGGGCGAACGCCCACCCGCCGACGCAGGCGGTGAGGGCGGCGAGCGACGCCAGCGCGGCGGTGCGGGTTTTCTGAACGGTCATGACGAGCAGTACCTTGTCCGTGAGGTCCGATACGGCGGCGGGAACCGCTCCCGTCGCGCCCCCGGTGAGTTGAATCGTGGCCGCCATCAGCGGGGCGGGAACGCCGGCTCCGGCCCCGGCCGCGAGTACGCCCAACCCGACCAGCCGCTTCCCGAGCATGGCCCTCGCGCGGGTGAGCCGACTGGCCACCGAGCCCTCGGGCAGCCCGAGCCGGCGGGCCGCCTCCGACCGGGTCAGCCCCTGGAGGTCGCACAACAGGACGACGGCCCGGTACTTCTCCGGCAGGCGGGCGACCTCGGCGTCGACGGCGAACCGCAGTGCGGAGTCGTCCCTGGCGGGCGTGACCGGTTCCGGCACGGCGGCGACTTGCCGCTCGCGGCGGGCGGTCCTGGCGTTGGTCGCCCGGAGGCGCGTCGCGGTCAGGCGGGCGACGCCGTGGAGCCAGTTGCCGACCGCCCCGCGCGGGGAGATCGAGCCGGCCTTGCGGACGAGGACCAGAAACGTCGCCTGGAAGGCGTCTTCGGCGTCCTGCGGGCGGGTGAGGAGTCGCCGGCAGACGCCCCACACCATCGGCGCGTGCCGGCGGACGAGCGCGGCGAGGGCGGCGTCGTCCCGGTTGCCCAGGAAGCGGGCGAGCAGGTCCGCGTCGGTCGCCCCGGTGTCGTCGCGGTCGACCGCGGCAGCCAGGTGCCGGGCGAGTCGGTTCTGCGGAGCCGTGGCCATCAACCCCTCCCGCGGTGATCCCGTCCACACCTCTCTATTCTCCGTAGAGGGCGGGGTTGATCCACGATTTTTGCCAACCGACGGATTTTCGGGATTCGGTGGGGGGGATGGGTGGCGAGCGGAAGAAGCGGTCATTTCAACGGGCACGACCCGCGGCGAGCTTTCGCCGCGGGTCGTGAGTGGGGTTGGCAGAGTCGCTGGCGGTTCGTCGTCAGTCACTGGCCGGACTTCAGCAGTTCGACCATCGCCTTCCCCATCGCCTCGCCGACGTCCATGTACACCTCGGCCTTGCCGCCGTAGTGCCCGTTCCCGCTGCCGCCCTGGGCCATCGGGTTCGTGTAGACGGTCGCGACGTTCCCCTTGAACTCGGGGTGCTTGCCGCTGGTGCCGTCGACCGCGAGGTGGGCGTTCAGGATCGTGCCGGTGTTGCCGCCGCCGCCCTTCACCGCTTCGCCCATCGTGCCGAGCACGAACTTCGCCTTCGGGGCGTTGAAGTCGGCCCGCAGTTGCTTGATGAGCTGGACGAGGTTTTCCTCGTAGTGGGCGGCGTGGGCCTCGCTGCCGGCGTCCTTTTCCCCCTGCCAGTAGAAGAACCCGGCGACCTCGTACGTCTTCGCGTCCGGGTAGTACTTGTCGAGTTCGGAGAGCACCTTCTTCGCGTTGGCGGTGTCGTCGTCGTACTGCTTGCCGGCGTACCACTCGATCTTCTTCGGCTCGGTCCCCTTCTCCCAGCGGTCCGGGGACTCCTTGTAGCCGGCGTGGGTGTAGACGACCTCCTTGCCGGACTTGTCCTTGGCGGCGAACTCGTACCCCTTGCTGCCGGGCGGGAGGAGGTCCCACCCCAGGCTGCGGTTGCCGATGCAGCTCTTGAGGATCAGCACCGGGGCGTCGATCGCGTTGCCGAGCGGGTGGCCGAGGCCGATCTCCGGCCCGATGGTCTTGCCCTTCACGGACAGCCACTCGTTGTTGAACACCTGCATCCCGCCCTTGCCGACCATCACCCGCACGTTGCGGACGTCCTTCCGCTCGGTCCAGTTGCCGGCGTCGTCCACGAGGTACGGGTACTTCTTCTTCTGCTTGACGGCGTGCTCCAGGGAGCCGTCGCCGCCGGTGATCTTCCCCATGCCGACCATGTTGGACTGGCCCATGAGGATGAACACCTGCACGGGCTTGGTCATGTCGGCCGGCTTGCCGTCCGGGCGGGGGATGTCGGCGGCCTTCTCCGCGCTCTCGGCCTGGGGCAGGCCGGCGGCCAGGATCGCCGCGCACAACAGGGGAACGGACCAGATGGTTCGCATCGCAGATCGCCTCGCGGTGGGGTAGGACAAAGCGGGAGCGGGACGGGGACGCTCCGATCGGGGCCGGGTGGGGTCGGTCGGCCCGAACCGGGCTCGACCGATGGACCCAGAGTAAACGGCCAAATTCACGGAATACGGAAAAAGATCATCGGATATCGGAAGGCCCGTTCGGAGCGTTCATCGACCGCACTGAACCCGAACCGGGCGTCCTGTGTCCCTCGCACACGTGTTTCCTTCCCGAGCGAGGGGTGTGCCATGCGGCCAATGAAAAAGTACCCCCGCACGCGGCACCTGCTCGGGTCGCGGTTGCAGCCGGGGGACGAAGACCTCGACGCGGTTCCGATGTCGGAACTGAAGGGCCGGCACGTCGTCATCGAAGAGAAAATGGACGGCGCGAACTGCGGCATCAGCTTCGGCGACGACGCGAACTTGCTCCTCCAGAGCCGCGGGCACTACCTCACCGGCGGCCCGCGCGAACGGCAGTTCGCGCTGCTGAAACAGTGGAGTACCGCCACCGCCGACCGGCTATTTGATGCCCTCGGCGACCGGTATGTGATGTATGGCGAATGGATGTATGCGAAGCACACCGTCTATTACGACGCGCTGCCGCACTACTTCCTGGAGTTCGACGTCCTCGACACCGAGGCGGACGAGTTCCTCGACACGCCGCGGCGGGCGGACCTGCTCGCGGGCGTGCCTTCCGTCCCGGTGAAGGTGCTGTTTTCCGGCGAGTTTCCCGGCGAAACCGCCCTCCGCGACATGGTCGGGCCGTCGTACTTCCGCACGGCGAAGGCCGTCGAGAAACTCCGGGCCGACACGGAAAAGCTCGGCTGGGACGTGGAGCGGGCCGTGCGTCAGACCGACCCGTCCGGGTTGATGGAAGGGCTGTACGTGAAGGTGGAAGAGAACGGCGTCGTGACGGAACGCTTCAAATTCGTCCGCGCGGACTTCACGCAACTGGTGATGGCCGACGGCCACTGGCAAGACCGCCCGCTGATCCCCAACCGCCTCGCGGACGAGGTGGATTTGTTTGGCGATTGACGCAGAGTTGACGTTCGCTGATCGATTTTAAGCCGCGTTAGCGGCGTTCGTGTGTAGCCCCACGCGGAAGCGTGGGGGCATTGAGCCACCCCAAATTTCCGAGCCCCGTAGGGGCGTTCGTTGTGCGACGAGCGCCCCTACGGGGCTCGGATGTTGAATGGGATGCCACCCCCACGCTTCCGCGTGGGGCTACGCACGAACGCCGCTGACGCGGCTCAGAAATCTGCTAAGGCTCCCGATCGGTCTGTGTACGGTTCGGAACCAGCTACTTCAACCACTTGTCCGCGAACTGGAACCAGATCGCCCAGTCGGCGGGGTTCATTTCGTGCTTGCCGGGGCGTATCCAGTAGCCGAGCTTGCTGTCGACGAGCGGGTCGCCGGGGGCGGGGATCTTGTCGGCTTTCAGCCCCTCGGAGCCGAGCAGGTCATACACCGGCGTCGCGGCCTTCAGGTTCGCGAACTGGCCGGCGGGGTTCGCCCACAAGTCGTCGGCCGCGTTCGTGAACAGGACCGGACGCGGAGCCACTACTGACACCAACGAATGCTGATCGAACGGGAGTTTGTCGGTGGCGTCGTTGAACGCCTTGAAGTGGCCGCAGAACCAGTGCGGGAACGCCGTGTTGATCCGCTTCACCGTCTCGGCCTTCGGGTCCGCGTGACGGCTCGGGCCGGTGCCGCCGCACCCGGCCTGGTGGGGAATCGCCATCGCGATGCGGTCGTCGAACGCGGCCGCAAGCAACACCGTCTTGCCGAGCCGCGAGTGCCCTACCGCGGCGATCCGCTTCGGGTCGATGGCTTTGTCCGTGACGAGATAGTCGACCGCCCGGCTGACGCCCCAGGCCCACCACATGACCGTCGCGGTTTCGTTGCCGGGGGCTTCGCCCTCCGCTTGAGGGATCGTCGCCCGCATCCCCTCGCGAACAGTCGGGCGGTCCGGCTGGACGTCCGCGGCGTGGAACGTGGCGACCGCGTACCCCTTCCCGATGATCGTTTCCAGCGGCCAGACGTCCGGGAGCTTCCCGCGGCCGGCGGCGGTCGCCTTGTTGTCCACGACGCCCGGCTTGCCCTTGTACGTCCACGCCGTCGGGATGCGGATGCGGTCGTCCGGCAGGATCGTGTGGTTGCCGTCGAAGTTCGGCCCGACGAAACAGGCGACGGGGGACTTCCGGTCGTTCGGCGTGGCGATCAGCAGGTACAGCTTCGGGTGGGTGTCTGGCCCGAAGGTGATCTCGACTTCGCAGAGCGTGCCCTTCCCGCCGAAGGCCTTGGCGTCCTCGAAGAGCACCTTGCCCGTCACGGACGCCGGGTTCGCGGGGCGTTTCCCGTACATGTACTCCTCGAACAACGCCTTGAGCTCCGGTCGGCGTCTGGTCTCCCAGTCCTCTTTCGTGGTGATTTTTTTCCCGTCGAAAGCGGTGAGCGGGTCCGGGAGTTCGGGGGTGGCAGGAAGCTTCTCGGGCGGCGGGAATCTCGCTTCCTCGGCGGAGAGTGCGGCGGACACGGCAAACGCTCCAAATACCAGGGAAAACGCGGGGAGGCGGGGCATGGTGGGGGCTCCGTGACGGTCGGGCGGATCGGCTCTGGATTGTCCCCTTCGGTGCGTCGGGTTTCAACGGGGAGGTTGTGGCTTTCGGAAACGACTTGACCTAAACTACGAAAGTAAGAAGCCGTCCTCGCCCGGCTTCCGTCAGGGTGTCGTGATGCCCAACGGACTCGAAGGTACGGCGGGGAACTCACCCGTCACCACCGACCCCCCCTTCGCCGAGCCCGTCTCTGCCAATCCGGGGCCGCGCCTCCAGCCTCCGCTCGAGCCGGGCGACCTCGGTGCCCTCGGCCAGTACCGCGTCGTCGAAGTCCTCGGCAAGGGCGGGATGGGCGTCATCTTCCTGGGCGTCGACACCCAGATCCGCCGCAAGGTCGCACTCAAGACGATGCTCCCGAAGTTCGCGTCGTCGCGGGCGGCCCGGGAGCGGTTCCTCAAGGAAGCCCGCGCCGCCGGGGCGATCCACCACGACAACGTCGTCGTCATCTATCAGGTCGGCGAGGCGGGCGGCACGCCGTTCATCGCGATGGAGCACCTCGCGGGGGAGTCGCTGGAGGTCCACCTCCGGAAGCACCCGAGCCCGCCGCTGCCGCAGGTCGTCAAGATCCTGCGGGAAGTAGCGGCCGGGCTCGCGGCCGCCCACCAGAGCGGGGTCATCCACCGGGACGTGAAGCCGGACAACATCTGGCTCGAAGCCCCGACCGGGCGGGTCAAGCTCCTCGACTTCGGCCTCGCCCGCGTCCCGGACCTGAACGGCGGGCAGAGCGGCACCGTCGGGCTCATCGGCACGCCGGCGTACATGTCCCCCGAACAGGCCCGCGGCACCGGCGTCGACCACCGGTCGGACCTGTTCAGCCTCGGGTCGGTGGCCTACGAACTGGTCGTCGGCCGGCCGCCGTTCACCGGGGCGAACATGTTCGACGTGCTCGCCGGGGTGATGAGCCGCAACCCGGTCCCGCCGCGGCAGGTGAAGCCGTTCGTCCCCGCGACCCTCGACACGCTCATCCTGCGGCTGCTGGCGAAGGAGCCGGACGTTCGGCCGCAGTCCGCCGCGGAGGTGGAGGCGGAACTGGCCCTCGTGCAAGCGCACCTGTCGCCCGCGGCCGGGGGCGAGCCGGCGGTCGTGTACGTGACGGTGCCGGTCAACGTGGTCCAGGAGCGGCCCGCCGGTCCCGACTCCCCCGCGGACGCCGGCCGGCTCGTCGTCACCCCCGCGCCGCGTCCGGCCGGTTCGACCGTCCCGCCGGCGGCCGTCACGCCGGCCCCGGCGGGTCCGGTCGATCTCCCCCCGCCCCCCCCGGAGCCGGACCCCGCCCCGAAGGTCGGCGGCGGGAGCACCTGGTCCGGGCTGGCGACCGCGGCGGCGGAGCACCCGCCGTGGGAGAACCCCCCGCCCGCGCCGCCGACGGCGAGGTGGAAGCTGTACGCCGCCGTCGTCCTGGCGGGGATGACGCTCGTCGGGCTGGCCGCCGCCGCGGTGCTGCGGCTGACCGGCGGCGAGGCCCCGGTCGCCCAGACCACCACTCCGGCGACGCAACCCCCGCCGACCCGCCCGACCGCCCGCGCGCCGAGGTATCCGCTGCTCGACCCGGCGTTCGCGGAGAAGGTGAAGGCCCTCCCGGCCCCCGAGCAACTGAAGGCGGTCACCGAGGAACTCCGCCGCCGGAACCCGAAATTCACGCACGCCCTGGAGCCCGCCCCGAACGACTCGAAACTGTCCCGCGTCGCCCTCAACACGGACTTCGTGGTGGACATTACGCCGCTCCGGGCGCTGCCGAACCTGACCCACGTGCGGCTCTACGGGGGGAAGTCGGGCCAGGGGATGCTCGCCGACCTGTCCCCGCTCGCCGGCCTGCCGCTGACGCACCTGACGGTCAACAACACCCCGGTGAGTGACCTGACCCCGCTCGTCGGGATGCCGCTCGAACTCCTCGACCTGCGGGACACGAACGTCGAGTCCCTGACCCCGCTGAAGGGGATGACCTCGCTCCGGTCGCTGACCCTCGCCGGGTGCCGGTGGGCGTCGAACCTCGACCCGCTCCGTGGCCTGCCGCTCAAGTCCCTGGACGTGTCGAACACGCTGGTGGAGCGGTTCGAGCCGGTGGGCGGGTGCCCGCTCGAGGTGGTCCGGTGCGGGCCGAAGGCGGCGGACCTGACCCCGCTGGCGAACTGCCCGCTGACGGACGTGGTCGTCGACCCGCCGCCGGACTTCGCCTCCCCCCTCCGGGCGACGCCGGTGAAAACGGTCAACCGGATGGCCGCCGACGCGTACTGGCAGCGTGCGGACGCGCGTCGGGACGCCGCCCCGGTCACGCCGTTCGCGGTCTGGAACACGGCCGGCCGGCCGGCGATGGCGCTGGCCTGGGTGCCCGGCACGGACCTGCTCGCCGTGGCCACCCCGGACGCCGTCTCCGGCCGCACCGTCGGGGTCGGGCTGACCCCGTGGAAGTGTCCGCGGCTGGACGATTCGACCAGCGACGGCCGGTGGGCCGCCGCGTCCGGGGACCGGCTCGCCGTCGCGTTCCGCGGCCGGATCCGGTTCCTCGACCCGAAGACCGGGGCCGAGAAGGGCGATCCCATCGACCCCGGCCGGAACATCGACGCCCACGCCGCGTCGCGGGACGGGCGGGTCGTCGCCGTCGCCCACTTCGCCGGCGACGACCCGCGGTTCACCCTGTTCCCCGCGGACGGCAGCGGCGCGCCGACCGAGTTCAAGGACGTGCCCCGGTTCACCAAGGCGTTCGCCCTCTCGGCCGACGGTTCCCTCGCGGCCGCCGGCGGCTGGCACTCGTTCAAGGTGTGGGACCTCGCCACCAGGAAGGAAACCCTCGCCCGGACGCCGGACGACACGGTCACCGCGGTGCAGTTCGCCCCGGTCGGCCGCCGCGTGCTGGCGCTCACCACCCAGGGGGACCTGTTCGTCCTCGACCCGGACCGCGCGGACGCGGAGAAGCTGCGGGAGCCGATCTACCGTCTCTCCGGCCACGGTCTGACCGCGGCGTGTTTCACCCCGGACGCCGCCGGGCTCGTCGTGACGTGGGCCGAGGGCTGGGCCGGCTACTACCCCCTGGACAGGCCCGGCCCGGCCGTCGAATTCCCCCTCCCGGCCGAGCCGGTCCGGTGCCTGACGTTCAGTCCGGACGGCAAGACCCTCGTGACGGGCCACGAGCAACACGTCCGCCTCTGGGACTGGGCCGCCATCCGCACCCCGACCGCGTCGACACCGACGGCCCCGCCGCAGGGCTTCGAGAAGCTGTTCACCGGCACGGACCTGAAGGGGTGGACCGCCCGCGACTGGGAGCCGAGGGGGTCCTGGTCCGTGCAGAACGGCCACCTCGTCGGCGCGAGTACGCATGCCGATAAATTCGCGTGGCTCGAAACCGAGCGGGAGTTCGGCGACTTCGAACTGCGGCTCGAATACCGGTGGCAGACCGTCGGGGGCGACTCGGGCATCGCGATCCGGGCGAAGAAGTTCGCCGGGTGGCCTCCTTACGACGGCCTGGAACTCAACCTGGCGGACGACACCAACGCCGAAGACCTCCACGGCCGCCCCCCCGCCGACTGGGACCGGACCGGCTCGCTGAGCGGGTTCGCGAAGCCGACCGGGTCCGCGCCGAAGCGGATCGGCGAGTGGAACAGCGTGAAGATCACCGCCCGCGGCCGGTCGCTCACGATGGAACAGAACGGGAAGGTGATCCAGTCCGCCGACCTCGCGAAGCTCGAGGCCGCGGTCAAGGAGAAGGACCGGGACCACGCCCGCGGCCTGAAACAGGCCAGGGGCGTCATCGCGCTCCAGACCTTCCGCGGGCGGATCGAGTTCCGCAACGTCTTCGTGAAGGAACTGCCCGCGGAGTCGCCCGCGAAGTAGCCGGGCGGTCCGGCCGCCCCCGTTCGCGTACAATACGCCCCGTCCCGCCGACCTGCCCTGCCGTGCTCCCGCCGCGGGAGCCCCCTCCCCGAGGTCTTCTCATGTTCCGATTGCGGACCGCCGTCCTGCTTGCCGCCGTCGTGGGTTCCAGTGTGTCGGCCGCCCCGCCGGTGCGGAAGTACGACGACCCCGGTGCCCCGCCGTTCAAGGTGCTGAAGGAAGGGGAGAACCCGCCGCTCGACGCCTACGACAACTTCGTGATCGGGCCGAAGTACGTCCCCGCCCCGGAACGCAAGAAGGCGGACGGCGTCCCCGAAGGCAAGGTCGAGTCGTTCGAGATCGACTCGAAGGAAACCAAGCTCTTCAACCCCGGCATCGCCCGCAAGGTCTTCGGCAAGGTGGACCCCAAGAACCCGAAGACGCTGATCGTCGAGACGCACCCGATCGACTACAAGCGGAAGATCGGCGTCTACGTCCCGCCCGGCTACAAGGAAGGCACCGAGGCCCCGTTCATGGTCGTCCACGACGGCCCCGGTCAGGCCGGCGGGTACAAGACGATCCTCGACAACCTGATCGCCCAGAAGCGGATTCCGCCGATCGTGCTCGTCTCCATCGCCAACGGCGGCGGCGACGCCCAGGGGCACGAGCGCGGCAAGGAGTACGACAACATGAACGGCGACTACGCCACCTACATCGAGGACGAGGTGCTGCCGCGCGTCGAGAAGCACTGCAAGGTGAAGCTGACCAAAGACCCCGACGGCCGGGCGGCGGCGGGGAACAGCTCGGGCGGGTCGTGCGCCCTCATCATGGCGTGGTTCCGCAACGACCTGTACCGCCGGGTGCTCACGACCTCCGGCACGTTCGTCAACCAGGCGTGGCCGTTCGACGAGAAGTACCCGGACGGCGCGTGGGGCTTCCACGAGACGCTCATCCCGAAGGAGCCGAAGAAGCCGATCCGACTGTTCATTTCCGTGGGGGATTCGGACCTGCTCAACCCGAACGTGATGCGGGACGACATGCACGACTGGGTGGAGGCGAACCACCGGATGGCGAAGGTGCTGAAGGAGAAGGGGTACGAGTACCAGTACCTGTTCTGCCGCGGCGCGGGCCACAGCGTCGGGAACGCCCAGCAGCAGTTCCTGCCCCACGCCATCGAGTGGGTGTGGAAGGGGTACGGGGACAAGAAGGGGAAGTGACCGGTTCGCTCACCACCAGGAGAGTACCATGAGTTCCGTTCAACGGGTCGTGGGCCGGGCGTTCGCGGCGGCGGCGGTCGTTCTGCTGTTCGGCCCCGCCGTCCAGGCCCAGCAGTTCGTGCTCTTCGACGCCACGTTCACCTTCACCAAGGACGACGCGGACAACTCGAAGCCGAGCAAGTCCCACTACTACGTCCGCGACAAGATGCTCAACGCCGACCGGCCGAAGGACTGGACCGCCCCGGTCGACTACCGGAACGGGACGGCCCACGTCCGGCTGGAGGTGATCGAGAAGCCGGACGGCGGGGCCCCGACGACGTGGACCGTCTGCTACATCCCGAACAAGGGCGTCAAGAACGGGTACGGCTGCACCGCCACGGACGCCTTCAAGGAGACGGGGGTCTTCGAGAAGGACGTGAAGATGACCGCGTTCTGGCAGAACGACAACATCGTGTGGGAGCAAGGGGTGAAGGAAATCCACCTCGTGATGAAGGACGGGGCCGGGTTGCACGCCCACAAGCGGACCGACCCGGACAAGTTCTTCCCGACGAAAGTGCGGGTCACGGTCGTCCAGGTGGCGAAGGGGGGTACCTATGACCCGAAACTGGTGCCGGGCCTGCCGGAGAAGAAGTGACACCGATCGCGTGGAATCTCTGTTCTGTCACCCCTCTCCCCGCTGGGGAGAGGGGTTGGGGGTGAGGGCAGGACGACGCAGTGCGTAAAAGTAGGCAACTCGCTCCGCGAGTTGCGGGCTCATGTCCCGAGACGACTTCACCGGTTTTCGAGGGCGGAAGCGCAGTCTCTCGCGGAGCGAGTGACCTACTGAATCGGCCAGCCCTGGGGGTGAGGGATTCGCTCCCTCCGTTCGCAATCGCGGATCGGGGTTTTCGGTTCACCCCTCACCCCCGGCCCCTCTCCCCAACGGGGAGAGGGGAGCCATGATCGCGAATCGAACCCACTCGGGATCACACCCCGGTGTCACCGACACGCCCCCGGAGCGTCCCGAGGGAGGCGGTGTCACGCGAACAGCCACTTGCGGAACGCCCGGACCAGCCCAGGCATCACCGCCCACGTCAGGCCGGCGACGACGACGGCGTTCGTCAGGAACAGGGTCGCCCAGAACGGGAACCCGTGGCCCAGCAGGAACGGCATCAGCGTCACGCCGAGGCTGTACGTCAGGGCGTTCACGCCGAGCCACGTCACGACGGCCATCTTCCACTGCGGCACCGGCGGCGGCGAGCCGGGGGGCGTGAACCAGATCTCCATCCCCGTGGCGGTGGTGATCCGGGTGTCGCCGTCGATGAGGGGGTCGACCTTCGCCCCGAACTCGCGGTACGCCGGCCAGTCCCGGAAGGCGTCCCAGTCGGACGCGGCGCGGAACCGGAGCACGGCCCCGTACTCGTTCCCGCCCGGCGGCGGCCGCAGCATGTGGACGCCGAGGTAGCCGGGGAACGTGACCGCCGTCGGCACCCACTCGCGGACGAGGTGCTCGAACTCCTCCCCCCGGCCGGGGCGGACCTTCCGGGTGATGACGACGGTGACGGGCTCGGACATCGGCGGGTTCCTCGCAGGATTCCCCGCCGATTGTACGGCTACGGGTTGTTCCCGGTGATGTCCTGGGTGATGTTCGGCGAGCGGATCGAGCGGACGACCGTCGCGAACCGGAACGTCTGGGTCAGGTAGCGGCCGATCGCCTCGCCGGGGCGTTCCTGCTGGACGAGCACGTCGCCGGGCATGATGAGGATGTTCTCGCGCGGGTCCTGGAACGCCTTGTTCAGGTTCACGCGGATGGGAATCTGCCGGCCGTCGGGCAGGCTCCGGAGGACCGTCACGAGGCTCGGCGACGGCGTGCCGAGGCCCGCGTTCACGGAGTTCGCCACGAACGCGTTCTGGCTGAAGCCCCCGTTGATGAGCGGCCCGCGGACCTGGGCGATGGCCTGGATCACCCGCAGGTCGTAGTCCCGCGGCAGGATGTACTGCCCGCCGCCGATGATCCCGGCGGTGTAGTACACCTCGGCCTCGCGGCCCTCGATGTACACGATGTCGCCGTCGTTCAGGACGATGTCCGACTCCTTCAGCGTCAGCGGCTGTTCCGGGTAGACCCGCAGCGGGATCCGGGTGCGGTTCTTGTCCGGGTTGGCGGCGTCGTACCGGCCGCGGAGGATCACCACCTCGTTCTTGGCGTCGAGCCCCGGCATCCCGCCGCTGGCGTTGAGCGCCCGCAGCAGGTCGTTCTCGTAGGCCTGCATCCGCAGGGTGAAGCCGTTGCCGCGCTTGCCACCGGTGTAGACCGGGCCGTTTACCCCGCCGATCGTGGTTTGCGTGGCGGCGTCCTCCCGGACGACCAGCACTTCGAAGGTCCGCTTCTGGAGCAGCTGCACGCTGATGCGGGTCGCGCCGGGTTTAACCAGTTCCACCCCGCCGCGCTTCCCGGTGGCGAAGTCGCGGACGGCGGCTTCGGCTTCCGTGATGCTCAGCCCCTTGACCGGGATCGGCGGCAGCTTCGGCAGCGAGATCGTGCCGTCCTCGTTTACCGGGACGGGATACCCCACCGCCGCGTCCGACCCGGCCTGGTCGGGCAGCCGCACCGGCGGCGGCTGGTTGCCGGGGGCGATGATCTCGTCCGCGACAATCGCGAGCACGTCCCCGCGGTCGAGCCGGTACACGTCGGGTTCCCGCTGGCGAAGGAGGGTCAGCGGCACCGCCCGCATCTCGGACTTCGGCCGGCCGAGCACTTCCGCCGGCAACCGGCTGACCGGGACGCCGTCCGCGACCGGGTTGGTCAGGGCCGCGCACCCGCCCGACATCGCGGCGGCGATGGCCAGCACCAGGACGGCGGGACGGGACATGCGGCAAATCCGGGAGGAGGACGGGACCACCCGGATTCAGTTATCGGTCGGTAAACGGGGCAGAGTTGAACGGTTCGTCCGAATGTGCGGGTCGGGCGGGGAATTCACTTCTTGGCCTTCTCGAACTCCTTGACGTACTTCTCCGGGTCGTCCAGGAACGCGTCCCGGCAGCCGGAACAGCAGATCGGGTACGCCTTCCCCTTGTAGGTGACGCTCCCGTTCGCGGTGCCGCCGGTGACGACGCACTCCGGCCCCTTGGCGACCGTCGCGAACGGCTCCCCCTCCTTGGTCGCGCCGACGAGGTACTTCCGCGTGAAACTGCCGCCGTCCTCGGGCTTCGTCTCGAAGCGGTAGAGGTAGCGGTTCGCGTGCAACAGCGTCACCGCGAGCCGCTGCGTCTCCTTCGCGGCCTTGTCCGTGCGGTCCAGGGTGAGGATCACTTCCTTCTGCTTGCCGAGCGCGACCGCGCCGACGAACGCGACGGCGGTCTGGTCCTTCCCGACGAGCGTGAAGCGGTACTCGCCCGTGGCCGGGTCGTACCGCAGGTCGCCGCGGTCGAAGTGTTTTCCCTTCTCGATTTTGGCCGACAGCCAGGCGTCGCCCTTGTCCTTGTCGAACTGCCAGGCCCAGGTGATGGATTCCGTCCAGTGCCCCTTCTCGCGCTCCTCCCTGGTGCCGTCCGGGTAGCCGGTCCCCTTCCAGGTGCCGACGAGCCCCTGAAACGGCTTGAGCCCGTCCTTCGCGGTCGCGGGCTTCTCCGGTGCGGGATCGGCGGCGGCGAAGAAAAGGGCTAACGCGAGCGGAACCATGCCGACACCCCCCGGAAGCGAAGCAGACTGGGGGCGTCCCCCTGCTCAGGCCTCCCCCGCTTGGGGAAGCTAACGAACACCCCGAACGCAACTGTACCCTCACGGGGGAGGTCCGAGGAGAGGGAAAACGCCCGTCGGGGTCAAGACGAGTCAGCCGCCCGGAACTGTCCGGGGCGTTACAAAGGCGAGCCGCCGCGTGACGTTCGAGAGCCGCGACCGCGAGGGACCGGCCGCCCCAACGGTGAAATCCCTTCCCTCACCAGATGGGACATCACCCGCAAAAAATGATGGGATTCCACCCAGGAAGCGGCCGCTCCCTCGCGGTCGCGGCTCTCGGGGAGGCCGTCACCACTTCGCGAGGTCGAGGAAGTTCTTCAGCAGCCGCGGGCCTTCCACCGTGAGGAAGCTTTCCGGGTGGAACTGCACGCCGTGCAGCGGCCACGATTTGTGTCGGACGCCCATGATCTCCCCCTCGGCCGTCCACGCGGTCACGTCGAAGTCGGGGTTCGTCCAGGTCTCCCGTTTGATGACGAGCGAGTGATACCGCGTCGCGTCGAACGGGTTGCTGAGCCCGGCGAATACGCCCCGGCCGTCGTGGTGGATCGGCGACACCTTGCCGTGCATGATGCGCGCGTTGCGAATGACCTCGCCGCCGAACGTGTGGCCGATGCACTGGTGCCCGAGGCACACGCCCAGGATCGGCGTCGTCGCGGCGAAGCGCTTCAGTACCTCGTTCGAGATCCCCGCTTCCTTCGGCGTACACGGCCCCGGCGAAATGATGATGTGCGTCGGCTTCATCTCCGCGATGCGGTCGATGGTGATCTGGTCGTTGCGGTGAACCTCCATCGGCAAATCCGGGACGAGCTCCCCGAACCGCTGGACGAGGTTGTAAGTGAACGAATCGTAGTTGTCGATGAGAAGGATCATGTCCGGTCGTCATCCGTCGCGATGAGGTCTGAAGCTGTATATCGAGTCGAAACTCGCTTCCCGTTCACTGTGATGTAGTAGTGGTATTCGCCCAGCTTGTGATGCCATATTGCATCACAAATGACACCTCGTCGGTGCACATGCAGCGGATGATCCGGCCGAACTTCAACCAATTTTCCGATGTGGAACGCAGGCGCGGGATGCATGTAAAGTATAACCTGTATAGTCCAGCCATCTCATGGTTTCCACTCGCGAGCTGTGGTGTACTCGGCCATTCGACGGTCGAAGTCGTTCAAACTCGTTGCACGCTCGGCACACGATTCGATGGGCTCATTTCGACCGCAGACGTGCCCAAAGTAAACGCGGACGCGGCCCTTGCTATCCTTGATGACTGTTGTCCCTCTCCCGAGCTCGAATCCGTGGCTGTCGACTCCGTATCCGAAGACCCATTCGCCGTTCGGAAACCTCTTTGAAGTCCACCAACAATTCTCAGCGACGGCCTTGTCAGGGTCCGAATATCGATCGACCTCTGCCATAAGCGAGCGTGCTCGACTCGGCAAACCTTCAGAGTAGTCATGGTTCCGATTACGCTTGAACTCGCGGTCTTCGGGAGTCCACACCATCCAATATGTGTAAATGTTGCGAACTTGGACAGCGCTGAGGCAGCAGACACACGGCGAGAACATCACCCCGAAAGCCACTGGAACCAACGTCCGCCAGGTTCGAGTATTGAGCCATGCTCGAAGCCCTGACCAGCGGCGGCGGACCCACATGGCTTACCCTTGTCGTCCCGGCAACTTCTGCGCACTGTTCGCGGTGGGGTCGTACTTCTTCGCCTCTGCGGGGTCGGTGACTTCCTCCAGCACGGCCTCGAAGTCGGACACGTCGTACCACGCGCCGTCGGCGAAGTCGACCACCGCGCGGCCGCCGTAGTTGACCGTCACCACCCGGCCGACGCGCCCCTCGAACCGCTTCAGGTCCGGGCGGGCGTCCGGCTTCACGCGGACGAGCTTGTCCGTCCACGCGAGCTTCAGCCGGTCGACGGTCGCGAAGTCGGGGAATCGCATGGCACTCACGCTCGGGCTCGGCGTCCGCCGGTCGGCACTCTGAGTTTCTACAGCATCCCATCCCGTAAGGCGACGGCCGATCCGCCGGTTCGGGGGTCGAGCCCCGTTTGCGTCCGGGGGTCACCTTTGGGCCTTCCGCCACTCGTTCGGGGCCTGGCCGGTGCGGCGTTTGAACGCGCGGTAGAAGCTCGACAGGTCCTCGAACCCGGACTCGAACGCGGCGGCGATCACGCTGCGGGACGGGTCGCGGAGCAGTTCCTTCGCGTAGTCGATCCGCAGCGTCGTGAGGTGGTCCAGCCACGACGCCCCGGTCACGTCCCGGAAGAGTTGGGTGAACCGCCGGCGGCTCATGCCGAGGGCGGTGGCGGTGCCGTCGAGGGTGGCCGGCTCGTAGAACCGCTCGCGGAGCGCGGCGGCGTAGTCCCTCACGGCCGTTAGATGGTCCGCGTCCGCCGCCGGCGCGGGGCCGCGCTTCGGCGGCGAAATCCCCCCGCGGAGCAGGGTGCCGAGCAGTTGCAGCGTCAGCCCGGCCAGCACCGCGCGGTAGCCGGGGCGGGCGAGGGCCTGTTCGTACAGCAGGTGGCGGAGGTCGGCCCGGACCGGGGGGCGGGCGAGTTCGTTCAGGGGCAGAACGCCGGGCGGGAGGGCGGCGACGTCCGGCTCGACGGCGAACACCCGCGGGGCGACGCCGATGCCGTACAGGGACATCGGCCGGGCCGGGTCGTCGGCGATGCGGTGGGTCGCCCCGGTCGGGACGACAACGACGTCCCCTGCCGCACAGGCGTGCGTCCGGCCG
Source organism: uncultured Alcaligenaceae bacterium (assembly GCA_964444365.1). Lineage (GTDB taxonomy): Bacteria > Planctomycetota > Planctomycetia > Gemmatales > Gemmataceae > CAYUHJ01. The sequence goes on along the minus strand of CAYUHJ010000066.1, from coordinate 9,611 downwards.
TCGACGACGAACGTCCCGGCCCCGTCGAGGACGTAGAAGACTTCGAGGAAGTCGTGCCGGGAGTCGCCCATGCGGAACCCGGGGGCGTGCCGGCTTTCGAGCACGAAGACGCCGTGGTCCGGCATCGCGACGGGGACGGGGCGGAGGCGGGGTTGCATGGCGGCGGCGGAAAAGTCTGGGGGGCCGAGGGGTGTTGTACGACCGAACGGCCGGGTCCCGGATTGATTCCCCCGCGCCAACGCCTTACCATTCCAGTACGTTCCAGCTTCCAGGGACACCCTTCCGTTCTCGCTCGCACCCGTCCGCCCGGAGGTTCACCATGCCTCGCCGTCTGCTCCTCGCCGCCGTCTTCGTCGCGGCGCTGCTGCCGTGGGTGGCGACCCCGCAGCCCGTCCTCGCGCAAGAAGACGACACGAAGAAGATCAAGTTCAAGACGGCCGACGAGGTGACGCTGCACGCGACGCTGTACAAGTCCAAGGCGAAGAACCCGAACAACAGCCCGTGCGTGATCCTGCTCCACCAGCCGCTGACCGACCCGAACAAGGGCGACCTCGGCGGGCTGGCGAAGACGCTGGCGAAGGAGGGGTACAACGTGCTGCGGCTGGACTTCCGCGGGCACGGCGACAGCACCCTGGTCAACCCCGCGAAGTTCTGGTCGGACCCGATCAACGCCACGTTCTTCCCGAAGGAGGCGAAGAAGAAGCCCCTGCCGAACAAGTTCGAGCTGCCGAAGGACGCCACCAAGGCGACGAAGGACATGAAGAACTACCTGCCCAAGCTCGCGGAAGACATCATGGCCGCCCGCGTCGCGCTGGACCAGCTGAGCGACAACAACGAGGTGAACTCGAGCTCGGTCTACCTCGTCGGCCCGCAGGACTGTGCCACCCTCGGCACGCTGTACGCCACCACCGAGTGGGTCCGGCCGCAGAAGATTCCCGCGTCCCTGATCGGCAACCACCCCGCGCTGGCGGCGAAGAACGGCGGCGGCCCCGCGGTCGGCGGCGAGCCCGCCGGCAAGGACCTCGGCGGCGCGGTCTGGCTGTCCCCGACCGTCCCCGCGAACGGCATCGTCGACGTCGACAACAAGACCGTCCAGCGGTGGATGGCCTTCGCCCCCGAACTCCGCGACCGCACCCCGGTCCTGTGCATCTACGGCGACAAGGACACCGCCGGCCAGTCCGGGGCGACCTTCTTCCAGGACAAGGTCTTCGTCGCCAACCCGCCGAAGGGCTCGCCGCTGTCCAAGCTCGGCATGAACAAGACGATGACCGTCAAGAGCACCCTCACCGGCGTCGGCCTGCTCGGCCAGCAACTCGGCACGGAGAAGCTGATCGTCGACTACCTCGAAGCCCTGGAAAAGGAGCGGCTGAACCTCATCCGCATCCCGAACCGCGGGTTCCCGACCCCGCCGCCGATCGACCTGAAGTCGTTCGGCGTCTGCGACAAGTGACGGCCCGCGGGTGCGGAAAAGAAGACCCTCGCTTGCGCGTCGGGCTAGCATCCGGACTAGCCCGACGCGCAAGCGAGGGTTGTGTTTTGGCCGGATCACCGGAACCGCCGGCCCGCGGTTGACGGAGCCCCCTCCGCCCCGCACCATGAGTATTCTCCCTCTCGCCCCGACCCTGTCCGCGTAGGAGTCCCGCGGAATGCACCCGATCCCGAAACTGATCCTGACCCTCGCCGCCGCGTTCGCGGCGGCCCTGCCTGGGTTCGCCCAGGCTCCGAAAGGCCCGACCGTGCCCGAAGGCGTCAAGAAGGTCGGCACCGTCGAAGGCATCACCGAGTACAAGCTCGACAACGGCCTGCGGATCCTCCTCCTGCCGGACGCCTCGCAGCCGAAGGTCACCGTGAACTGCACGGTCTTCGTCGGCAGCCGGCACGAGGGGTACGGCGAGACCGGCATGGCCCACCTGCTCGAACACATGGTGTTCAAGGGGTGCCCCAAGTTCCCGAACGTGCCGAAGGCGCTCGCCGACCACGGGGCGCAGTTCAACGGCACGACGTGGGTCGACCGCACGAACTACTTCGAGACGATGCCCGCGTCGGACGAGAACCTGGAGTTCGGCATCGAACTGGAGGCCGACCGGCTGGTGAACAGCTTCATCAAGCGCGAAGACCTGATGAGCGAGTTCAGCGTCGTCCGCAGCGAGTTCGAGCGCGGCGAGAACGACACGAACCGCGTCCTGTTCCAGAAGATGCTGGCCACCGCCTACGAGTGGCACAACTACGGCAAGTCGACCATCGGCAACCGCACGGACATCGAGCGGGTGCCGATCGACAACCTGCAAGCCTTCTACAAGAAGTACTACCGCCCGGACAACGCCCTCGTAACGGTGGCCGGGAAGTTCGACGAGTCGAAGGCGCTGGCCCTGATCGCGAAGCACTTCGGCGGCATCAAGAAGCCGTCCGAGCCGATCCCCGCGACGTACACCGAGGAACCGCCGCAGGACGGCGAGCGGATCGTCAGCCTGCGGCGGGTCGGCGACGTGGCGGGCGTCGGGGCGGTCTACCACGTCCCGGCGGCGGCCCACCCGGAGTTCGCCGCGTGCGAAGTCCTGTCGCAAGTTCTGTCCGCGGAGCCGACGGGCCGGCTCTACAAGAACCTCGTCGAGACGAAGAAGGCGTCCAGCACGTTCGGCTTCACCTTCAACTGGCACGACCCCGGCGTGATCGTCGTCGGGGCGCAGACGGAGCCGGAAAAGATCGACGACCTCGAGAAGTCGATGATCGACACGATCGAGAACCTGTCGAAGAACCCGGTCACGGCCGAGGAAGTCGAACGCGCGAAGCGGACGCTGCTGAAGCAGCGCGAGCAGGTGCTGTCGAACAGCCAGAGCTTCGCGATCAGCCTCAGCGACTGGGCCGGGTGCGGCGACTGGCGGCTGTTCTTCCTCCACCGCGACCGGCTGGAAAAGGTCACCGCGGACGACGTGAACAAGGCGGCGGCGAAGTACCTCATCCGCTCGAACCGGACGCTCGGCGTCTACCACCCGACGAAGAAGCCGGAACGGGCGCAGGTGCCGGAAAACCCGGACGTCGCGAAGCTGCTGGAGGGCTACGCCGGCCGCGCCGCGATGACCGAGGGCGAGGCGTTCGACCCGACCCCGGCGAACGTCGAGGCCCGCGTCCAGCGGGGGAAGGTCGGCAAGCTCGACTACGCCTTCCTGAAGAAGGGCACCCGCGGCGACACGGTCCAGTTCACCGCGACCGTCCGGTTCGGCAACGAGGACTCGCTGAAGGGCCTGACCGAAGCCGCCGAGTTCGTCGGCCCGATGCTGATGCGCGGCACGAAGAACCACACCCGCGAGCAGATCAAGGACGAGTTCGACAAGCTCAAGGCGACGGTGAACGTCAACTCGTCCGCCGGCGCGATCAGCATCACGGGCCAGACGAAGAAGGCGAACCTGCCCGCGGTCCTCGCCCTCCTTGGGGAGGTACTCCGGGAGCCGGTCTTCCCGCAGAAAGAGTTCGACGTGATGAAGGCGGAGGAACTCGAAAACTACGAGAAGGCGAAGACCGACCCGCAACAACTGGCGGTCAACGCCCTCCGGCGGAAGCTCGCCCCGTACCCGGCCGACGACGTGCGGTACACGCCGACCATCGAGGAGCAGATCGCCCGCACGAAGGCGGTCACGATCGAGCAGGTGAAGAAGGTCTACGAACAGGTCGGCGGCGTCGGGCAACTGGCGGTCGTCGGCGACTTCGACCCGGACGCGGTGCTGAAGGAACTGAAGCCGACGTTCGCGGACTGGGCCTCGGCGACGCCGTTCAAGCGGATCCCGACCCCGTCGCAGAAGGTCGCGGGTAGCACGGAGAAGATCATCACGCTGGACAAGCCGAACGCGGTGTACGTCGGGGCGCTGTCCCTCGCGATGAAGGACACGGACCCGGACTACGCCCCGCTCGCGATCGGGAACTACCTCCTCGGGGGTGCCCCCTTGGCGAGCCGGCTGAGCCTCAAGATCCGCGGCAAGGACGGGCTCAGCTACGGCGTCGGCTCCCAGGTGCAGGCGTCGCCGATCGAGGAGTCCGGGCAGTTCCTCATGTTCGCCATCGCGAACCCGACGAACATGCCGAAGGTGGAAAGCCTGATGCTGTCCGAACTGAAGGGCTTCGAGGCGGACGGCGTCAGCGCGGCCGACCTGGAGGTCGCGAAGAAGGGCTACCTCCAGGCCCAGCGGGTGCAGCGCGGCAACGACGGCACCCTCGCCCGGCAACTGGCGACCGCGCTCTACGCCGGCCGCACGTTCGACTACTACGCGGACCTGGAGAAGCGGATCGAGGCGGTGTCGCCGGCGGACATTACTGCCGCCTTCGGCAAGTCCGTCGACCCGAAGAACCTCGTCATCGTGGTCGCCGGCGACCTGGACAAGAAGGCCCCGCCGAAGGACGAGCCGAAGAAGTAACCCCTCAGGAGTGCGCGTTTAGCCGCGACGCGCAGCGGAGCACGGGTTTCAGTCCCACGCTCCGCTGCGCGTCGCGGCTAAACGGCTTGAATGCCATGACCCCCGACCGGCCGGTTGACAACGCCCCGTACCTGTCCATGACCCACGCCGGGCTGACCGTCGAGGGGTACAGCCGGGCCGCCGTCCAGAGCTACTGGCGCATCCCCGAACTGAAGGTCGGCTTCGACCTGGGTGCCCACCCGTGGGACTTCATGGGCACCGCGTCGTGGTTCGTGTCGCACACGCACCTCGACCACGTCGCCGCGCTGCCGGTGTACGTGGCCCGGCGGCGGATGATGAAGATGGACCCGCCGACGGTGTACGTGCCGGTCGAGTCGCTCGACGACGTGAAGAAGCTGCTGCTCGTCATGCAGCGGCTCGACCGCGGCCGGCAGGTGTGCGACCTCGTCGGCGTCGAGCCGGGGCAGGAGATCGAACTGTCGCGGGAGAACGTCGTGACGGTGTGGGCGACCACGCACACGATCCCGTCCCGCGGGTTCGTCGTGTGGGACCGCCGGCAGAAGCTCAAGGAGGAGTACGTCGGCCTGCCCGGCGACAAGATCCGCGACCTGCGGCTGAGCGGCACCCCGATCACCCGCGAAGTCCGCATCCCCCTGGTGGCGTACACCGGCGACACGAGCCCGGCCGGGCTCGACGCGTGCCCGGCGGCGTTCGACGCGAAAATCCTGCTCACGGAGATGAGCTTCATCCGGGCGGCCCACCGGCGGGACAAGATTCACAAGTTCGGCCACATGCACCTGGACGACTTCCTCGAACGGGCGGACCGGTTCCGGAACGAAGTCATCGTGGCCGGGCACTTCAGCACGCGGTATCATCCGAACGAGGTGCGGCGCACGCTCGACGCGAAGCTCCCGCCGGCCCTGAAGGCGAAAATGCGACTGTGGGTCTGACTCACTTCCTCCCCTCTCCCCGTGGGGGTGAGGGTGGCCGAAGGCCGGGTGAGGGGCCGACCCCACGAGGAAACGCGCGACATCCCGGGGCCAGAATCCTCCCCGGGCGTGCCGCCGTTCCCCTCACTCCCGGCCCCTCTCCCCCAAGTGGCGAGGGGAGGAAGACAGACCCGTCACAGGAGGTTGACCGATGCCGGTACTCGCCGAGGACGTTCACGAACTGATCGCGGCCCGGTGCAAGCTCGGGGACACGCACGCGGAGAAGGGGAACTACGAGGCCGCCCTGAACGACTACTGGGCCGCGTGGGACCTGCTCCCGGACCCGCCGACCGACTGGGCCGCCGCCACCTGGATCCTCGGGTCGGTCGGGGACGCGAACTTCCTGAGCGGGGACTACGCCGCGGGGCGGGACAACCTGTCCATCGCGCTGACGTGCCCGGACGGCCTGGGCAACCCGTTCCTCCACCTCCGGCTGGGCCAGTGCCAGTACGAGCTCGGCGAGTACGCCCCGGCGGCGGACAACCTCGCCCGCGCGTTCATGGCCGCGGGCGAGGAGATCTTTGCCACCGGCGGGGCGAAGTACCTCCAGTTCCTGACGGCCTTTCTCGAACCCCCGGCGGGCGAGACGCCCGAGTCGTGACCGGCCCCGGCCGCGCCGCCCTCCTTCCCCGAGGACACGTCATGAAGATTCTGCTCGCGAACCCGCGGGGGTTCTGTGCCGGCGTGAACATGGCCATCGACGCCTTGGAGACGGCCCTGCGGGCGTTCGGCCCGCCGGTCTACGTCTACCACGAGATCGTCCACAACCGGCCGATCGTCGACCGGTTCCGCAGCAAGGGGGTGGTTTTCGTGGATGCCGTCGACGAGGTGCCGGTCGGCGGCACGCTCATGTACAGCGCCCACGGCATCGCCCCGGAGGTCCGCAAGCAGTCCGCCGCGAGGAACCTCCGGGCCATCGACGCGACGTGCCCGCTGGTGACGAAAGTCCACCTGGAGGCGGTGCGGTACGCGAAGGACGGGTACACGATCGTCTACATCGGCCACGAGGGGCACGACGAGGTCATCGGCACGATGGGCGAGGCCCCGGACTGCATGGTGCTGGTCGAGGACGCCGACGACGTGGCCGCCCTGACGCTGCCCGCCGACGCGAAGCTGGCGTACCTGACGCAAACCACCCTGAGCGTGGACGAGACCCGCGTGGTGATCGACGCCCTGAAGCGGAAGTACCCGCAGGTCGTCGGCCCGCACAAGGAGGACATTTGCTACGCGACGCAGAACCGCCAGGAGGCGGTCAAGGACCTCGTCCCGGAGGCGGACGTGGTGCTGGTGCTCGGCAGCAAGAACAGCTCGAACAGCAACCGCCTCGCCGAGATCGCCCGCGACCTGGGGCGGTCCGCCTACCTCATCGACACGGTGAAGGAACTCGACGACGCCTGGTTCAAGCCGACCGATACCGTGCTGGTGACGGCCGGGGCCAGCGCCCCGGAGGAACACGTCGAGGCGTGCGTGTCTTACTTGAAGGCGACGTTCGGGGCGGAGGTCGAATCGCGGGTCGTGCGGGAGGAGCACGTCAACTTCCCGCTGCCGAAGGAACTGCGGGTGCTGGTCCGGAACTGAATCGGGGGAGGGCGGTGCGATGGCGACGGTGCAACTCAAGCTCGGCCCCGCCGATCACGGCCGACGGCTCCACGTCGACGACTTCGAGTCGGCCGAGTACGTGGGGGGCTTCCGCTACGAGATCATTGACGGGAGGTTGTACGTGTCACCCGTCCCGAACCCTCCGGAAAACCGCCTGGAGGTGTGGCTGCACGGGGCTCTGGTTCGCTACGCGCACAGCCATCCCGATGTGTTGAACTACGTGACGACGAAGCCTCGGGTCTACATCCCGCGAAAGCGAAAGGCGACAATCCCCGAGCCGGACCTGGCTGCGTACTCGGACTACCCGCATCACCTGCCGTCCCGGGAAGTCCGGTGGAAGGATCTGCACCCCCGGCTCGTGGTCGAGATTCTGGTCGACGGGGACATTTCCAAAGACATGGCACGAAACCCGAAACTGTACCTCGCGGTTCCCTCGATCCGCGAATACTGGGTGTTAAACGGTGCCGAGAACCCCGACGAACCGAGCCTGATCCAGCACCGCCGTCGGGGGAAAGCGTGGTCGATCACGACGTTCCCCTACGGCAGCACCTTCACAACCAAACTGTTGCCGGGATTCGGGCTGGTCATCGACCCTCGGAAGTGAACGACTGAGGAGCTTGCAATGGCGACGGTGCAACTCAAGATCGGCCCCCTCGACCACGGTCGGGCCGTGACGATGGACGACTTCGATGCCGCGGAGTTCGAACCCGGCTACCGATACGAGATCATCGAAGGGAGGGTCTACGTGTCCCCCGAGCCGAGCTTCCCCGAACACTATCTCGAAATCTGGCTTCGACGAAAGCTCGAGCGGTTCGGCGACACGCATCCGGAATTGATCGAGTTGGTTGCCACCAAGGGACGTGTGTTTCTGCCGACAGCCTATCGGCCGACCGTGCCGGAGCCCGACCTGGCGGTGTACGCTCCGCTCCCGGAGTTTGCGTCGATCAACGAGATTAAGTGGGAGGAGATCGCGCCGTTCCTTGTCGCAGAAATACTGGTTGGCGGGGACATCGCAAAGGATCTGACGCGGAACCCGGACCTGTATCATCACGTATCGTCGATCAAAGAATACTGGGTGCTGAACGGCAGCCATAGCGTGGACGAACCGGTCCTCTTCGTCCACCGCCGCCGCGCAAAATCGTGGACCGTCACGACGTTCCCCTACGGCAGCACCTTCACGACCAAACTCCTGCCAGGGTTCGAGCTCCTCATCGACCCGCGAAAGTGACTCCCCCATGTCACCGCCTCTCCCCGGCGACGTTCCGCTCGACATCCACCCGCGGCTGCCGCGCCGCCGGGACTGGCGGATCGGTTGCGTCGGGGCCGGGTTCGTCATGCGGGATTGCCACCTCGTCGCGTACCGGGACGCGGGCTTTGCCCCCGTCGCGATTGCGTCCCGAAGCACAGATTCCGCACGGGAAGTCGCAAAGTTGCGGGGGATTCCCAAGGTTCACGACTCGATCGACGCCTTGCTCGCGGACCCGTCCGTTGAAGTACTCGACTTCGCGGTACCGCCGGCGGCGCAGCCGGACCTGATTCGTCGAGCGGTCGAAGTGGGCAAGGGTCGGCTCCGCGGCATCCTCGCGCAGAAGCCGCTTGCCCTCTCCGTAGCGGACGCCCGCGATCTGGTGCGACGCTGCGACGCCGCGGGGGTCGTGCTCGGCGTGAATCAGAACATGCGGTACGACCAGTCCGTGCGGGCGATGAAGCACCTGCTCGCCCGCGGCGACCTCGGCGAGCCGGTGTTCGCGTCGATCGACATGCGGGCCGTCCCGCACTGGATGCCGTGGGCCGAGGGGCTGCCGTCGCTGTCCACGTTCGTGATGAGCATCCACCACCTGGACACCTTTCGCTACTGGCTCGGCACCCCGGACCGCGTCCTCGCCAGCACCCGCCCGGACCCACGCACCAAGTTCCCCCACACGGACGGCATCAACCTCTCCATCCTCGAATACGACACCGGCGTGCGAGCCGCTGCGTGGGACGACGTGTGGGCCGGACCTCGGGAGGTGAAGAGTGAAGGAGGGGAGGAGAGGAGTGCAGATCCGTCTCTCCCCCTCTCCTCGTCTCCTCCCCTCCTTCACTCCTCTTCTCGCGGCATCCGCTGGCGGGTCGAAGGCACCGACGGCGTCGCGCAGGGGACGATCGGCTGGCCCGGCTACCCCGCACGGGTGCCGAGCACGATCGAGTACGCCGGCCGCGGCGCGGAGACGTGGACCCGCCCGACGTGGGACGCGGTCTGGTTCCCGGATGCGTTCGTCGGCCCGATGGCGCAGCTGTTGTGTGCCCTCGAAGACGGCACCGAACCGGAGATCGGCGGCCGCGACAACGTCGAAACGATCGCGCTGTGCGCCGCCGTCTTCGCCGCCGCGACCGAGCACCGCGTCACGACCGTGCGGGAGTTTTTGAAATGAGTGAGGAAGAGTGGCTGACGACGACGGACCCGACCCGAATGCTCGTTTTCCCCATCCGCGAATTTAGCCATCGAAAGCGAAGGTTGTATGCGTTCGCAGTTTGCAAAACGGTATGGGACAACTTTCCGAGCGACCAATGTCGGGCAGCACTTGAGGCGAGTGAACTCTTCGCAGATGGATTGATTGAAGTTGAATCTTTGAGA
>CAYUHJ010000065.1:17723-28231 GCA_964444365.1 uncultured Alcaligenaceae bacterium | reverse complement strand
ACCAGAAGGAGAAGACCGCCCTCGTCCAGGGCAAGGTCTGGGAGCGCGGCACCGAAGAACCCAAGGACTGGACCGTCACCTACGACGACCCCAGCCCGAACCGCGAGGGGGCGGCCGCGCTGTACGGCTACATCTCGAACATCCGCGTGGTGGACGAGAAGGAAGGCAGCGACGCGAAGGCCCCCACCCAGGGGACCGTCGGCTCGAACATCTATTACGACAACGTGGCGATCTCCCCGAACGCGAAGTAAGGCGAGATCTCGTAGGTCGGGTCGAGTCTTCGAGGCCCGACGTTGCGCAACGTCGGGCCTCGAAGACTCGACCCGACCTACAAAACCAACGATTTTATCGCACAACAACCCGACCCTCTTTCCCGGAGTTTCGCATGTCCCCTCTCTTCCGCGCCGCGACGGTCGGCGTGATCGTCACCGGGGTCGGGCTGCTCGTGGCCCTCGCCCCGTCGAACCCCGCGCCCGCCGCCCCGCCGGCCGCGCCCGCGGGGCCGGTCGCGGCCAACGTCGCCCCCGCACCTGCCGCGGGAACGACCGAAGCCATCGCGATGTTCGGGGGGACCAACCTCCGGAACATGGTCAACCTGACGGACAAGAACATCCCCGAGAAGCCGGAGCCGGACGGCGACACGATGCTGTGGAAGGCCGACCTCGGCTCGCGCGCCTACGGCGGCCCGACCGTTTCCGGCGGCAAGGTCGTCGTCGGCACCAACAACGAACGCCCCCGCAACGAGAAGCGGGACGCCAAGAAGAACGCCGACGGCGAACTCGAGCCGATCGACCGCGGCATCCTGATGTGCTTCGACACGAAGGGCAAATTCCTCTGGCAGTCCGTCCACAACAAGCTCGAGTCCGGGCAGGTCAACGACTGGCCGAAGGAGGGCGTCTGCTCCACGCCGACGATCGAGGGCAACCGCGTCTACTACATCAGCAACCGCTGCACCGTCGTCTGCGCGGACCTGAACGGCTTCGCGGACGGCAACCAGGGCTTCCAGAACGAGAAGTACAACGACCCCACGGATGCTGACATCATCTGGGAATACGACATGATGAAGGAGATCGGCGTCTTCCCGCACAACATGTCCGCGGGGTGCCCGCTGATCGTCGGCGACTACCTGTACACCGTCACCGCCAACGGCGTGGACGAGGGGCACATCAACATCCCGTCCCCGGACTCGCCCAGCTTCATCTGCCTGGAGAAGAAGACCGGCAAACTCGTCTGGCGGAACAACGACCCCGGCAAGAACATCATGCACGGCCAGTGGTCGAACCCGATGTACTGCGAACTCGGCGGCGTCAAGCAGGTCATCTTCTGCGGCGGCGACGGCTGGATGTACTCCTTCACCCCCGACACCGGCGACCTGATCTGGAAGTTCGACGCCAACCCGAAGGACACCAAGTACGAACTCGGCGGCACCGGCACCCGGTCCGACTTCATCGGCACCCCGGTGCTGTACAAGGACAAGATCTACATCGGCACCGGCCAGGACCCGGAGCACTTCACCGGCATCGCGCACTTCTACTGCGTCGACCCGGTCGGCAAGAAGGGGGACATCTCCCCGGAGATCGGCCCGTGGGGCAAGCCGGGGCAGAAGAACCCGAACTCCGCGGTCGTCTGGCACTACGGCGGCGAGGACAAACGGAAGTTCGTCCCCCGCGATTTCTCCTTCGGCCGGACGATGAGCACCGCGTGCGTCGTGGACGACGTGGTGTACATCTCCGAGCTGCAAGGCTACCTCCACTGCCTGGACGCGAAGACCGGCAAGAAGTACTGGCAGTACGACTGCAAGGGCGCGATCTGGGGCTCGCCGTACTACGTCGACGGCAAGGTCTACCTCGCCACCGAGGGGAGCGACCTGTTCGTGTTCAAGCACGAGAAGGAGCCGAAGGTTCTGGACCCGCTCGACGTGCAGGTCGACACCGCCCTGCCGCCCGAGCAGCAGCAGAAGGACTACACGAAGAAGATGAAGCTCAAGCTGAAGGAAGTCGAGAAGGCGGTGCTGCTGCACAAGATCGAGTTCGGGGCCCCCATCCGGAGCACCCCCATCGTCGCCGACGGTGTGCTGTACGTGATGACGGAGAACACGCTGTACGCCTTCGGCAACAAGAAGTAACCCACCGGACGAGGGAGACAACCCGATGCACGAGTGGGAAATCCTCTGCCGGCAGCCGGAACGCACGTTGGGAAACGTCGATGTCGCCGTGATGAACCTGATCGTCGCCGCGAGTCTTCCCGGAAACGTGAAGTCGGACGAAGATCGCTGCATGCGACGGATTGATGAGTTGACCGCCGGCTGTCGCGCGTTCACCGAACGGGCGATGACGTTGTTCCGGTCGGGGCGTTCCGACTATCCTAGATCGGAACCCCGATTTCGCATCCAGGCCATGATTACGTTTTTGCAACGGGACGCCGGCATCCGCTACCACCCAGAACGGACGGCAGACACCGCGGTTTATCAGCCGGAAGACTCGTTCCTTCACGGCGCGCTGCAAGGCGATGGCGGGACATGCGCGAGCTTGCCGGTGTTGTATACATCGATCGGCCGGCGGTTGGGCTATCCGATCCGGCTCGCGACCACTATCCGGCACCTGTACTGCCGGTGGGACGAAGGCCCCAGCGGGGAGTCGTTCAACATTGAGGCGTCGGGCGTAGGTGTCAGCTTCTTCCCGGACGAGCACTACCGCACCGGACGGTTCCAGTTGACACCCCGCGAAATCGAGGCGAACGGCTTTCTCCGGTCGCTGTCGCCGCGCGAGGAACTCAGTGTCTTTCTGTTCGAGCGGGCCGGGTGCTGGGAAGATGTCAAAAACTACCGGGAGGCGGTGATGTCGCTGGCCTGGGCCAATGAACTCCATCCACTTCGGGAAATCCACCAGATCGCATTACCGGTGCTGATGAAAAATTGGCACGACGAGATTCACTCGCAGGTGATAGCTCTTGGCCGATTCCCCAAGCTGGACCTGGGGTTGCCCGCTTCACAGTTTTTACACTTGCCCCGGCAACAGGAGCGGGAGATCATCCGGATGCGGGTGATGAGCGATATTCTCGCGAACCCGGAGTTCCAGCAGCGGTGGTGGAAGCCCCTGAAAAAGAACCCGAACCGTCGGCCTTCGGGGTTGCCGGATGTCATGCGGATCAACTTCTGTTGGCCCACCGTACCACGCTCGACATTTTGAGGAGACTGCACGATGTCGTTTTCACCAAGCCTCGGACGGTGGGTGCAGGTTGACCCGATCTTGTTCGAGAGCGGGGATATCAACCACTATCGGGGGTTCGGCAATGACCCGCTTGGTAGCGTGGACCCGTTCGGACTGGCCGATAAGCGGATAAATGAAACAAAAAAGGTTGCCGCAGGAGAGTTTGCCTTCGACATGACTTATGGCACGTCCCAGGGTGGCGGGTACGCAAAAGGAACTATCACATTTCGTCCTGATAAGACCAAGATTCCTCCCTGTACTTCGCTTCACTTTGTCCAGATCGTGACTAGGCTGGATGAAAAGCTCAATCCCATTTTCCCGTACGGCGGCATGAAAAACGAAGTAATGAAAGCAACGATGACCAAGACACGAGTGATACCCGATAAGACCATTGTGGAAGGCGGATGGTGGGTAGACTTGTTTGGAACGAATACGACTTGGAAACCCGGAACGCCAGTCACGCCCTTCTACACCAATAACTTCAAGGGCGACGGAACCTTTAGCGCAACGATGAGCGATCCTTCGCCGCTACTGTCAATGTATGACAAGCCAACTGCCTACACGACAAACGAGCGGGTCGAGTTCGAGACGGTTGTCGTGGCCGTAAAAGACGACAGAGTCGTCGTCGATATGCTTGCTGTGGTAAAATGGGGATTTGCGCTGGAAACAGATCCCAAATCAGTTGATCACATAATCCGCCCGTTTCCGCCCCGCTATCCATCTGCTCCATCCAAAATGTTCGATGATGCTCTAGAGAATTTTTACAATGCATTTAATGCCACCAACAACTTCAGCGGTGAGCGGAAAAAGCAAATCGAACACCTATCCATCCCGATCAGAGGCTTGATGTCTACGAGCGTCGAGAACGGCGCCAGATAAGCCCTCCCATATCGCGGCCACCTATGCTCAAGCCGATCAGAATTACCGCCTGGATATGTGTGCCGTTTGCCGTTTTGCTCGGCTGCAACAGTACACCTCCGCCCACCTTGTCGAAATGGAAGACTTTAGACGAGGAGATTCGATATCTCATATCGAACATCGATTTTGATAACCAGTCCAACGATCATGGCGAGCAGACGCCCGCTGCTGGCAGGTTGAGGGACATCGGCGATCCAGTCTTGCCTTATTTGATGCCAGTGCTGCTCGATCAAAACTCGCATCGACGGGCCTGTGCCGAGTGGGTTCTGACCGAAATCTCGATGCCTTGGCTCGGAGTTGAGAGATTCAAAAACGACGATGCAGCGTTCAACCGCTGGCGGGCATTCTGGAAATCCCTAGGTAGCTATCATTCTGATCAACCAGCAGTTGATCGCGAACGGTCGGTCCAACTCTGGTGCGACTGGCTGCGAAAACAGGGCAAATTGCCGGCCAATTACCCTGATCCCAAGTGATCCATACGTGCTGTAGATCTTTAGTTGTTCCGCTCGATTCCACTTTTCATACCCTGAGAGCCGTCCGTGAAAGACACCCCCGGCAAGCCGACGCCCGTCACCGGTGCCACCCTCGACGAAAAGATCAAGAACGCCCGCGCGCAGCTGGACGCCCACGTCCGCGAGACGGTGCGCTGGCACTTCTCGCCGGAGACGGGCACCCCGTTCTGGCTGGAGAAGGCGAAGTCGTTCAACTTCGACCCGCTCAAGGACGTGAACGGGTGGGACGACGTGAAAAAATTCCCGATCTTCGAGGACGACTGGCTCCGCGGCGGGCCGGTCCGCCGGTGGGTGCCCAGGGGCCTCACCGACCGCGCGGTGTACGTCTTCGAGACGGGCGGCACCACCGGGCTGCCGAAGTCCCGCATCGTGATCGACGACTTCAAGATCGACTACGAGATGATGTCCGACACGCTGCCGGACCAGTACTTCCCGAAGGGGTCGAACTGGCTGATGCTCGGGCCGTCCGGCCCCCGGCGGTTGCGGCTCGCGATCGAGCACCTGGCGCAATACCGCGGCGGCATCTGCTTCTGCGTCGACCTCGACCCGCGGTACGTGGTCAAGTGCCTGAAGGAGCGCAAGCTCGCGGAGGCGCAGGCCTACAAGGACCACTGCATCGACCAGGCGCTGACGATCCTCGCCGGCGGGCACGACATCAAGTGCATGTTCACGACGCCGAAGCTCCTCGCCGGGCTGGACGAGGCCCTGCGGGCGGGCAAGCTCGAAGAGAAGTTCCGCAGCCTCGGGAAGAAGATCCCGTCCGGCGGGCTCACGTCGATCAAGGCGGCCGGCATCACCGGCATCTTTTCCGGTGGCACCGAGTTCACCCCGCAGTTCACCCGCGAGGCCTACGAGGAGATGCTCGACAACGGCGAGGTCTACATGACCCCGACCTACGGCAACACGCTGATGGGGCTCGCCTGCAGCAAGCCCATCGGCCCGGACGACGGGTTCAAGATCAGCTACTACGCCCCGCAGCCGCGGGCCGTCATCGAGGTCGTGAACCCGGACAACTACGACGAAATCGTCCCCTACGGCGGCACCGGCCGCGTGCTGCTCAGCACCTTCACGAAGGAGTTCTTCGTCCCCCGCTTCCCGGAGCGGGACGAGGGCGAGCGCGAAAAACCCTTCGACAAGTACCCGTGGGACGGCGTCAGCGGCGTCCGCCCGTTCGCGAAGCTGGCCGGCGGAACCGTCGTCGGGGTGTACTAGCGTCGGCCCCGGAGGCGTGCCGGGGTGCCGCGCCCCGGTTCCGCCACTTGAAGCCAGTCGAGCCGACCCGTAAGACTCAGACTCGGGTACTCCCGTCTGGTGGGCTCAACGGACGCTCGTCATGTCTCGACGTTGTCTGGCGGCGGTCGCGACCCGATTCTTCTCCGCGGTCGTGGGGGTCATGGTCGGGGCGTCTGGCAGCCCCGGCCAGGCACCCAACTTCGACCGGTTCCGGAATGTCGTCGAGCAAAAGTCGTGGCAGGCCACGCCGCTCGCGGGTCGCACCGGGCCGGGTGAGGTCTTCGTGACGGCCCCGGCCGGCGGGTTTCTCGTCGGCTTCGAGTGCGGGTTGAACCCGTTCGGGAACGTGGAGACGGTCGCCGCGCTGCGGCCGCTGTTCCGCACGCCGACGGGTGTGGTGGCCGGCCCGGAGATCGGCTCGTTCGCCGACCGCCGGGTGAACGGGCGGGTCGTCAAGACCAAGGTCACGCGAACGGTCCGATTGGAAGCCCGCGAGGGGTACGCCGTCGCGGGGGTCAACGCCCGGTTCGGGCTGTACTGCGACCGCCTGTCACTCGTCTTCGCACGGGTGGCGACCGACCGCCTCGATCTCGCCGACACCTACACCAGCGAGTGGGCCGGGACGAGCGAGGGCGGCGGGCCGGTGACGCTCGACGGCAAGGGCGGCGTGCCGGTCGGGGTGGTGGGCTTCGCCGACACCGCCGTGTACGGCCTGCGGTTGCTGCTGTCGCCCGCCCCACCCCCGCCCGCCCCGGCCGCGAAGCCCGTCGTCGCCGCCCCGAACGCCGAACCGCCCGCCGCGAACGACGCCGGGTTCGCCGGGTTTCTGATCCCCGTCGCGATCGGCATCGTCGTGGCCCTGGTCGTCGGGGTCGTTCTCGTCTTCGGCAACAAGGTGGGAACGGACGTGAAGCCGGTCGTCCCGGACGACATCGACGTTCCGAACGTCCCTCTTCCCGCCGACGGGCGTCGGTTCTCGTCCGCGGTGGCGGAGCCCGTCAACGCTTCCGCCTCGCCCGAGCGGCCGCCCGAACCGCCGGCCGACGGCCGACCGCCTCGGTTTGCCGGTCAGGGGTACTCGGGCCTCCCCGCCGCCATGGCGGACCGCGTGCGGGAGGAGTTGACGCCGGGCGAAACCGTCGTGTGGACCGGTCAGCCGTCGCCCCGCGTGACCCGGCTGAACGTCGTCCGAGGGGCGGCCGTCGCCCTGATCCCGAGCGCGATCGGCGGCTTCCTTCTCGCCGTGTTCCTGGTCACGCGGTTCAACCCCCAGAACGGCGGAGCCCTGGCGACGCTGCTCCCACTCCTGGGTCTTGTGACGGTCGTCGGCGGCCCGGTCCTGACCGCGCTGTTCGCCCTGAACCGCGGGGCCAAGACGTGCTACGTCCTCACCAACCGCCGGGCGATCGTGTGGATCCCCGGGTTCTTCGGCGAGGGGGAGTTCGACAGCTACGCGGTCGCAATGCTGCAACTCATGCGGCGACGGGACTCGTGGTTCATTTCCGGGGCCGGAGATCTCGTGTTTCGCACGCACACGTTGGTAACGGTCTGGAGCGACAATCGGGGCGGGTCAAACACAACGACTCAAGTCACCCGGTACGGGTTCCTCGGGCTCGACGACGTCCGGTCGGTGGAGAAGTTGATCCGCCACACGCTCATCGACCCCGTGGCGGAGAACCTCCTCGGGGAGCGGGGGAATCGCTAAAACGTCGTTTTGTGACGTTCCCCCACGGGCCCCGGCCATGCTCGACGCCGCTTTCGTTCGCGACAATCTCGACGCCGTCAAAGCCAACACCGTCAACCGGCTCGTCAAGGCGGACGTCGACGCCGTCGTGCGGCTCGACGACGAGCGGCGGCGGTTACAGCGCGAGTACGACGAGTTAAAGGGGAAGCAGAACGCCCTCTCCGACCAGATCAAGGGGGCGGGCAAGGACAAGGAACTCCGCGAAAAGCTCGTCGGCGAAAGCCGGGCGATGAAGGACCGGCTCGGGGAACTCGAAGCCGCCGTGAAGCGGGCCGAGGAGGACCTGAAGGCCGCGCTCGTCGTCATCCCGAACATGACGCACCCGGACGCCCCCGTCGGGCACACTGCGAACGACAACAAGGTCGTCGCCACGTTCAAGGAGCCGACGAAGTTCGACTTCCAGCCGAAGGACCACGTCGACCTGATCGAATCGCTGCAACTCGCGGACCTGGCAGCAGGCGCGAAGGTCACCGGGCAGAAGTTCTACTTCCTCAAGAACGAGGGGGCGCTGCTCGAACTGGCGCTCGTCAACTACGCGATTCGGACGCTCGTCGCGGAAGGGTTCACGCCGGTCGTGACGCCGGACCTCGCGAAAGTCGACGTGCTCGAAGGCATCGGGTTCCTGCCACGCGACCCGAACCCGGACACCCGGCAAGTCTACACCATCGCGGACACGGACCTGTGCCTGATCGCCACCGCGGAGATCACCCTCGGCGGGATGCACCGCGACGAGATCCTGGACGAGGCGGAGCTTCCGAAGAAGTACGTCGGGCTGTCGCACTGCTTCCGCACGGAGGCCGGGGCCGCGGGGCGGGACACGCGGGGCATCTACCGCGTCCACCAGTTCACGAAGGTCGAGATGTTCGCGTTCTGCACCCCGGAACAGGCGGAAGAACTGCACCGCGACATCCTCCGCATCGAGGAAAAAATCTTCCAGGGGCTCGGCGTCCCGTACCACGTCATCGACACCTGCACCGGCGACCTCGGCGGGCCGGCGTACCGCAAGTACGACATCGAGGCGTGGATGCCCGGCCGCGGGGACAAGGGCCAGGGCGAGTTCGGCGAAGTGACGAGCACGTCCAACTGCACCGACTACCAGTCCCGGCGGCTCAACATCCGCTACCGGTCGAAGGAAAAAAAGGGGACGCGGTTCGTGTACACGCTCAACGGCACGGCGGTGGCTTGCACGCGGGCCATCGTCGCGATCCTGGAGAACTACCAGCAAGCCGACGGTAGCGTCGTCGTGCCCGAGGTGCTGCGGCCGTGGGTGGGCAAGGACGTGATCCGGCCGCGGAAGTGACCGGGCTCGGGTTGCCGCGTCACGGGCCGAGGATTTTGTAGACGGCCACGGTCCCGTTCGCGAGCCCGGCGGCGAGGCCGCGGCCGTCGCTGCTGAAGGCGACCGCGGTCACCGGGCCGGGGGCCTTGATCGTCCGCTTCCACGCGCCGCCCACACTGTAGAGGGCGACCTCGCCGTCCCAGCTGCCGACCGCGATAAGGTCGTCGTCCGCGGACACGGCCACGCACCGCGGGGTGTTCGGGGCGGTGTGGAAGAACTCGTCGGTCCGGGTCGAACCGAGGGGGGTGATCCAGACGTCCGAGCCGAGGCCGACGCCGAAGACCCGCCGGCCGACCGGTCCGAACACCAGTTGTCGAACCGCTCCGGGGTGGTCGGCCTCGTCCTTGTGCCGCAGGACCAGCTTGTTCGTGGCGAACTCCCAGCCGAACACCTCCCGGCTGCGGGTGGCGGCGACGCCGACCTTGCCGTCCGGGGAGACGGCCACGGCGGTGACTTCGCGGGCGGCGATCCGCTTCTCCCGGTGGGCCTTGGTGTCCTCGCCGCCGACCTCGGGGGGAAGGGCGAACTTCACGGTTTCGCCGGTCTCCAGGTCGGTCCAGCGGAGCGTCCCGGACGGGTCTTTGTCCTTCGACACGGCATACCAGACCCGCTTGCCGTCCGGGCCGAACGCGGCGGCCTTGGCGTCGGCGGACTCGGGCCACACGTCGCACGCGGTCGCCGTCGCCGTGGAGAAGTCCCACAGCGTGGCCCGGCCGTTGTCGGGGGACCGGAGGAGGGCCTTCGTGCCGTCCGGCACCAGGGCGAGCGCCTCCGCGTCGGCCAGGCTCCCGTTCGCGGCGGGGGCGAGGTCCGGGTCGGTGGGCGCGGCGGCGGTCGGGGTGCCGCGGGCGGGCAGGACGACCAGCTTGCGGTCCTCGTCGGCGAAGGCGATCCGCGCGACGGGGTAGCCGGGGGTCACGGGCTGGACCTCCTTGCCCGTGGCGGAGTCCCACTTGCGGACGGTGCCGTCGTCGCCGGACGAGAAGACGTGCGTGCCGCTGGCGGCGACCGCGGACACCCGCCCCAGGTGGCCGGTGCCGGCGCGGAGTTCGGTCCCGCTGACCGGGTCGAGCCAGAGCACCCGGCCGGCTCCTGTGGCCAGCACGATCTGCTTCCCGTCGGGCGACCAGCAGCCGCCGGTGTACACCCCCTGGGTGCGGACTTCCTTGAGCAGCTTCCCGGTGCGGTAGTCGAAGACGCGGGCGGCTTCGTGGTCGACGGTCAGCACCCGCTGGTTGTCCGGGTGGGGGGCCATCGCGAGGACCGGGCCGTGGTGGCCGGCGAGCCGCTGGGCGGGCTTCTCCGGTGTGGGATACCCGTTCTTGTCCGGTGGCGGAGGGCTCGCACTGAGATCCCAGACCAAAGCGTGGTCGTGAACCTGCCAGTTGACGGCATTCCCGCCCGTGAACGCGGTCTTCCCGTCGGCGGAGACGGCGGCCGCGGAACACCAATTCATCCCCTCGGCGTAGAACTTTCGGGTCGGCCGGTGGCCCTTGGCCCCCAGGGTCCAGAGACTGGCCTCTTCGTACTGGCCGGCAAACTCGTGGTTGTCC
>CAYUHJ010000065.1:596-17713 GCA_964444365.1 uncultured Alcaligenaceae bacterium | reverse complement strand
GCCGACAGGCACCACCCCCCGCCGGTCGGCGTGTTTTCGATTTTCAGCGTCTGGTCCTTCGCGAAATCGACGGCGTAGAGGGTGCGCTCGAACCCGTCGTCCCGGTCCCGGTCCTGGAACCCGGACACCCCGGCGACCCGTTTGCCGTCCGCGGAGACCGCCACCCGGTTGATCGTCGTCAGGTGGAGGTTGACCTGGGACTTCGGCGTCATGCCCTCGGCGTCCCACACCTGAACCGACCGGTCCCACCCGCCGAAGACGAGCGTCTTGCCGTCGGCCGAGACGGCGAGGTGGTTGACCGGCCCGAACGCCCGCTGCCGGACGGTGCCGATCGCCTGGAACCCCGGCGGGTCCGGGAGCTTGTCAAGCGGCGACGGGAGTTGCTTGAGGTACTTGGCGATGGTCACCGCGTCGGCGGTGCCGGTCGCCTTGCGGAGCGCGGCCTGGGCGTCCGCCCGCAGGGCCGGGGCGGCGGCCGGGTCTTTCATCTCCAGCCACTTCGCGATGCGATCCCGGAGGGCGCGGGGTTCGTCGCCGGGTTCGGTCGGGGGAGCCGGGGACGGGAAGACGCGGCCCCAGGGCACGATGGCGACGGCCAGCAGCAGCACCGCCGCCAGCAGCCCGCCGACCGCCACGGCCGTCGACCGGTACTCTTTCAACCGGACGGCGGGTCGGGCCTCCGGCACGGGGTGGCGGCCGGACAGGGTCGAGTCGCGGGCAATGACTTCCGCCAGCGCGACCCGCCAGCTGCTGTCCCCGGTCGTCATCGCGACCGTGGGAACCAGCGCGGCGTCGGACGGCGGGGTCGAGGCCGGGCCGAGCAGGTTCGGGTTCGACCCCGTCGCCCCGGTCGCGCGGCCGCCGGGGGACACGGGCATCGTCCCGAGCACCGTCAGGGCGGAGATCAATTCGGCCGGCGTCTGGAACCGGTCGTCCGGCTCGCGGGCCATCAGCCGGTCGACGACCGCGGCCACCTCGGGGGGAATGTCGGACCGGAACGCCGTCACCGGCGTGGGCTTGTCCTGGCAGTGTCGCAGGATCTTTTCGATCGTCGTCCCGCCGGGGAACGGCACCCGCCCGGTGAGCAGGAAGTACAGCGTGCAGCCGAGCGAGTACAGGTCCGACCGGGTGTCCGCGACCCGCACGTCCTGCCCCTGTTCCGGGGCCATGTAGTCCGGGGTGCCGATGATCGTGCCGGCCTGGGTGAGGGCGGCGCTCTCCGCCCCCGGCTCCGGGTTGATGATCCGCGACAGGCCGAGGTCGAGCACCTTGACCGCCTGCGTCTTGCGGTCGCGGATCAGGTTGGTCGGCTTCAGGTCCCGGTGGACGACGCCGTTCTCGTAGAGGTGCTGCAGCGCGAGCGCCACCTGAAAGGCCACGGCCAGGGCGTCCGCGATGGAGAACGGGCCGCGTTCGAGCTCCGTGGCGAGGTCGCAGCCGTCGACGTACTCCATCGCGAGGAAGTGCCGGCCGTCGACCGAATCCGCGTCGAGCGCCCGGACGATCAGCGGGTGGTCGAGCTTCGCGGACGCCCGGACCTCGCGGACGAACCGGCGGACGGCGGTCTTCGTCTTGAGCCGCTCCGCCCGGATGACCTTGACCGCGACCGTCCGCCCGAGCTTCGCGTGGCGGGCCTTGTAGACGACGCCCATGCCCCCCTCGCCGATCTGGTCGACGAGGACGTAGTTGCCGAGGATCAGTTCCTTCCCCTGCCCGGACGACAGGAGGTCGTACTGGAACCGCGTCAGCCGCCCGGCCGACACGAGGGCGAACGGGTCGGCGGGCAGGCGCTCGTTCGGCTCGGCGGGCGGCGACAGCAGGCTCGGAAACGCCCGCAGCACGGCCAGCCACTTCTGGTTCAGATTGGGCGGCATCGACAACCGGGGCCGGGTGGTGAGAGGCGACGTTGCGATATCTTACCGCACGAATCGGACGCGGGTCAGCGCTGGTTGTGCCGGAGCGTCAAGCTCCGGCTTCGACGGGGCCGAGGGAGGCCAGAATCGCGAGGGCCTTGGCGTGGCCGTCCCAGGTGGGGTCTTCGTCGCCGGCGAATTCCACCGGGAACGGGTCGTGGGCGGAGAGGGCGAGGTTCACGAGCTCGACGACCTCGTCCGGGTCGCGGGCGTACCACTGCCACGCCCGGACGCCGGTCCCGGTTTCGACGGCCGTCAGCACCGCGGCGACGTGCTTGTGCAGCGTGGCGGTCAGCAGGTCTTCAAACTCGGTCATCCGCTCCGCGTCCGCGGCGGACGGCATCCCGACGGCGTTGTCGGATTCGTACTTCCAGACGACGCTGATGAGGTGCGGGTAGGCGGCGGGGACGAGGCCGTAGGGACGGTCGGTGCGGACGCGGAAAATGACGGGCCGGCCGTCGTCTTCGCCGGCGGTCATGGCCCACTGCCCGTTCGCGAACGATTCGGCGCTCATGCCCAGTCCCTCACGGCGGGCGAACCTACCGCCCTTCCCGCAGCCGGTCGCCGAGGAAGTTTTCCAGGTCGGGAATGTCGTAGATCTTCTTGATCGTCTTTTCCACGTCGTACTCGACCCGCTTGAACCGCAGGGTGTCGTCGTCGAGGATCGTGTAGCACGCCCGCCAGTTGCCGTCCCGCGGCTGGCCGACGCTGCCGACGTTGCAGAGGGTCTTTCGGCCGTCGAGCTTGTACACGCCGTTCACGTCCTCCGGGCTGAAGAACTGCAGGTTCTCCGTGAAGACGCCGGGAACGTGGGTGTGGCCCTGGAAGCAGTACTTGTCCACGAGGGCGAAGATGCGTTCCATCTTCCGCTGGTTGTAGATGTCTTCCGGGAAGACGTACTCGTTCAACGGGTTGCGGGCGCTGCCGTGGACGAACAGGTAGCCGTTCTCCCGGTGACTCCGCGGCCGCTCGGCGAGGAACTCCCAGCGCTTCTCGCGGATCGGCCGGGGGTCGGTGCCGGTTTCCAGCTGGGCGCGGGTCCAGAAGATCGCGCGTTCCGCGGATGCGTTGAACCCGTCCGGGTCGAACATCGCCCCCTGGTCGTGGTTGCCCATGAGCACGAGCTTGCAGTCGATGATGAGGTCGATGCACTCCCGCGGGTTCGGGCCGTACCCGACCACGTCCCCGAGGCAGTAGATTTCCGTGATGCCCTGGGCCTTGATGTCCGCGAGCACGGCTTGCAGGGCTTCCAGGTTGCTGTGAATATCGCTGATGAACGCCTTCACGCCGGACTCTCTTGTGGGCGGTTCGCGCGGACGGGTCGGGCCGCTAGGGGCAAGTATATCCGATGAAGCCGGCGGCCGGAACTTTTTCGCGGCGTGCAGAAGAGGAAATTCCCCCGGCGAGCGGCGGGGGCGTCACCCCGCCGTGCAGTGTCCGGAGCAAACCCCGGCGGGATGACGCCCCGCCGCTCGCGGAGAATCCCGCTTGCCCGAGGCGGTCCAACCCGGATAATTCCTCTCACCCACCCGCCGACGCTGTTTCCCCAAGGAATCCCCTCATGTTTCGCCCTGGGATCGCCACGCTGGCGCTCGCGTTCGCCGTCGTCCCGGCCGCAATCGGGCAACCGGTCCAACGGGCCGACCTGAAACCGGGGCTGGTCTTCACGGCGAAGGACGCGGCACCGGGGACGTTCGCGGTGACCCGACTCGACCCGACGGTCGCCCTGACGCTGGGGGCCGGGGAGTCCCCGCACCCGCGGTCGGCAGGCGGACAGACGTTTACCTGGAGCGGCTACATCAACGTCACGCTGCCGGGGAAGTACAAGTTCGACGCGGTCTTGCTCGGGACGCTCAAGGTCACGATCGACGGCAAGGAAGTCTTTTCCGGCGAAGCGGCAGGCAAAGACCCGGCCGACGCCAAGCTGATCGCCGGGCCGGAACTCGATCTCGCGGGCGGCATCCAGCCGTTCGAGGCCACGCTGACCCGCACCGGCGACGCGGTCCGCGCCGAGCTCGTCTGGAAGGGGCCGAACTTCTTCAAGCCGGAACCGGTACCGTACTTTTTCTTCGGCCACCTGCCGAAGCAACGCCCCGCCTCCTTCGCCGAGGATCTGGCCCGCGAACAGGGGCGGTTCCTCGTCGAGGAACTGAGCTGCACGAAGTGCCACGCCCCGGACGCCGCGGACAAGGTCGCGAAGACGCTGACCGACCGCACCGGGCCGAACCTGTCGAAGATCGGCGAACGCGCGTACCCCGGCTGGCTCGATGCGTGGCTCGCGGACCCGCAGAAGGTCCGGCCGCACACCGTCATGCCGAAAATGTTCGCCGACACCGACGCGGGCAAGGCGGAGCGGTACGCGGTGGTGGCGTACCTGTCCACGCTCGGCGGGCCGGTGAAGGAACCGGCCGCGATCAAGCCCGACGAGCTCGCCAAGAGCGTCGCCGCCGGCAAGAAATTGTTTCTGACCGCCGGCTGTGCCGCGTGCCACGGCGACAAGCTCACCGAGCCGCCGAGCAAGCCCAAGGCGAAGGACGAGGAGGACGAAAAGGAACCGCTCAAACCCGAGGATTCCCTCTATTCCGTGGGCACGGCCGGGCCGACCGGCTACTACCTGCTCGGCGGCGTCGGTAGCAAGTTCACGCCGGACACGTTGAAAAAGTTCCTCGAAAACCCCCTCGCCACGAACCCGCACGGCCGGATGCCGAACATGGTCCTGACCGGCGACGAGGCCCGCGACATCGCCCGCTACCTGTGCGGCACCGCCGACCCGAAGATCAACCGGCCCGCCCCCGAAGTTCCCGCGGTAAAGCCGTCCGACATCGCCGCCAACATTCCGGGCATCGACCCGCTTGCATTCTCCGAACTGAAACCCGCCGACCAGTGGAAGACGCTCGGCAAGCAACTTGTCGTCGCCCGCGGCTGCGTGAACTGCCACGCGATCGACAAAGTGAAGGCGGACGGCAAGTTCCCGAACCTCGAAGCGGTGAAGAAGGCCGACGCCGGGAAGGGTTGCCTCGCGGATGTCCCGGCAATCGGCAAAGTCCCCGGCTTCCCGCTGGATGCGAAGCAAAAAGCCGCCGCGGCCGCGTTCCTGAAGGACGGACTCACCGGCCCCGGCACCCCCGCCCCGGCCTATCACGCGCGGGTCGCGTTGAAGCGGTTCAACTGCCTGAACTGCCACAACCGCGACGCGGAGGGCGGCGTCTCCGAAGCCCTCGCGGACATCATGAAAACCCTGGAAAAAGCCGAGAACGCGGACGACGTCCAGCCCCCGCGGCTGACCGGCGTCGGCCACAAGCTCCGCCCGTCGTGGGCCAAGGCCGTGCTGACGCAAGCCGGTCGAGCCCGCGGCTGGATGACGCTCCGGATGCCGCAGTACGGCGAGGGGAACGTCGGCTTCCTGCCCGACGCGCTGCCGAAACTCGAAGGCACCACCCCCGACGACGCCCCGCCGAAACTGGCCACGTCCCCGCAGAAGATCGCCGACGGCCGCACGCTCGCCGGCAAGAACGGCCTCGGCTGCGCGACGTGCCACGACATCTCCGGCGTCGTCAGCGGCGGCACCCGCGGCCCGGACCTCGCCACGACCTCCCAGCGCGTCCGGTACGACTGGTACGGCCGCTGGATGCACCAGCCGCAACGCCTCGCCCCCGGCACGCGGATGCCGCAAAACTTCCTCGACGGGAAGTCGCAGATCACGACCGTCCTGAAGGGGGACGGCGACGCGCAGGTCGAAGCCCTGTGGGCGTACCTCGCCCTCGGCCCCGGCTTGCCGTTGCCCGCCGGGTTGGAGCCGCCGAAGGGCGTCGTCGTGGCCGTGAAGGACCGCCCCGAGATCATGCGGACGTTTATGCCGGACGCGGCCGGGACCAAGCCCGTCGCCGTCGGCTACCCCGGCGGGCTGAACCTCGTCTTCGACACCGCCCAGTGCCGGCTCGGGTACGCCTGGAGCGGCAACTTCCTCGACCTGTCCCCGGTGTGGGTCAACCGCGGCGGCAACCCGGCGAAGCTGCTCGGCCCGAAGTTCTGGACCGCACCCCCCGGCAACCCGTGGGCCGTCACGAATTCGCGGACCCCGCCCGACTTCCAGAAGCGGTCCAGCGACCCGGCCTACGGCCACCAACTCGAAAACGACGCCGCCTACACCGGCCCGCGGCACCTGACCTTCACCGGCTACGGCCTCGACGACAAGGGCCAGCCGGAGTTCCGCTACACCCTGGCAGACCCCGAGGACAAGAAGACCGCCATCAGCATCACGGAGAAGCCGACGCCGGTGACGGTGACCGTCGCGGCCGGGCTGAAGCGGAGCTTTACGTTTGAAGCGGGCGCGAAGAAAACCCCGTGGTTCTTCGCCGCCGTCGCCGCCAAGGAACCCCGGCTGATCGGCCCGGACGGTGCCAAGGTGCCGCTGAACCTGAAGGACGCGACGTTCGAAGCCCCCGCGGCCGGGCTGCTGGTCGTCCCGACCGCCGACGGCCGCGTGACGGCGATGGAAGCGACCGGAACCCCCGCCGGCACCGCGTGGGCGTTCGTCGCCACCAAGACCGGCTGGAACGTGCTGCTCCGGTTCCCGGAGGGGGACAAGAAGGTGGAGTTCTCGCTCACCAGCTGGGGGCTCCCGAAGGACGACGACGACTTGCTCAAGGGCCTGAAACCGGACGGCAAGTAAGCTCGCCCGACCTCGGCCTCCGCGGACCCTCACCGGTGCGGACGGCGACGGGTCCGCCTTCGAGTTTGGACCCGTCGCGCACCGGATTCCGTTCTCGTCTTTGCCGCCGACCCGACATCACCGGCGTCCCAGAGCCAGCACCTACCCCCCAATTCTCGCTCGATTCGTAAGATTTCGTCTAGCCGCGTGGCGGTCTGGAACGTGGACTCACCCCCGCGTTCCGCCCCGCGCCGCGGCCAACCATCCGATTCTCCGTCGAAGTTGGAGGCCCCGACCGTGCCCGCCGAAACGCTGGAATTCAAGGCCGAACTGAAGCAACTGCTCCACCTGATCACGCACTCGCTGTACTCCGACCGCGAGATCTTCCTCCGCGAACTCATCAGCAACGCCTCGGACGCGGTCAACAAGGTGAAGTTCGACTCGCTCGCGAACGCGGACAAACTCGAAGGCAACACCGACTGGAAGATCACGATCGCGCCGGACGCCGCCGCAGGCACGCTGACCGTCTCCGACAACGGCATCGGGATGTCCCGCGACGAGGTCGTCGACCACCTCGGGACGGTCGCGAAGTCCGGGACGAAGGCGTTCGTCGAGGCGTTGAAGGCGAAGCAGACATCCGACGCGCCGGGGCTCATCGGCCAGTTCGGCGTCGGCTTCTATTCGGCGTACATGGTCGCGGACAAGGTGACGGTCCGCACCCGCCCGGCCGGCGGGCCGAGCCTCGGCGTCGTGTGGGAGTCCGACGGCCAGGGCCGCTACACCGTCGAGCCCGCGGACAAGGCGGACCGCGGCACGGACGTCGTGCTGCACCTCAAGGACGACGCCAAGGAGTTCCTCGAGCCGTGGCGGCTCCGCACGCTGGTCAAGAAGTTCTCGGACTTCATCGAACACCCCGTCGTCCTCGTCACGGAGCAGGAAAAGGACGGCCAGAAGGAACGCAAGGAGGACACCGTCAACTCGCAGAAGGCGATCTGGCTGCGGTCGCCGCGGGAGGTGAAGCCGGAGGAGTACACCGAGTTTTACAAGCAGATCTCCCACGACCACGAGGCCCCGGCGAAGGTGCTGCACTTCACCATCGAGGGGAAGTCCGAGTTCCGCGCGCTCCTGTTCGTCCCCGCGCGGAAGCCGTTCAGCTTCGACTTCGAGGACCGCAAGGGCGGGCTCAAGCTGTACGTCCAGCGCGTGCTCATCATGGACCGGTGCGAGGAGGTGCTGCCGGACTACCTGCGGTTCGTCGTGGGCGTGATCGATTCCGCGGACCTGCCGCTGAACGTGTCGCGGGAGCTGCTGCAACAGAACCCGCACCTGGACACGATCCGCAAGAACGTCGTGCGGAACGTGCTGTCCGCGCTGGAAGGTCTCAAGAGCGTGGAGTTCGAGAAGTACCTCGCGTTCTACCAGGGGCTCGGGAACGTCTTGAAGGAAGGGCTCGCCCGCGACTGGGACAACAAGGAAAAGGTCGCGGACCTGCTGCTGTTCGAGTCGGACAAAACGGAAGCCGGCAAGTACACGACGCTCGCGGAGTACGTCGAGAAGCTGCAGGAAGGCCAGGACACGATCTACTACCTTTTCGGCGAAACCATCGGCCAGTTGCGGCACTCGCCGTACCTGGAGGCGTTCCGCGCCAAGGGGTTTGACGTGCTCTTCAGCGCGGACCCGGTGGACGAGTTCGCCATCCCCGCGCTGCGCGAGTACAAGGGGAAGAAGCTCGAAGCCGCCGACCGGGCGGACGTGAAGCCGGCGGACGGAGACATTCCGGAGGACGTGACGGCGAAGTTCGCGAACCTGCTGGCGGCGCTCAAGGTGAAACTCCCGGAAGTCGGCGACGTGAAGCTCACGAAACGGCTGACGGAAAGTGCGGCGTGCCTCGTCGCGGACGCGCACGGGATGTCGGCCCACCTCGAACGAATCCTGAAGCGGAGCGGCGACGGCGGGGCCGCGGGCAAGCGGACGCTCGAACTCAACCCGGACAACCCGGCCGTCCTCGCGGTGCTGGCCGTCCACACGAAAGACCCCGCCGACGCCCGGCTCGACGACTTCGCCCGGCTGCTCTACGAGCAAGCGGTCATCGCCGAGGGGTCGCGAGTCGCGGACCCGGTCGGGTTCGGGAAGCGGGTGAACAGCCTCATCGCGGCCGTCGCCGGCGGTTGAACCGGCACCGCCGGAACGGGACCGCGGACCGAACCGGGCGGTTCACGGGAACCGCTCGGTTCGCGCGCTTTCCGCGGCCGACTGGTGTCTGAGTGTGGTACGATGCCCGGCAACTCACCAGGGCCGCGCACGACGCAGAGGCCGCCATGTCCACGCCGTTCGTTTTCCTCGCGGTCGCCGTCGGTGTCGCCGCGTTCATCACCGTCCGCGACCGCCGGGCGAAGCGGTGCTGCCCGGACCGGCCGTGCCAGGGCACCGTCGGCGAGTGGCAGATGTCCGTCGTGTGCAGCCTGAAGGACGCCGAGGAGATGCTCGACCGCCTGGAGAACTGCGGCGTCGTCGAACGCGACCTGGAGACGCTCGGCAACAACCGGTTCGCGGTGAAGTGGAAGTAACCCACCCCCTACGCCGGCTTCGGCGCGATCGGCGGCACGCCGTAATTCAGCGGCACTTCCCCGGCCGGCAACTTCGGCTGCGTCGCCCGCAGGTACACTTCCAGCACGACCCCCGCCGTGAAGATCAGCACGCTGATCCACTGCGACAGCGTCAGCCCCATCGCGTAGGTCGGCTCGATGCGGATCGCCTCGTTGAAGAACCGGTGGACCGAGTACCCGAGCATGAGCAGGACCATCACCTGCCCGTCGTGCCGGCGGAAGGGCTGGAACGACAGCAGCAGGAACGTCAGCAGCAACATGCTGACGGTTTCGTACAGTTGCGTCGGGAAGAACGGCACCGTGCGAGGGGTGTAGGCGATCGGCGTCTTCACCCCGGCCCGCTCGACGACGAGCGGCAGTTCGTTCTGGCCGCGCGGCCAGTCGCGGGCCAGTTCCCACAGCGTGTCGTGGGCGGACGCGATGAGCCCCTGTTCCCGCAGCACCACGAGGGCGGCCGCGGCGGTGCGGTACGTTTCCGCGGAGTCGAACCCGATGCGGGTGGACGTCCGGTCCTTCTCCTCGACTGCGGGGAACTCGACCTTCGTACCGCCCAGGGACTTCAGCTTCTCGACGGCGGCGGCCGCGACCTCCGTGGACCCGGCGAGTTCGACCACGATGAGGTTCGGCTTGCCGAGCACCTCGACGATCACGTCGCCGGGCTGGATGCCGGCCGCGCCCGCCTGGGAGCCGGGTTCGACGAGGACGACCGTCCGCGGGTCGCCGACCCCGAACGGCAGGCGGGTCGGGCCGGCGAACCCGGTCGAGGTTTGCAGCCCGTGAATCTGCGGCAGGCGGGAGGTGTCCTTCGGCGGCAAACAGACCTGATCCCGCGCGTGGGCCGGCAGCAGCGGGAACTGCCCGAGCGCCGCCGAGAGCGGCACCGGCTGGCACTCCGGGGCGACCGGCTGGCCCCAGCAGCAGCCGTTGAGGTAGCACCCGATCCGCCCGACCGCCATGCCGATGGCCATCAGCGGGGCCACCGCGTCGGCGAGCTTCGCGGTCGAGACGTTCAACTTCTTCAACACGAGCCGGTAGAAGACGAGGTAGCCGAGCAGCCCGCCGAAGACCGAGCCGTAGAAGACGATCCCGCCGTTCCAGATCTGGAAGAACGCCGTCACCCACTCCAGCGGCGTCTTCGCGCTGAACTGGTCCTGGTACTGGACCATGTACAGGATCCGCGCCCCGGCGATGCCCGTGAGGAACAGCGTGATGGCGAGGTCTTGTAGCCGGTCCCGCGGCACCCCGACGAGTTCGCACCGCCGCGGCCCCCACCACATCGCGACGATGACGAACGTGAGGAACAGCATCGCCCCGAAGCCGTACAGCGGGATCGACGTGAACGGGATGTGGAAGAGGACCTGTTGCATGACATCCTGACTGTTTTGGCGAGCGTCACCCGTCAGGGTGACGAGTGGTTTTGACACTGGAAGAACTCGTCACCCTGACGGGTGACGCTCGCCCGATCGCTCACCCCATGATTGTACGCCCCGCGACGTACAGCGCCGCCGCCAGCGTCATCGACGCCGGCAGCGTCAGCAGCCACGCGAGTAGGATCTTCTTCGCGGTGCTCCCTTGCAACCCCGACCGGTTCGCGACCATCGTCCCGGCGATGCCGCCCGACAGGACGTGCGTGGTGCTGACCGGCAGGTGCGCCACCACCGCCAGCAGGATCGTCGCGGCGGCGACCAGTTCCGCGGCCCCGCCCTGGGCGTAGGTCAGGTGCGTCTTGCCGATCTTCTCGGCGACCGTCACGACGATCCGCTTGTACCCGATCGTCGTGCCGACCCCGAGGGCGATCGCCACGCCGATGACGACCCACAGGGGCACGAACTCGATGGACGTGTCGAACGTCTTCACTTGCTTTTGCAGTTCCTTCTTCGCTTCCGGCGGGATGTTCGCGATTTCGAGGTGCTTGCGGAAGCGGTAGATCGTCTGCCGGACCTCCCACCGCTTGTCGACGGGGATTTCCGCGAAGGTGGACTTCCCTTCCAACTCCGTCGCCAGCTTTTGTAAGTCCTTGCGAATCTCCGGGGCAAAAGCGTCCGGGTAGGAGTCCAGCACGTTCCCGGCGTTGACCGCCGATTGCCGGACGTTCGCGGCGAGATCCGTTTCAAAGATGTTCACCGCGTAGTGGGCCGGCAGGAACCCGATCAGCACGAGGAGAATCAGCCCCATCCCCTTCTGGCCGTCGTTCGACCCGTGGGCGAAGCTGACGCCGCCGCAGGTGGAAATCAGCAGCCAGCGAATCCACCCCGGCGGCTGGTCGTCCCCTTCCGGCGGGACGTACAGCCTCGGCACGCGGATGAAGACCTTCATGAGCAGGAGCAGCCCGCCCGCCGCGATGAACCCGAAGAACGGCGACACCATCAGCGCCAGCAGCACCTCGCCGGCCTTGTCCCACCGGACGCCGCCGGACTGCCCGGTGTACCACCCGTTCGCGAGGCCGACGCCGAGGATCGAGCCGATCAGCGTGTGCGAGCTCGACACCGGCAGCCCGACGTACCACGTCCCCAGGTTCCAGATGACCCCGGCCACCAGCAGGGACATCACCATCACGATCGCCGCGTACCCCGAGCCCTCGATGAGCATGTCCACCGGCAGCAGGTTGACGATCCCGAACGCGACCCCGGTGCCGCCGATCAGCACCCCGAGGAAGTTCAGGAACCCGGAGTAAATGACGGCCGGCGTCGCGGGCAGGCTGCGGGTGTAGATGACCGTGGTGACGGCGTTCGACGTGTCGTGGAAGCCGTTGATGAACTCGAACGCGAACGCGACCAGGAGCGCGACCGCGAACCCGATGGCCGCCCCCGTGCTCAGGGTGGAGACCGCGTCCCAAAACGTCATGAGGCACCGGGGGAGGTTCGGCGGCGGGTCGGACGGGGAACAGGATATGAACCGGTTCGCCGCGAGGCGATGCCGAGCGCGGGACAGGCGAGCGTCACTCGTCAGAGTGACGATCTTTGGAACTTGCAGAACTCGTCACTCTGACGAGTGACGCTCGCCAAGACGGCTATAATCCCTTCTTTCGCCGCCTCACCGAAGGAATCGTTTCATGGCCGACAAGATCACGCCGCGGTCGAAGGACTACCCGCAGTGGTACCTCGACGTCGTCAAGGAAGCCGGGCTCGCCGACAACTCGGACGTCCGCGGGTGCATGGTCATCAAGCCGACCGGGTACGCCCTCTGGGAGAAGATGCAGCGCGGGCTCGACAAGCTGTTCAAGGACACCGGCCACGTCAACGCGTACTTCCCGCTGTTCATCCCGATGAGCTACCTCGCGAAAGAGGAGGAGATGGCCGAGGGGTTCGCGAAGGAGTGCGCCGTCGTCACGCACTACCGGCTGAAGGCGGACCGGGGGAAGCCGCTGCACGTCGACCCGGAGGCGAAGCTCGACGAGCCGCTGATCGTCCGGCCCACGTCCGAGACGATCATCTGGCGGACCTACAAGGACTGGATTCACAGCTACCGCGACCTGCCCCTGCTCATCAACCAGTGGGCGAACGTCGTCCGCTGGGAGATGCGGACCCGGCTGTTCCTGCGCACGGCGGAATTCCTCTGGCAAGAGGGGCACACCGCCCACGCCACGGCGAAGGAAGCGGAGGAGGAGACGCACCGGATGGTGAACGTGTACCGCACGTTCGCCGAGGAATTCATGGCGATGCCGGTGCTGGTCGGGCCGAAGTCGGACGGGCAAAAGTTCCCCGGCGCGGTCTACACGCTGTGCATCGAGGCGCTGATGCAAGACGGCAAGGCCCTGCAAGCGGGCACGTCGCACTTCCTGGGGCAGAATTTTGCCAAGGCGTTCGACGTGAAGTTCCAGAGCGAACAGAACAAGGAAGAGTACGCCTGGGCGACGAGTTGGGGCGTGAGCACGCGGCTCATCGGTGGGCTCATCATGACGCACTCGGACGACAACGGCCTCGTCGTCCCGCCGCGGCTCGCGCCGCTGCACGTCGTCATCTGCCCGCTCGGGAAGAACGAGGCGGAGCGGAAGCCGTGCCTCGAAGCCGCCGAGAAACTGGCGGCCGAACTGCGAGCGTTGCCGCGGGACGACTTCTTCGGCTACGAGCCGATCGCGGTGAAGATCGACAACGACATGAAGAACGCCCCCGGCTTCCGCTTCGCCGAGTACGAACTGCGCGGCGTCCCGGTCCGCGTCGAAATCGGCCCGAAGGACATCGAAAAGTCGGCGTGTGTGGTCGCCCGACGCGACGTGCCGGGGAAAGAAGGCAAGACGTTCGGCATCCCCCTCGCCGGAGCCGCGGACCACATCAACAAACTGCTCCGCGACATTCAGCAGGCGCTCTTCGACCGCGCGAAGAAGCACCGCGACTCGACGATGCGAACTGCGAACAGTTATGACGAGTTCAAGACGATGATCGAGCAGCCCGGCTTCATCTGGGCGCACTGGGACGGCACCCGCGAAACGGAGGACAAGATCCAGGAAGAGACGAAGGCGACGATCCGCTGCATCCCGTTCGACGGCCCCGCGGAACCGGGCGCGTGCGTGGTCACGGGCAAACCGTCAGCGAAGCGGGTGGTGTTCGCGCGGGCGTACTGAGAAGAGGATTCCGATTCCGCCGGGGGAGAAGTCTCCACCCCCCACCCTCACCCTCCCCCCAAGGGGGGAGGGGACCGGAAGGGTCGGGGAGCCTCTTGCTCCCTCCCCCTGGGAGGGGGGAGGGTGGGGGTGGGGGTCGCTTGAGGGGAGGCGATTCGATCCAGCTTGCCGGGTTCCCCGGTACAATCCCCGCATGACGCTTCCGTTCGCGACCGAAACCGCCACCCTGCGTGCCGCTCAACCCGATTGGGCGGCGCGACCCCTCTCGGAACGGCTTCGCCCCGTTCGCGAGTTCCGCCACCTTTTGGTCGAACACGCCGATGCGCTCGCTTCCGCCGTCGAAGCGGATGTCGGGCGGAAGGCGGGGGAAGTCGTTGCCACGGACCTGCTGCCGTCGGCGTCGGCCGCGAAGTTTCTGCTCACCGACGCGGCCCGCATTCTTCGCCCCCGATCCGTCGGCCGCCGACCGCTCTGGCTGATGGGCTGCCGCGACACGGTCCACCGCCGGCCCTACGGGGTCGTCGGCCTCATCGGAACGTGGAACTACCCCGTCTTCCTGACCACGGTCCCGCTGCTGCATGCCCTCACGGCCGGCAACGCGGTGCTGTGGAAGCCGAACGAACTGACGCCGCGAACGGCCGAACTGCTGCACGAACTCTTCGGGAAGGCGGGGTTCCCCGAAGGCGTGCTGACCCGCGTCCCCGGCACCCGCGAGGCCGGGCCGCAACTCGCGGAGGCGGACGTCGACTTCGTCCACTTCACCGGGTCGGACGCGGTCGGGCGAAGGCTCGCGGCCCGGCTCGGGGAACGGCTCGTCCCGTCCGCGCTGGAACTGTCCGGCGTCGATGCGGTGTTCGTGTTCGCGGATGCGGACGTGAAGCTGGCGGCCCGTTCCGTGTGGTACGGGGCGACGCTCAACGCCGGGCAGACGTGCATCTCCTGCCGGCGGGCATTCGTTCACCGCGCGGTTTATGCGAAGTTCGTCGAGGAACTGCGGCCGCTGGTGGATGCCGCCGAGTCCGCGTGGCTGGCGACGCCGGGGCAGGTGTCGCAGGCGGACCGGCTGCTGGAAGACGCGGCCCGCGCCGGGGCGGACGTGCTGCAACGCCCCCACCCGCCGGCCGAGATTCCGAACCCCGAGAAAGCGGGCGTGCGGTCCCCGGTTCGCCCCGCCGCCGTGCTGAACGCGACGCCGGACCTCGCCGTCTGCCGGGAGGCGTCGTTCGCCCCGCTGCTGGCCGTGATCCCGTTCGAGGACACGCATCAACTCGTGTCGATGCACGACACCTCCCCCTTCGGACTGGCTGCGGCCGTGTTCACCGCCGATTCCCGTGCCGCAGCGGAACTGTCCGCGAAACTGCGCGTCGGCGCAGTTGTCGTGAACGACGTGATCGTGCCGACGGCCCACCCCGGAACGCCGTTCGGCGGCCGCCGGGCGAGCGGGTGGGGCGTCACGCAGGGGGAAGAGGGGCTGCTCGGCATGACGGTGCCGCAGGTCGTCAGCGCCCGATCCGGCACGTTCCGCCCGCACGTCGACGCCGGGCTGACCGGCGACCCCGCCGCCTTCGACGTGGCCCGCGGCGTGCTGCGGCTCACCCACGGCCGGGGCTGGCTCGAGCGGTGGCGGGGACTCAAGCAACTCGTCGGCGGACTGCGGCGAACGAAGCGAGGGGATGAGCCCGGGTGACCCGGCCGATCGGGGTCAGGCCACCGGCACGATCTTCCCGTCGGAAACCTCCGCGCGGCGGGGGAACAGCTTGGCCAGGTCCGGGCTGTGCGTCACGACGACCAGAACGGTGCGGTCTTCGCGGTGGAGCCCGAGCAGGAGTTCGCCGACGGCGTGGGCGTTCGTGCGGTCGAGGTTGCCGGTCGGCTCGTCCGCGAGCAGCAGAATCGGCTTCTGGATCAGCGCCCGGGCGACGGCCACCCGCTGGCGCTCGCCCCCAGACAGTTCCGCGGGGCGGTGGGTGAGCCGGTCCGCGAGGCCGACCCGCTTCAGCAGTTCGCGGGCGTAGGCTTCGGCCGCCGCCGGGTCGGAGTCGCGGTTCACCAGCGTCGGGATCAGCACGTTTTCCAGCACCGAGCACTGCGGCAGCAGGTGGTGGTCCTGGAACACGAACCCGACCCGCCGGTTGCGGAAGGACGCCAGTTCCGGTTCCGGCAGCGCGAACGGGTCGGTGCCGTCGAGCCGGACGCTCCCTGCGGTCGGCCGGTCGAGCGTGCCGAGAATGTGGAGTAGCGTGCTCTTCCCGGACCCGGACGGCCCCGTCACCGCGAGGGAATCCCCGCGGTCGAGCGAGAGTTCCACGTCCGCCAGCACCGGCAGCGGGCCGGAACGGGTGGGATACTCTTTCCGCAGTTTCGATACGGCCAGCGTCACGCGGTCCCCTCCAGCTTGGCCCGCACGTCGTCGGGGATCTCGGCGGACTCCATCCCGGCCGACGTCTTCCGCACGAACACCGCCGTGATCCGTCCGACCGCGACCGGGTCGCCGCCGCGGGCGAAGTCGTGGCGGTACGACACCGACTTCCGCCCGACCTTCTCGACCGTCACGGTGATCGTCAGCACGTCGCCGAACCGGACGGGCTTCGCGAAGTCGCACGCCGCCGACACGCGGGGGAACCCGTACCGCTCGCCGGCCGAGTCCCAGGTGACGTTCAGCCCGCGGGCCGTCAGGAAGTCCGTCTCGGCGACCTCCATGAACCGGAAGAAGTTCGCGAAGTGCATGATCCCGGCCATGTCGGTGTCGCCGAACTCGACGCGCCGGGTGGTGTGGAACGGGGTCGCCATACAGGAACTGTACGCCGAACCGGGGCGAAGTCACCGGCGGGGAATTCCGTTGGTGTGGCGGTCGTGCGTGCGATACACTGTACCCCGTCTGATCGGTTGTCCCCGGGCGAAGTGTAACGGCGGCGCGATTCCGCGCAGGTTTCGCTCGAGTCGGCATTCCCAGCCAACGCCGCCGGGGCGAAGGCGTTCTACTCTTCGACGACGCACACACGAAGGAGCCGGTCATGACGGGCACGTTCTGGAAGCACGGGATCGCAGCCGCCGCACTCGGGCTGGGGGCGTTCGGGTTTACCGCGGACGCGGCCGCCCAGGGTCAGGGCCGCACCGCACCGAAGGCCCCGCCGGTGGCGACGCCGCCGCGGCCGGCCCCGGTCGTGACCCCGCCGATCGGCGTCGTCAGCCCGAACCCGAACATCTTCCGGCCGACGCCGACGGTCATCACGCCGCCGCTGTACACGCCACCCGCGATCATCGGCGGGCCGTGGGGTCCGACCATCCTCCCGCCGACGTACACCCCGCCGCTGGCGATCAGCAAGGATCCGGGCAAGTACGTCACCTTCTCGAACGGAATGAAGGTGAACCCGGCGACGCGGACG
>CAYUHJ010000065.1:0-586 GCA_964444365.1 uncultured Alcaligenaceae bacterium | reverse complement strand
CTGTACAACCCGTACACCGACACGTTCGTTCGCCCGAACGGGACGACCTACGGCCGCGACCCGTGGACCGGCGGCTACACCAACCCGTTGACCGGCGGCACCTACAACCCGGTCACCGGCATCAGCGTCCGCCCGGCCTGGAGCCTCGGCCTGACCACCGGCGGGTTCAACCCGTGGGCGACGAACCCGGTCGGGTCGAACTTCCTCGCGCCGAACCCGTTCCTGAACCCGAACCCGTTCCTGGCCCCGAACCCGCTGGTCGGCAACCCGTTCCTGAACCCGAACCCGTTCCTGAACCCGGTCGCCGCGAACCCGCTTTTGAACCCGAACCCGGTCGGCGTGAACAACCCGTTCGCGGTGCAACCGGGGTGGAACAACGACCCGCAGTTTGCGAACGCCGACGGCTTCGGCGGCAACGGGCTGGTCAACCTCCCGCCCGTCGCCCCGCTCGTCCGCCCGGTCGGGGCCTTCGGCCAACTGCCGGGCCTGAACTTCGCGGCGCGGTGAGAACCACCAGCAGAAGTAACGAAGACTGATCGGTCTCCGCGAGCCGCGGACGCCGGTCCGCGGGTGATCCCAACACCCG
>CAYUHJ010000064.1:0-28248 GCA_964444365.1 uncultured Alcaligenaceae bacterium | reverse complement strand
CCGGCAGGATGTGCCAGTGGTCGAACCCGGTCGGGTCCGAGACGAGGTGCCACTTCCCGATGAGGGCGGTCTGGTAGCCGGCCTTTTGCAGCAGTTTGGGGAACGTCGTCTGGCTGCCGTCGAACGTGTTGTTCGTGTTGTTGTAGAACCCGTTCGCGTGGCTGTACTTCCCCGTCAGGACGCTCGCCCGGCTCGGCCCGCAGATCGAGTTCGTTACGAGGCACCGGTCGAACCGCATCCCCCCCTTCGCGATCCGGTCGAGGTTCGGCGTGTCGATCAGTTTGCGTTCGTCACCGTAAGCGGAGAGGGCCTGATACGCGTGATCGTCCGAGAAGATGAACACGATGTTCGGCGGCGCGGCCGCGACGGGGGCGGCCAGCAGCATCGCCGCAAGAACGGAGAGGCGCAGCATGGGGGCTCCTCAGTTGTCAGGCAAGTTGCGAAACGGCAGCGTTTGGAAGTTTACACCTCCTGCCTTCGTCAGCATGATAGAGATTCCCTACTCCCCGGAGCCACCCATGATCTCTCGTGTTTTCGCGATCGCGGTCGTTCTCGCTCTTCCCATCGCGGTGTTGGCGGCCGATCCGCTCGCGGGGAAGAAGCCGAACATCGTGTTCGTGCTGACGGACGATCAGGGGTACGGCGACATCTCCGCACACGGGAACCCGGTCCTGAAGACGCCGAACCTGGACAAGCTCCACGCGCAGGGGGTGCGGTTCACGGACTTCCACGTCAGCCCGACGTGCGCGCCCACGCGGTCGGCCCTGCTCACCGGGCGGCACGAGTTCAAGAACGGAGTGACACACACGATTCTGGAACGCGAACGGCTCACGCTCAAGGCGACGACGTTGCCGGACGTGCTGAAGGCCGCCGGCTACACGACCGGGATTTTTGGCAAGTGGCACCTCGGCGACGAGGCCGCGTACCAGCCCGGGAAACGCGGGTTCGACGAGGTGTTCATCCACGGTTGCGGCGGCATCGGCCAGTCCTACCCCGGCAGCTGCGGCGACGCCCCGGGGAACAAGTACGCCGACCCGACGATCCTCCACAACGGCACGTTCGAGAAGACCAAAGGTTACTGCACGGACGTGTTCTTCGACCGCGCCACAAATTGGATCAAGTCCGTGAAGGGGAAAGGAAAACCGTTTTTCTGCTACATCCCGACGAACGCCCCGCACCTGCCGTTGCAGGTCCGCCCGGAGGACGAGGCCCGGTACAAGGACAAGGTCGACAAGCCGGACGTGGCGAAGTTTTATGGCATGGTCGCGAACGTCGACGACAACGTCGGCCGATTGCTGGACAAGCTCAAGGACTGGGGGCTGGAAAAGGACACGCTCGTGATCTTCATGAACGACAACGGCGGCACCGTCGGCGTGCCGGTCTTCAACGCGGGGATGCGCGGCCAGAAGGTGACGCCGTGGCTGGGGGGCACGCGGTCGTCGTCGTTCTGGCGGTGGCCCGGCACGCTGACGCCCGCCGACTGCGACCGCCTGTCGGCTCACGTC
Source organism: uncultured Alcaligenaceae bacterium (assembly GCA_964444365.1). Lineage (GTDB taxonomy): Bacteria > Planctomycetota > Planctomycetia > Gemmatales > Gemmataceae > CAYUHJ01. The sequence continues at coordinate 26,743 of CAYUHJ010000064.1, read as the reverse complement.
GACTTCTTCCCGACGCTCGCGGAACTGGCCGGGGCGAAGCTCTCCGACGAGGTGAAGAAGCAGGTCGAGGGGCGGAGCCTGGTCCCCCTCCTGACGGACCCGAAAGCGGAGTGGGCCGACCGCACGCTGTTCACGCACGTCGGCCGGTGGCCGAAGGGGGCGAAGGTCGACGACCACAAGTTCGCCGGCTGCTCCGTCCGCACGACGCGATGGCACCTCGTCTCGGCGGGCAAGAAGCCGACCTGGGAGTTGTTCGACGTGAAGGCGGACCCCGGCGAGAAGACGAACGTCGCGGCCGACCACCCGGACGTGATGAAGAAGCTGCAAGCCGAGTACGACGAGTGGTGGGCGTCGCTGCCGCCCTACCTCGTCAACGAGGACGCGGTCGGCCCGAAGGTGAACCCGTTCAAGGAACTGTACGAGAAGCAGTTCGGGGAGAAGTGACTGCTCCACGCAGCGTGCGGCGGATTCGTCTGCCGCACGCCGATTCCCGGACCGACCTACCGCGGCTTCGGGGTGAACGGCCCCCGCCCGCCGCCGAACCCGCCCGGGCCGCCGGGGAATCCGGGGAACCCGCCGGGGCTGCCGCCGACGTACCCGAGCAGTTGGCGGACGAGCGGCCGGTGCTTGTCGGACAGCTTCTCGACGGACTCCACCTTGGTCGTTTCGCTGCCGTCCTTCACCAGGATCATGGTCGCGACCGGCCGGCCCTTCTCAATGCTGCCGGAGACCGTGAATTCCACCTTGTCCTTCGTCCCCTTCACGCGGAACGACTCGTCCTCGACTTCCAGGGCGACCTTGCTGAACTCGCCGCCGGCCGGGCCGCGGGACAGGCCGGGGAAGCCGGGAGGAGCGAACTCCGGCTTGCCGCCTCGGCCCTGGGGCCGCTTCGTCGTCTCTTCGGGCTTCTTCTCCGGGGCGAACACCACGGCGAGGGTTTCCTTGCTCCCCTTGCGGAGGACGACGACCTCGGCCTTCCCGCCGGACTTCGAAACGACCTCGACGAACTTCTCTTCCTCGCCGGGCACGTCCTTGCCGCCGAACTTCACGAGGATGTCGTTCTTCTTGACGCCGGCCTTGTCCGCCGGGGTGTCCTTCGCCACGTCGGTCACGAGTAGCCCGACGCCTTTCGGCAGGTTGAGTTGCTCGGCCAGCGGACCTTCCAGCCGCTCGACGGTGACGCCGAGCCGCGGCCGGCGTTCCTCGCCGGGGCGGCCTTCCCGGCCGGGAGGGCCACCGGGTCCGGGGCGACCTTCGGGCCGACCACCTTCGGGACGACCACCTTCGGGACGACCACCTTCCGGACGGCCTTCGGCTCGCGGGCCGAAGCGAGGAGGGCCGATCTGTTCGAGCAACTTCTCGATCTCCTTCAGGTCCTTTTTCTCGATCGCGGCTCGCATCTTCTTCCGCAGTTCTTCGAGGTCCGGCGGCATCGGCCGTTCGCCTTCCCGAACGCCGGGCTTCGGGGCGTCGCCGTCCCGAGGGCCGGGGCGGGGTGCGTCGCCGTCTCTCGGGCGTTCCTTCTTCTCGACGCGGGGCTTGGGGTTGTCTTCATCAGCGGACGCCCAGCCGAGGCCGGACATCACGACGGCGGCGGACAGCAGCCCGCTCGCGGACAGCAGCACCCACCCCCGCGACGGCCGGCGGTCCGGCGTCTTCGCACTCAGCAACATGGATACTCTCCGGAAGAGGTCCGATTCGCCCGCCCGCGCCCCGATCGACGCGAGCTGGGACCGGGTCGGCCGCCGAGGCGAACCGCCCGAAAGGGTCACAAGGAACTCCGCGTAATCCGCCGGTTCGCCGCCCGCCGCCGCAGCCGCGGCGTCGGCCAGGTATTCCTGGGCGAGTGCCACGTCGCGCCGCACGGCCCAGAACCAGGGGACGTAGAAGAAGACCGCCCGACAGACCCCGACCCACGCAGCCGTCCACGGGTCGCCCCGGCGGAGGTGGTCGAGTTCGTGGGCGAGCACCCACCGCAGTTCGTCCGCCGACGCCGTCGCCGCCAAACTTCGCGGCAGCAGGATCGTCGGGCGGACCAGTCCGAAACAGACCGGCGACGGGGCCAGATCGGACACCAGCACGGCCGGGGCAACTTCGCCCGCGGCGAGGGATTCGAGCACCGCCCGCACCCGCGGCGGGGCCGGCGACGCACACCGGCGAAGTCGCAAGAGCGCGACGTGGCCGGCGACGAGTTGAAGCCCCAAGCCAATCGCAACGACGGCATACACCATCAGCAAGAGGGGAAGCAGGTCGAACGATTTCACCGGTTCCGGTGGGCTTTCAAGAGCCGCGACCGCCAGGGAGCGGTTCGCTTCCGCAGGCGGAACGCTCGCCGCGTTTCGGGGTGCTGGGATCGGGTCTTCGCCGATCGCTGCAGGAGCCCAGTCATCGTCTATGATTTCGGTCGTCGGTTCCGCGGCGACGAACTCGACTGGTTCGGGTAGGGCGGTTGCGGGGGCGACGCTCGGCTTCGCCTCGCGGCTAACCGCCGGGAGGATCACCCACGCGGGGAGCAGGCACAGCGCCGCCGACAGAACCGCCCCGCGCATGGCCCACGCTCCGACCATTTGCCGTCGGGATGCGGAGCGGGTCAGTTTCGACCACAGCCACGCGATGAGCAGCACGCCGCCGCCGGCGAGTGCCGTTTGCCCCGCCCAACCAGCTGCCGCGTTCCAGAAAGGATCGCTCACGACACGGCCTCCCGGTTAGGCGTTGTTCTTGCGGGCCGCGTTGATCATCTGGCGCATCGCGTCGAGTTCCGCCGGCGGGATCCGCTCCGCCTTCAACAGCGTGAGGACGAGCTGCGACGCGGCCCCGTCGAAGACGCGGTCGAGGAACCGGGACGCCGTCTCCTCGCGGGAGAACAGCGGGGCGTAGATGAACGTCCGGCCCTCGGCCGTGTGCCCGACGAGCCCCTTGGTCTCCATGATCCGCATGAGCGTCTGGACGGTGTTCGGCGCGAGCTTGCTGCCATCAGCGGGGCGAAGGAGTTTGTGGACCCCGGTCACGGACAGCGGCCCGTTCTCCCATAGCACCTTGAGGATTTCGAGTTCCCGCGGGGTGGGGGTCGGTAAGTCGTCCACGGGTCGCCCTCGGCGGTCGTCGGCGTGTCACCTAAAACTTTAGGCATTGTGCCACCGGTCGCCGGGCCACGCAAGAGGGGCGGGGGGAAGTCTCAGGAACCTTTCAGGAATCGGTTACAATGGCCTTTCCCGGAGATCACGATGGCGGAGACGCGCACGTTCACGGCCCGCTGGGTCTTCCCCGTGGCGGGGCCGCCGCTCGAACGCGGGACGGTGACGGTCTCCGGCGACACGATCGCGGCCGTCGACCCGCACGGGGTTCGCACGACGGACGAAGACCTCGGGAACGTGGCGATCATTCCGGGGTTGGTCAACGCCCACACGCACCTCGACCTGTCCGGGGCCCGCGGGCTGATTCCCCCGACCGACCCCAACCACTTCACCGACTGGCTGCGAGGGGTGATCGCGTACCGTCGATCTCAAACAGCAGAAGGCGTTGCCAATGACATTCACAACGGACTTGAGGAAATTCTGCAAGCAGGAACGACGCTCGTTGGCGACATCGCATTTGCCGGCAAGTCGCTCCGTTATTTATTGAAAGTGGCAATGCGGTCCGTCGTGTATTTTGAGTTGACAGGCTTCTCAGAAGTGCGGATTTCCGAGTTGAGTCGAAGTCTAGTAGGATCGGAGTGGGGCATTCCAGTCGAACAGATCAAACCCGGACTTAGCCCTCACGCACCGTACAGCATCAGCCCGGATTTGCTTCACTACGCGATGTCGCGGGCTGAACCGGTAGCGATTCATCTGGCCGAATCACCGCCTGAATCTGAGTTGCTGAGATCACAATCCGGCCCGTTTGTGGCATTGCTCCAGTGGATTGGCATCTGGGATCAAGCTCGACTCGTGCCGTCTGCTGACTGGATTGTAAGGGAAACATCCCGAGCGAAGAATATCGTTTTCGCGCATTGCAACTATCTCAACCCCAATCTACACCTTGCCCCTAACCAGTCCGTCGTTTACTGCCCCCGCACGCACGCGGCCTTCGGCCACCCACCGCATCCGTTCCGCGAGTTCTTGAATCGGGGGGTGCGGGTCTGCCTCGGGACGGACAGCCTCGCGTCGAACCCGGACCTGGACATCCTCGCGGAAGCACGCTTCGTTCTCGACCGCTACCCCGACTTCCCCGGCGAGACGCTGCTGCGGATGGTCACGCTGTCCGGCGCGGAAGCGCTCGGCTGGGCGAACGAAACGGGTAGCCTGGAACCGGGGAAGTCGGCGGACTTCGTCGCGGTGCCGTTGCCGGAGCGCGAGGCCGCCGACCCGCACGAGTTGCTGTTCGCGGCGGACGCTCCGGGTACGCCGCGGCGGACGCTCTTTCGTGGCGAATGGCGGGATTCAGCCGGGTGAGAGGTGCCGCACGAGTTCGGGGCGGATCGTGGCGAGCCCTTCAACTTCGAGCCCGTCAAAACTCATTTCCTTGAGCCGCCCGGAGACGTGGGAACCGTCCGCGAGTTCGACGAGCACAGTGCGGCCGAGCAACCCGATCCGCCACTTCCAGTCGGCTTCCAGGGCGACCGTCTCCCCCGCGATCAGCCGGGCGTATTCCTCGTCGAGCTTTCGCAACACGGTTCGGGCTGCCACTTCCGGCTCGAACGGCGTGCCCGCGACCTCCGCGAGGGAGGTGGCCGCCGGGAGTTCCGCTTCCTGGAACTCCGCGGCGGTTTGGTTCAGGTTCAGCCCGATGCCGACGACCGTGCGGAGCGTCTTTCCGCTGGCCTGTTCGATGAGGATGCCGCAAACCTTCTTGCCGCGGACGAGCAGGTCGTTCGGCCACTTCACGCGGGCTTGAACACCGGTGAGTTCCAAAATCGCGTCCCCGACGGCGACCGCGGCCCACGCCGTCAGCACGACGGGCCGCCGCAACTCGGCCGGCGGGTGGACGACCACCGACAACAGCAGCGACGCCCCCGGCCGGCTCTGCCACGCCCGGCCGTACTGCCCCCGGCCCGCCGTCTGAAACCCCGCGACGACGGCGGTCCCGTCCGGTTCGCCCGCGGCCACGTCGTTCGTGCTCGGCACCGAATCGAAGGCCACCACCCGCCGGCCGACGTGCCGGGCGTCCGGGTTGTCGTGAACGCGGGGGGCCATCAGCACTTCCGGATGACGCCGACGAGCACGCCGAGGATGTTGACGTTTTCCTTCGCCGGGTCGACCAGGATCGGGTCCATCGTCGTGTTGCACGGCTCCAGGCGGACGTGGTCCTTCCGCTTGTAGTACTTCTTCAGCGTCATCGCCTTGTCGACCATGGCGACCACCTTCTCGCCGTTGTCCGCGTTGTCCTGCTTGCGGATGACGACGAAGTCCCCGTCCGCGATCTGGCTGTCGATCATGGACGTGCCCTTGACCTTGAGGGCGTACAGGTTGTCCGCCCCGAACAGTTCCTTGAGTTCGAGCCGGTCGTGCTGTTCGACGGCCTCGATCGCCTTGCCCGCCGCGACCGACCCGAGCAGCGGGAGGCTGAACCCGCCCGCGGAGACGCCGGGGATGGTGATCGACCGCGCCCGGCCGCCGCGCTGTTCCTCCTCGTTCTTCTCGTCCCGGTGGATGAACCCCTTCTTCTGCAGCGCCCGCAGGTGGCACATCACCCCGTTCGGGGACTTGATGTCGAACTCCTTGCCGATGTCCCGGATGGCGGGCGGGTAGCCGTTCTCCTGGATGTACCGGCGGATGAAGGCGAAAATCTGTTGCTGCTTGGGGGTCAGCACGGCGAGATCGTTCACGGCAGGCTCCGGGGTTTACGACAAGTGTCCATCTCTGTATGAAGTTATATTCGACAACCGTACACTTTGCAAACCCGGAAATTGGCCGGAATTCGCCAGAAATCATAAATCCTACCCCGCAGGTCAACTTCGCCTCCCGACGGCCGACCCGATTCCCGAGGCTTCCCGTGGAACTCCCCCGCCCCGCGTGGTTCTCCGACCTCTTCCCCCGGCTGCTGACCGGGGAAGACCTCGACCCCGGCCGCGTGACCGAGGCGTTCCGGGACCTGCTCGCCGGCAAGGTCAGCGACGGCCCCGCCGCCGCGTTCCTGACGGCCCTGCGAATCAAGGGGGAAACCGCGGACGAGATCGCCGCCGCGGCCCAGGCGCTCCGCGAGCAAATGACCCGCCTCGTCCCCGTGTCCGGGCCGGTCGTCGACACCTGCGGCACCGGCGGGGACGACGCCGGGACGTTCAACATCAGCACCGCCGCGTCGCTGGTCGTGGCCGCCGCCGGGGTGCCGGTGGTCAAGCACGGGAACCGAGCGGTGTCCAGCAAATCGGGCTCGGCGGACGTGCTCCGCGAACTCGGCGTCCCGATCGAGAACGGCCCGGAGTGGGCGCAGAAGTGTCTGGACCGCGCCGGCTTCGCGTTCTGCTACGCCCCGCACTTTCACCGCGGCATGGCCCACGTCGCGAAGCTCCGCCGGCAACTCGGGATCCGCACGATCTTCAACCTGCTCGGCCCGCTCGCGAACCCCGCTTCGGCCGACTACCAACTGCTCGGCGTCGGGAAGGCCGAGTTGCTCGACCCGCTCGCCGGCGCGGTCGCCCGCCTCGGGGTCCGCCGTGCGGTGCTCGTGTGCGGCTTCGACGGCCTGGACGAAGTCAGCCTCGCCGCCCCGACGATGGTGCGGGTGGTGGAAGGCGAGGAGTTCCGCGTCGAGGAGTGGACCCCGGAGATGTTCGGGCTCGGAACCGTGTCCTTGAAAGAGATCGCGGTCGACGGCCCGGCGGAGAGCGCCGGTGTGGTCCGCTCCGTCCTCGGCGGCGACGACACCTCGGCCCGGCGGATCGTGCTGGCGAACGCGGCGGCGGCCCTGTGGGCGGCAGACGCGGTGCCGTCCCTCCGCGAGGGCGTCGCCCGCGCCGCGGCCGCCGTCGACGACGGGTCCGCCCAGGGCGTTCTGGACCGGCTCACGAAATGAAACTGATCCCCGTCATTGATGTGATTGGTGGTGTCGTCGTCCGGGCCGTCGGCGGCCGACGCGACGAGTACCAGCCCGTTCGGAGTGTCCTGACGGATTCGACGGGTGTTCCCGAAGTGGCCTCGGCGATGCTGGCCGCGACGGGAAGTGACACACTCTACGTCGCGGACCTGGACGCGATCCGCGGTCAGCCAAGTCGGGTTAATCGCCCGGAGAATCTCCGCTTCCTGATTGAGTCCAGCGCGACCGTCTTGCTCGACTCTGGGCTCGCGATTCCGACGAGTGGGATAGCAAATCCTCCCTTCCGCGAAGTGATTGGACTCGAAACAGCGGCAGATCCCAAGTCGATTCGTTTCCATGCCGGATACCGCTACACGGAACACTCTTCCGCGTTTTCCTTCGACTTGTTCAACGGACAGTTGTTGAAGAATTGGGAACAGTGGGTCCGATCACCGGATGCGATTCTTGACTTGGCTTACGAGGTCAACTCACTGCACTTCCGCACCTGGATCGTCCTCGACATCGGCCGCGTCGGGGGCGGAACCGGGCCAGGCACGGAAGCCACCATCGAGATGCTTCGCCGCGAATTCCCGGACGTGGAACTCCTCGCCGGCGGCGGGGTCCGTGGCTGGGACGATGTGAAGCGCCTCACCGATGCGGGTGCCGACGGGGTGCTGGTCGCGTCCGCCCTGCACGACGGGTCGCTCACTTCTCGGGGATGATGTCCCAGGTGAACCCCGGCGGGGTTTCGAGGAGGTTCCGCGCCAGCTTCGCCCACGGCCCCCCGGCGTGGTCCTCCTCCACCTTCAACAGGACCGGGACCAGATCGCGATACCGCTGCCGTCCCCGTCCGTAGCGGGGCTCCTCGCGCGTGTTCAACTGCCAGACGGCGTTCTTGTCTTCGTTGTCCGGCGGCGCGAAGTGGTTGCCGAGCGCGAAGTTGAAGTCGTTGTGCCGGACCGTGCGATACCCGACTTCGGCGGCGAGGAATTCGTGGTGGGCCTTCCACCGGAGCGACCGTTCCTTGTCGATGAGGTGCTCCACTTTCCGGAGCACGGCGGCCGCGTCCGCGAGGTCGGCCGTCTGGATCGCCACCCGCTCCCGGAGGGCCTGGTGCAGGTTCGGAACCATCAGGGAGCCGTCGCTGATCTGGCCCTTGGAGTCGCCGGTGCAGTTCGGGAACGGCGGGAGGCGGTCGAACGTCGGGCCGAACGGGTGCCGCCCGCGGACGGGCTTGAGGTCGGCGTGGTACCGGAACGCACGGGCGTCCTTGAGCCGGTCCGCCGCGTCGAGCACGGCCGCCCGGAACGGGTGGAGTTTGGGGTTCTTCCGCACCTCCGCCGCGTCGACTTCGTCGGCCGCGTACTCGGGGGCGAGCCCCGCCACCCCCGGCGGGGCGGGCAACCCGAGTTCGGCGAACACCTCGTCCGCCGGCGTGGGTTTCAGGGCGGGAGCCGCGAGCAAGACCGCGGCGAGAGCGAACGCGCCGGCCATCACCGGCCTCCGGGTTGGGGGCTCTCCGCGACGACGCGCGGGCTCGGAGACTGCTCGAACACGGGGACCCACTCGCACCCGAACGGCCGGGCCGCGAGGTCGTCCGCGAGCTGCGCCCAGACGGTGTCCCGGTGCCAGGTCCGCACGAAGTCGGCCTTCGCGCGGATGAGGGCCAGCCGCTTGCGGGCGTCGTCGCGGAACGGGGACTCCGCGGGGACAAGTTGCCACCCGCCGGACGGATTCGGACGGGTCGGGTGAAACCGGTCACTGCCGAGCGAGCGGGCGACTTCGTGCGAACTCGCGAGCCGCCATTCGACCTCGACTCGCACGTAGTCGAGGTGGGCTTGCCACCGCGGGGAGAACTCTTCGGTCCGGTCCGCCGTGGCCTTCGTCAGCGTGCGGCGAAGGTCTTCGAGGTCGAGAATCCGGACCGCCAACTCCTCCCGCAGCACTTGAAACTTGTGCCGCGGGCCGCCGGTCGGGTCGGCGTCGGGGGTCGGACAGCGGAAGTCCACGCGGCCGAGACGCGGGGACGGGTTCGGCCGGTCGACGTCGGTCAGGCACCAAGTCTGAACCGCCACGGCGTCCGCGCGGCGAACCCGCCCCAGTTTCTCGACGGCGTCCAGGACAGCCGTGCGGACGGGGTAGCGTTCCGGGGACCGCCAGACGACGTCTTCGAGAATGCCATCGGGCAGGTAGTCGTCGCGCAGGTGCCCGGGCGGGGCGGGCAACCCGAGTTCGCGCGCCGCAGCCTCGGCCGGGGTTTCCTTCGGCAGCGGGGCCGCGACGATCAGGAGAACCAATCCCAGCGACGGGTTCATGACGCGCCTCGGTTCAGATCAGTCGCGGAGGGCCAGCTTCGTCGGCTCCCAGGCGAGGCCCATCGGCTTCGTGACGGCCCGCTCGGCGGCCTTGCCCCAGGGGGTTTTCGCGTAGGTCGCGGCCAGTTCCGTCATCTCGGCGTGGGCCGCACGGACGGCCTTCTTCAAGCCGGGGGCTCCCGGAACGGAATCAGACGCGACCAGTTTCCAGCCGGTTTCGCCCAGCGTTTTGTTGAGCTCGGGCAACTCCTCGACGATCACCCGGGCGTAGGCGGCGTTCTGCACGGTCAGTGCGGCGATCCGGTACCGGCATTCCGCGATCACGAAGTCGTAGTGCGCCTGCCACCGCTTGGTTTCGGCCTGCCGGGCGTCCGCGACGGCGGTCAGGTCGGTGACGGCCTCCTCGAGCTCGGCGATGCTGGTGGCGACGGCTTCTTGGCGGACCCGGACGGCCTTTTTCGTGTTCTCGTCGTACCCGGTCACGATCATCTCCTCGGCCGTGATCCGCCGGGCGGCCGCCAGCGCGTCGATCGCGTCCAACACCTTCATCCGGAGGCGGTACTTCTTCGGGTCGTTGCGGACCTCCGCCTCCGTCACGGCGTCGGCCTCGTACCCCTTCGCGAGTTCGCCGAACGGCAGTTCCGTGGGGGTGAGGTCGAGTTCCTTGAACACCCGCTCGAGTTCCGGCGCGGATCCCTTCGGGGCGTCGGCGGCGGGGGACAGGGCGGCCGTCAAGAGCAGGAACGCGAACGCGCGCATCGGCGATCTCCGGGGTGTCACTTCCGCGAGGCAAGGTACGCCAGTAGGTCCGCCGCCTGCTGGCGGGTCAGGTCCGCGATCGGGCCGGCCGGCATCAGCGACTCGCGGGACGGCTGCACGCTCTCGACGTCGTCCGCTGCGAGCCGGACTTCCTTCGCCTGGGAGTCCTTGAGCACGACTTCCTTCGCGTCCCGCTTCAGCAGCAACCCGGTGAACGCGCGGCCGTCGACCGTGCGGACCAGGAACGCCTGGAACTTCGGGTCCACCTGCCGGGACGGGTCGAGCAAACTTTCGAGCAACTCCTGCCGGGACCGCGACTGACCGATCTGAGACAGGTCCGGGCCGACATCGGCCCCCTGGCCGTCCAGTTTGTGACAGGTCTGACACTGGACGGCCTTCGATAAATAGACGAGGCGGCCCCGCTCGGAGTTCCCTTCGGCGCTCAGAATTGAGCCGGGCCGCGGGTTCGGGCCGATCTTGCGCTCCCGGCCGTCGGTCGGGAAGTGGCCGTCGAACAGGTCGCGGAGGTTGCCGGGGGGCAGTTTCGCGGCCGCCGCGAGGATGCGGGCTCGCACGGCGGCGGGGGTCCTCTCGTCGCCGATCGCCGCCGCGAGATCGCACGCCGGGCCGGGGGAGGCGACCGCCTTCGCGAGCTCGGCGTCGGTCGACTTCCCGACGTCGAACTCCGCGGCGGGGGAACCGCCGGGCAGGGCGCGGACCCAGTCGCGGATCAGCGTCACGCCGCGGGGGTCGGGGGTTTCCGAGCCGAGGTGGGGCATCCGGCCGCGGTTGAACTTCGCCAGCCGGTAGAACAGGACGCTCCGGTGCGGGTCGCCGGCGGCGAGGACCTTCGCGTCCGGCAGGTCGAACGTGCCGCGGGCGGGGGGAACGTCGAGGCACTTCTTCAGGCTCGCGGTCGCGTGCAGTTCGATGTCCACGGACCCGCCGCCGCCGAACCGGTGGCAGTGGCCGCAGTTGACGTGCAGGTACGCCCGCGCCCGCTTGTCCAGGTCCGCCGCAGGATCGTGCGGGTCGGTCAGCGTCGGGACTTTCGCCAGCGCCGGTTCCGTCAGCGGCGGCAGCGGCTTCCGCCGCTCGTCGGTCCGCTGAACGAGCCCGAGTTCCTCGAAGGCGAGGAGTTGGTTCCGCTTGCCGAGGGGCGTGTCCGCGGTCCGGTTGAGTTGCTCCGGGTTGAACGCGAGGGCATGCTGCGCCCACGGGTTGTGGCACACCATGCACTGCGACCGGCTGGCGAACGTCCAGGGCTTCGTCTGCTTCCCGTCGGACACTTCGGTCTCGCCGCCGTCCGCGGGGACGAGGTCGGCGTCGGTCTGGGCCGGGTTCCAGGCGTAGGTGTAGCCGCGCCACGTCTTGCCGTCGAAGTGGAGGACCTGCGTTTCGAGCCGCTTCCCGCCGAGGGACACGGTGCGGCCGAGCACGGCGTGGTCGGGGAAGTCGAACTGCCGGGTGAACATGCTGCCGGGGACGGTCATCGGGCGGGGCAGCCACGTCATCGTGCCGCCGTTCGGGAACGCGGCGAACCGCTCCGCGGTCACGCCGTCGTCCCACCGGGCGGCGTTCACCTGGAACGGCACGACCCCGGCGGCGAAGGCGTGATCCTTCACCGAGGCGAACAGCCCCGTTTGCGACAGCTTCCGCGGAAAATCTTCGGGCTTCGTGGTGGTCGCGTCGTTCTTCGCCAGCGTGTGGACCGTACCCGCGTCGTAGTCGAGGGCGTAGACTTCGCCGGCCGCGTCCTCGCCGAACGCGACGATCCGCACGGTCGGCTCCGTGATCTCGGGCATGGACACGACCCGCGTGCCGTCCACCTTCGCGGCCCAGAACCGCCGGGTTTCCCAGTCGCCGAACAGGTACGCGCCGGCGAGGTCCGAGAACTTCTTGCCGCGGTAGACGTACCCGCCGGTGACGCTGGCCGCCGCCGTGTGCGGGAGTTCGATCAGCGGCGGCAGGACCGGGCTCGGGCCGACCTTCTCGTTCGTGTTGACCGGCTGCCGGCCCTCGACGACGCTCCAGCCGTAATTCCCGCCCTTCTGTACGCGGTGGACCATCTCCCAGAGTTCCCACCCGACGTCGCCGACCCACAGGTCGCCGGTCTGGCGGTCGAAGCTCATCCGCCACGGGTTGCGGAAGCCGAACGCCCAGATTTCCGGGCGGACGTTCTTCACGCCGACGAACGGGTTGTCCTTCGGCACCGCGTAGTTCTTGCCCTCGTCCTTGCGGTCCACGTCGAGGCGGAGGATGGACGAGAGCAGATCGGAGCAGTCCTGGCCAGTCTTGAGGCGGTCCGGCGGGTTCGGGCTGCTGGCGTCGCCGGTGGAAACGTACAGGAAGCCGTCCGGCCCGAAGTGGAGGTCGCCGCCGTTGTGGCCCCCCTGCATGAAGGTGAGGAGGATCTCTTCGCCGGCCACGTCGAGCCGCGGCGGGTCCGCCTTCGTGACGGCGAACCGGGACACGCGGGTGCCGTCCGCGAGGTTGTTCGCCCCCTTCTTGTTCACCGTGTAGCACACGAAACAGGTGCGGTTCTCCGCGAACTTCGGGTGGAAGCAGAAGCCGTAGATCGCCTCGACGCCGGTCGCGCCGGGGGTCTTGCTCAGCGACTTGAGTTCCGCCGGCAGGTCGACGAAGAGGTCCGCCGTCGCCGCGTCCGGGGCGTTCGGGAACGAGTACATCTTCCCGCGCTGCTCGGCGACGAAGAACCGGTCGCCGCCGGCCTCGTGCCGGAGCAGCACGGGGTTCTTGAAGGCGAGCTTGGGGAAGGCGTTGACGCACTTGTACGGCGGCGGCGGTTCCGGCGAGCCGACGAGTTTGGAGGTCGTCCAGAGTTTGCGCGGGGTTCCGTCGGCGGCGGGTCCGGCCTCGGTTATCGCGAGCCACGCCGCGAAGCCGGCGAGGAGAACGGGCGACAGGCGGAGAAGTCGCATCAGCGGAGTTCCATCGGTGCCGATTCGGGACGGCCGCTGACGATTCTAACCGCCCGCGGTCAGACGCGATACAGGGTGACGCGGCCGTCGCCGAACCCGACGGCGAGTGCGGCGTCGTCCGGGGACCAGGCCAGGGTGCTGACCTCGGCGTCCGGGGCGTGGTCCTCGCCGACGTGGGGGCCTTTCTGGTTCGCGGGCTGCCACAGGTTCAGGTAGCCGTCCCGCCCGCCGGAGGCGATCAGGAACCCGCGGCGCTGCCACGCCACGGCGGACACCGTCTTGTTGTGGCCGCTCTGGAGCATCTGCGGGGTGCTGCCTTCCGGCCCCTTCCCGCCGCAGTCCCAGACGCACACCCCCGGCCCGCCGCCGGTCGCGAGGTAGCGGGACGTGTAGTCCCACGACAGTTCGCGGACCTTGGAGGCGTACCCGGACATCTGCAGCGGGGTGGCGGCGTCCGCGGTCCAGAAGTGAACTGTCGCGTCCTGGTTGCCGTGGGCGAGCGTCTTGCCGTCCGGGGACCACGCGAGTGCGAGCGGCGAGCCCTTCCAGGCGAACGTGCGGGCGGCGTCCGGGGGCTCGCCGAGCTTGCGGAGCACGACCCCGCCGTAGACCGCAACCGTGAGTTCGCCGGAACCCGGCCGCCACGCCACGTCCGCGACGGTGCTCGCGTGATCCGGGTACTCGGCGACCGTCCCGCCGGAAGCGTCCCACACGCGCACCGTCTTCCCCGCGGCGGTCGCGAGCAGCCGGCCGTCGGGCGTCCAGGCGAGGCGTTCGACCCACGCGGCCCCCCCGTCGAGGGCGCGGAGTTCGGCCCCGGTGGAACCGTCCCAGAGCCGGGCCTTGCCGTCCTGCCCCGCGGTGGCGAGCACGCTCCCGCCCGGCTGCCACGCGACCGCCGTCGTCCCGAACCCGTGGCCGGGAAGCGTGTGGACGACGCTGCCGGTCTTCGCGTCGAGAACCGCGACCGGACCCGAGACGGCCGCGGCCGCGACGCGGCGGCCGTCCGGCGACCACGCCACCCCGACGCAGTGGTCGGCCAGCGGGGCGGTCCACCCCTTCTTCAACCGGTTGTCGGGCTTCCCGCCCCGCTTCGCGACAGGCACGCTGATCACTCCAAAACCGATTGCGGGTCAGGCGGTCGGCACGTCGGCCGGCACCACTTCTTCCGCCACTTGCTTGAACCGAACCGCTTGCGCGATGAGTTCGGCGCACCCCACGACGCCGAGCCGGGAGGAGTTCAGGACGAGGTCGTAGCCGATGGGGTCGGTCGCGTCGCGGCCGACGAGCACGCTCAGCAGGTCGGCCCGGCGGCGGTCGGTCGCCCGGACTTCGGCCTCGGCTTCCGCCGCAGTCAGCCGCAACCGGTCGGCCATCTGCGTGACCCGGCGTTCGAGCGGGGCGACGATGCGGACGTGAACCGTCGTTTCCGAGGGGAGCAAGAACCCCGCCGCGGTGCCGACGAGAACCGCTTCCCCGCGGGCCGCCAGCGTCAACGCGAACCGGGCCATCTCGGTCAGTTCGGACGACTCCCGCAGTCCCCGCTCGGCGACGACCGTGGCGAGGCGGGCATCCGCCCACTTCCGCGCCGAAGCGGGTACGTCCGCGACGAGTTCGGCGAAGGCGGTTTCGTCCTGGGTCATGAAGTCGAGGACGTCCTGGTCGAACGCCTGCCAGCCGAGCAACCGGCCGACCGCCTGCGCGATGGGCCAGCCGTTCGACCCCGCCTCCCGGCTGATCGCGACGGTCAACCCGCGGGGGCGGTGGGCGGTCTCGTCCGGTGCGGTCCCGCGGTAGCCGTGCAGCGGAACGGACTCGGAGGAATCGGGCACGTCACACCTCGTCTTGCGGTTCCTGACGGGAAAACCAGGCCATTCCGAGCAGCGTCAACCCGACCGCGGCCCCGACGAGCACCAGCCACGCCGAAGTGGGATCGGTCGGGGCGTAGACCTCCAACTGCTCCGGCACGGTGGTCCCGACCGCGGACTTGGCCTCATTATAGAGCAGCGACTTCACGTAAAAGTTCAGGCTGAGTTGCTTCAAACTCCCCGGCAAGTTCGCGACCAATGTCTCGAAGAAGAACACGTACACGAGCCCGACCACGGCCGGCCGACGGAACACCGCACCGATCAGGTGGAATAGTGCGCTGAAGCCGATCGTCCCGGCGAGCACCGCGGGCCAGTACGTGACCGCCGCCCGCCGGCCGAGTTCGCCGCCCACCAAACACAGCACCGCGAAGCCCCCCGCCGACGCGAGCAGGCACCACGGCAGCACGCCGAAGAACTTCGCCAGGTACACCGCCCACCGCGGCAACGGCCGGGACGTGAGCCAGATCAGCGTTCGCCCTTCGCGTTCCGCTCCGACCGCCGCCGAAGCGTATGCCAGTGTGAAAAGCGGCAGCAGGAACGTCAAGTACATCACGAACACGACCCACCGCGAGAAGTTCAGAAAGGCGAAATCTGAGAGGAATTTGTCGTCCGCGAGGGCCGCCCGGAACGGCGCGAACGCCGCCATCTGCACCGCCGACAGATCCCCCGGCAGCGGCATCATCTGGAGGCGGTCGAGTTGCTGCGGGTAGTCGCCGTACCGCGTCTGGTAGCGGAGGGAAAAGCGTTCCGCAAGCCCCCAGCCGATCGGCCCGTGCGACATGACCCCGACGATCGCCGCGAGAATCGCGAGCAACCCGACGGCGACCCAGCCCATCTGCCGGACACGCCACAACCGGGCGAACGAGAACACGCTCAGGGCGACGAACGCACGAAACGCGGTCGGCGGGGCTTCAATCGTCATCAGTTGCTCCGAGCACTTCAACTGGAGCACGGTCGAGTTCCTCAAATTCCCATTGCGCGTTGATGTATCGGGCTGGAGAGCGAACAATGTCGCCCCAGTTTGTTGAGCGCTCGAAGAGCATGATGTAGTCGTGTGAAGGATCCCAGACACCGTATCTGGCTTCTTGAGGGAACCAGATGAGGAGCCCTTCCGGTTCATAGCCACCCGTGCAAGCAGCAATGAGGTCAACCCCCATCAAATCTTCAGTGCGACCCCTGAACGTCCGAAGAGACAAGGATTCTCGGGACCGTAATGTGACTTGTCCCGCTTCGCATGAGGTAGGTTCGTACTGAAATTGTTGACCTGAGTCGAGGAACTCCACGAGATCACGAGGCAGTTGCAATTCGTCCATCTCGTAACCCTTCCCGTGTCGGAGTGATCCACACACGGGACAGTATATTGCCTGACTTTCACCCCTCGCCCGCCACCCGCGGCAAATACACGCGGATCGCGGTGCCGCGGCCGGGCTCGCTGGCGACCTTCACGAACCCGCCGGCACGGTCGACGACTTGCTTCACGACGGCCAATCCAAGACCCGTGCCGACGCCGGCGGGCTTCGTCGTGAAGAACGGGTCGAAGATGCGGTCGAGGTTCTCGGGGGGGATGCCGGTGCCGGCGTCGCGGACCTCGATGCGGGCATACGCCCGCGGCGGGGCGGGCAGTTCGGGGGCGGTTTCGGTCCCCACGGCGACCCGGATGGGGCCGCCGGCCGGCATCGCGTCGCGGGCGTTCACCACGAGGTTCATCAGCAGGCGTTCCAGCGCCGTCGGGTCGAGGAACACTTTCGCCCCGACCTCGTCGCGGGCGTACTCGACCGGGTGCGACGGCCCGGCGGCGGCCTGCAGCAGGGGCAAGAACCGCTCGACCGTGTCCCGTGCGGACACGACCGTCGGCCGCTGGGTCTGGTCCCGGGCGTACTGCGTCAACTCCTCGGTCAGGGCGGTGCCCCGCTCGGCGGCGTCCGCGATCTGGGTCGCGAGATCCCGGGCCGCCGCGGGCAACCCCGGCACCCGGGCGAGCCGGTCCGCCGCCCCGAGCACGACCGTGAGCAGGTTGCGGAAGTCGTGGGCGATGCCGGCGGCCATCCCGCCCAGCGCGTCGAGTCGACGGTTTTCGGACAGTTGCTCGTCTTTGGTGCGGAGGGCGGCCCGGGCCTCGTCCAGTTCGGCCGCCTTGATGTGCAGGGCGACGGCGTCCGCGACGGCGGCCGCGAGATCGCTCTCCTCGGCGGTCCACTCCCGCGGCGGGCCGACGTGTTCGTGGCAGACGACGCCGAGGGTTTCCCCGCGGACAACGACGGCGGCGTCGAGCATGGAGGTGATCCCGAGGGGGGCGAGGTAGGCGGGAATGAGTTCGGTCGCCCGGGGGTCGATCGTCACGTCCGTGACCGGCAGGGTCCGGACGTCCGACATGGCCCCGAAGTACAGGGGGAAGTCCGCGACCCGCAGGGTACACCCTTCGGAGTGCTCGCGCTTCTTCCGCTCGAACAGGTTCGCACACCGCAACCCCCGGCGGTCGTCCACGAACAGCCAGACGCCGACCCGGTCGACGCACAGCGCGGTCGAGGCGATCTCGCACAGGCACCGGAAGACCTGCGGCAGCCCCTGCGCCGCCGACACTTGCGCGATGGCTATCCGGGCGGCGTCGCTGGGCCGGATCGGGTCGGTCGGGGTGAACGGTTCGGCGGGTGACACGACGACCTCCGGGGTAGAAGGTCAGCGGTGCGGACGGGGTCACGCTGCACGGTAGAACTCAGCATACCCCGCGAATCGGTTCGCGGCGAGGACGAAGTTTCGAGAGCACGCAGGAACTCGTCCTCGGTCGGTAGAATAATTCTGATGCCCGCGAACGGAGGGACGCCGATGGCCGAAAGCACCCCGCCGCCCGAATTCGCCCGGCGGTCACTGTGGCGGCGGTGGTTCGGCCGGCGGTCGGAGCGGGTCGCCGCCCGGTACCTGCGGGCCAAGGGGTATCGGCTGCTCGCCGCGAACGTGGCCGACCGCCGGGGCGAACTCGACTTGCTCGCCGTCGACCCGGACGGCACGACCGTCGTCGTCGTGGAGGTCCGCTCCGTTTCGGGCACCGACCCGCACCTCGCCGCGGAAACCGTCGACGCCCGGAAGCAGAAGAAGATCACGGACGCCGCACTGCGGTACGTCGCCCGGCGGAAGCTCCTCGACGTGACCGTCCGGTTCGACGTGCTCGCCCTCGCCTGGCCGCCGGCGGCGACCGAGCCGACAATCCTCCACATCTCCCAGGCGTTCGAGTCGACCGGCCGGTTCCAGATGTGGAGTTGACCCGTGGGCCTGTTCGCGAACCCTCTCGTCTGGACGGCGGCGGCGGTGCTCGGTGCGGCGGCGGTCGTCGTGGCGGCCCGTCGGGCGTTTCCGCCGGCGGAATCCGTCGAAGCCCGCCTCGCACGGGAACTCGCCGAGCAGCCCCCCGCCCGCCCGCGGCCGTCCCCGGACGAACTCGCGACCCAGGTCTTCGCGAAGCTGGTCGGCGACTTGGAGGCCCACGGCATCGACCCGACCGACACGGGCGCGGAGCTGCTGGTCGCCGGGGCGATCGAACAGCGGATCGACGAGTACCCGATGCTCGACCGGGACCAGCGGGCCGCGGTGGCCGCCGCCGTGCGGAAGCTGCTGGGGTGACCCGGACCGGACCCCGGTCGCGCGAAGATTTTCCCCGATTGTTGGTGCATTCCGGCCCCCCGCGTACTACGATCTCACTTCAACCGCGGGATAAACTGGAGTCGCCCCCATGCGGATTCTGCTGGTGTCGGACATTCACGCCAACCGGGCCGCCCTCGACGCGATCCCCCTCGATTCGTTCGACGCCTGCCTGTGCATGGGCGACCTCGTCGAGTACGGGCCGGACCCGGAGGAGTCGCTCGCCTGGGTGCGGAAGTACGCCAACTACTCCGTTCGGGGCAACCACGACCACGGGGCGGCTCAGAACGTCGAGGTCCACGGCGTCAGCGGGTTCCGCTACCTGACGATGACCACGCGGAAGATGACCGTCGAGCGGTTGGGCAACGACGACCGCCGGTTCCTCGCGGACCTGCCCGTCTCGACGATGGTGACGGTCGGCGGCTACCGCTTCCTGCTCGTCCACGCCTCGCCCCGCGACCCGCTCGACGAGTACGTCCCGACCGACGCGAAATCGTGGGCCGACCGCACCGAGGGGCTGGCCGTCGACTTCGTCTGCGTCGGCCACACGCACACCCAGTTTTCCATCGACACCGGCGGCCCGCGGGTCGTCAACCCCGGCAGCATCGGCCTGCAGCGGGACGGCAACCCGAACGGCCGGTACGCGATCATCGAGGACGGCCGCGTCCAGTTGAAGGAAGTGCCGTACGACGTGAACCGCACCCTCGCCGCCGTGGAGCGAGCCCGGCTCGACCCGCTGACGAAGACGATGCTCGGCGACGTGTACCGCCTCGGCCGCTACGTCCACCCGGACGGCCTGGGCACGAAGTCCGGCGTCGTCACCACCAGCCCCCGCACCCCCGTCCGCGACAACCCGCCGCCGCACGAGTCCGGGATGATGCGCCGGCCCGTCGGGGTGACGTAAAGAAGTTCGTCCCTCGGAGCTCCCGATGGCTGTCACGACCGAGGTCGCGACACTCTTTCTCGACGAACTGTCCCGCCGCGGCATTCCCGTGACGGTCGCCGATGGCGGATATCAGATCGACCGCGACGGCACCACGGTCACCATTTCCCTCGAAAATCTGAGCCGAGATTACGCCCGAGACCGCGATCCCGAGCACGTCACCCGCTTCGTGGACACGGTCCTCTGTCGGCCAATCCTCCCGAACTGGCCCGAGGTTCGGCCTCGCCTCCGCTGGTCCCTCGAACCGACCGACATGCCGCTCGCCGAGGCCCTTCACGAAGTCGTCTCGGACCGCGTCGCGCTGGTCCTCGTGTGTGTCAGCCCGGACGAGACGCAAATCACCTGGGTGTCGCCGACGACCGCCGCGAGCTGGGGCCAGACCAAGGAGTCGCTCTTGGCGGCCGCGGCCGAGAATATGGCGACTCTTCGCGCGCGAGCGCAGATCGACACCCTCCCTGTGGAAAGCCACACGCTCGGGATGGTGAACACCGAGTTCACCGCGTTTAAAGCCGCCCTGGTGTTCGCCCCGAACCTGCGGGCACTCGTCGAACCGGTCCTCGGCTGGCCGGTGTTCGCCGTCCTGCCGTGCAGAGACTTCGTTTACCTGATCCCCGATCGGGACCGCGAGCTGTTGGGACGGATCGGGGCGGTCGTCGTTCGAGAGTACGCCAAGTCGGCCTACCCGCTCACGACCGAAGTCTTTGAAGTCACATCGGCCGGGATCCATGCCGTCGGCGAGTTTCCCGACGCACCCTCGACGCCGGACCCGGACGATGCCGAGCCGGACGACGGGTTGAAGACGATCCGCTACCGCGGGGGCGTGGTCGTCTTCCGCATCCCGGAGCACTGGGAAGAAGAGTACGAAGACGAAGGCGGCGGGACCTTCTATGACGAGGACGCCGATGCCGGCACGTTCCGCCTGAACACCCTCCTCGCGCGGTCGGCGAAACCGGTGACCGCGCACACGGCCCGAGAATTTGCCGAGGCCCACGCCGCCAGGAACGGCGGCCGCGCGGTCGACCTCGGCACCGGGAACTGGCTCGCGGAATACACCGTGCAGGCGACCGAGGACGGCGTTCCGCTGACGATCCGCTACTGGGAAGTGATCAACCCCGTCCCGCCGAACAACCTCCGGGTCGCGCTCTTCTCGTACACCGTGCGGTCGGAACTCCTCGACGACGAGGACCCGGAAGTCGCTGAAGAACTGGAACTCCTCGACCGCGAAGTCCGGGCGGCGACGTTCGCGGCTCGCGTCGGCGGCTGATTCTACGCATCGACGAGTCCAACGCTCCTTTCCGCGCGGGCAGTCGGCTCTCCGCGTGGTTGAAGACCGCGGTGTGCGGCCGTCCACCTCGTCGTCTCCGATCTCATCGCGACTCACGGCTTCGCGGCGGGGAGGAGCTTCTTCATCGCCGCGACCGTGTCCGCGTGTTTGGGGTCGGTCGCGAGGTTCGTCAGTTCGTGCGGGTCGGCGGTGTAGTCGTACAGCTGCGCCCCCTTCTCGCCGCCGGCCCACTCGGTGTAGCGGAAGCGGTCCGTGCGGACGCTGCGACCCATGAACCACTTCGCGTCCTTGGTCGCGTCCCCGGTCGCGGTCGGGGTGCCGCGGGACACCTGCGTGAACGCGGGGCGCTCCCACGACGCCGCGGGGTCGGCCAGCAGCGGCCTGAGCGAGACACCGTCCGTCTTCGGGGCGTCGATCCCGCACAGGTCCGCCAGCGTCGCGTGCAGGTCGACGAGTTCGACCGGCCGCGGGCACGCCTTGCCGTTCCCCTTCGCGCGGGGGTCAAAAATCACCAGCGGGACGCGGGCCGAGTTCTCGAACAGGGACATCTTCTGCCACAGCCCGTGCTCGCCGAGGTGGTAGCCGTGGTCGGACAGGAACACGACGATCGTCCGGTCCGCGATCTTCGCTTGTTCCAGGGCGTCGAGGACGTGCCCGACCTGGGCGTCCATGAACGTCGTGCTGGCGTGGTACGCCTGGAGGGCCTGCCGGCGGAGGTCGTCGGTCAGCGTGTCCTGTTCCTTCTTGCGGCTGCCGAACGCCGCGGCCGGGGCGGAGTCCTCGTGGCCCTTCGGCACGTCCGGGAGGGTGAACTTGCCCGGCGGGTACATCTCGAAGTACGCCTTCGGGGCGACATACGGCGTGTGCGGTCGGAAGAAGCCACAGGCCAGGAAAAACGGCTTGTCCTTGTTCGCCGCGATCTGCTTCGCCACCTCGGCCGCGATCTTGCCGTCCGTCTGCTCGGCGTCGGGGCCGTCCGAGGCGTGCCAGCTCAGCGTGCCGCCGAACCGGGCCGACCCCTTCCCCTTCGGGTTCAGCGTGAAAATGAGGTTGTTTTCCTCGTCCTCCTTGTCCCGCCCCTTCGGGTTGATCGTCTTCTCCCAGGACTTCGGGTCGTCCAGCCCGTCGGTCCCGATCTGGGCGGGCACGCCGTAGTGGTACAGCTTGCCGACGCGGGTGACGCCGTACCCGGCCTTCTGGAAGGATTGCGGCAGGCTCACCGCGTCCGGCGCGGTCTTGCGGAACTGCGTCGCGTTCTCGTAGATCCGAATGGTGTCGGGCCTCAGCCCCGTGAGGAAGCTCGCCCGGCTCGGGTTGCACAGCGGGAACTGGCAGTACGCCCGGTCGAACCGGACGCCCTTCGCCGCGAGCTTGTCGATGTTCGGGGACTGGCCCCGCGGGCTGCCGTAGCACCCGAGCGTCTGGTTCGTCAGGTCGTCGGACACGATGAACAGGACGTTCATCTTCTCCGCGGCCGGCGACCCGAGGCCGGCGGCGAGGGTCAGCGCAAGGACGGCGAGGAATCGCATGTCGAAGCTCGTGGGAGATGGCGGGGCACGGTCACGCATACAATCAACCCCGCCAGACCGGCGAAGTTCTGCCCGCACCCACCCCTGCGGAGGTTGACCGTGAAACCGTTCCTCGCCCCGTTTCTCTGCTCGGTCCTGCTCGTCGCACCGGCGGCGACCGCGGCCGACGACACCGCCGAGGCCGTCGTCAAGAAGGCGATCGACGCCCACGGCGGGGCCGACGCCCTGACGAAGCACAAGGCCGGCACCTACAAGGTGAAGGGTGACCTGACCGTCGCCGGCACGGACGTCTCGTTCACCGGGGACATCGCGTACGAACTCCCGAGCAAGTTCCGCATGGCCCTCGACGCGGAGGTCGGCGGGCAGAAACTGGCCCTGGTTCAAGTCGTGAACGGGACGAAGGTGAAGAACACGATCAACGGCACGTCGACCAAGCTCGGCAAGGCGCAGACGCTGGAACTGATCCAGGCGGCCGCCATGCAGGAGATCACCATGCTCGTGCCGCTGCTCGACGCGAAGAAGTACACGATCAAGCTGGAGAAAGACGAGGAAATCGACGGCAAGCCCGCCGCGGTCGTGCTCGTGACGGGGAAGAACTTCAAGGACACCCGGCTGTCGTTCGACAAGAAGTCCGGGTTGCTGGTGAAGACCTCCCGCCGGGCGGTCGCCCCGGACGCCCCGGAGGACAGGCAAGTCGTCGAGGACGGGTTCATCTCGGATTACAAGAAGACCGACGGCCTGATGCTGCCGGGGAAAATGGTCCTGAACCACGACGGGAAGAAGTTCATGACGATGACGGTCGTCGAGGCGACGCTCAAGGAGAAGGCAGACCCGAAGAGCTTCGAGGTGGACGATTGAGATGTCGCCGCGACGCGGCAGCGTCGCTTCCTTTCGTTCGGGTCCCCTCCCCCCTTGTGGGGGAGGGTTAGGGTGGGGGGTGGGGACATCACCTCTTAAGCGACCCCCACCCCAACCCTCCCCCACAAGGCCACAAGGGGAAGGGAGGAAGAGGTCGTGGCGGCAGCGTTACTTCACCGCCTTCTTCAGCGCCTCTTCGACCGCCTTCACGTCCGTGTCGTTCACCGACCCGAACGCGAACGTCGCAAGCACCTTCCCGCCGTGCGCCACGACGACGGTCAGGTCCGCGTCCGGGTTGATCGCCCAGCCCTCGGGGCCGGCCTTGTCCGCGAACACGGTCAGGGCGGTGCGGCCGAATTTGAGGCTCTCCTGGGCCTTTGGCAGGTATTCCTTCGACTTGTCCGCGTCGCCGCCGACCCAGACCGCAACGACGCTCGCCTTCTCGTGGACGTCGCCGACCTTGCCGTCGAGCACCTTCGTGAAGCGAGCCATCGGGCGGCTCCAGCTGTCGGGCTTCACGAAGAGGTAGACCGTCGGGTCGCCCTTCTTTTCCGCGGCGAAGTCGACTTCCTTCCCTTCCACCGGGCCGACGACGCCGAACACTTTCAGGGCGGCGACCTTCTCCCCCGCCTTCGGGCCGGACTCCACATCCGCGAGGGCCGTCACGGCGACACAGGTCGCCACGCAGATACCCAGCAGATAGCGATTCATCGCGGTGTCTCCGATGTGTCGTCCGGGGTGACGGCCAGCGGGTACTCCGGGAGCGTCAGCCCGAGCGTCGGCAGTTGTTGTAGCCGCCGCCACCCGCGGGACACGCGGGCTTC
This sequence comes from uncultured Alcaligenaceae bacterium, assembly GCA_964444365.1. Lineage (GTDB taxonomy): Bacteria > Planctomycetota > Planctomycetia > Gemmatales > Gemmataceae > CAYUHJ01. The sequence continues at coordinate 2,797 of CAYUHJ010000064.1, read as the reverse complement.
CTCGGCCGTTACAAAGTCCGAATCCAGGCCGGCCTTCGCGAACGGGCCTTCACACGAAACTCGCGCGAAGCTCGCATCGACGATGTACTGTGCGAGGGCCGGGTTGCACCGGACGTGCCGCTCGGGTTCGCGGTGGAGCCGTTCCAGCGGCACGTCCCCGAGGACGTAGCGCAGGTACAGGTCCGAGTCCGCGACGGCCTCGACCTCTCGGCCGCACACGTCGCAGAGGTAGCCTTCGTCGCAGCGGGCCATCGTACCCCTCGGCGGAAACAAATGTTCCTACGGCCCTCGGAAATCGGCCGGCTTTTGCTAGAATCACTTTTCGCGCTAGGAACGAAGTCCGGCGCGGGTTTTTTGGTCTCTATGCCCGAGGATTGCGCGTGTCGTTGCCCGTGGTTGCGATTGTCGGCCGCCCGAACGTGGGAAAGTCGTCGCTGTTGAACTGGCTCGCGGGCCGGCGGATCAGCATCGTCGACCCGACCGCCGGGGTGACCCGCGACCGGATTTCCACCATCCTCCAGTTCGGCGGCCGGTTCTTCGAACTGGTCGACACCGGCGGCATGGGGATTCAGGATAGCGACAATCTCACCGAAGACGTCGAACGCCAGATCCGCCACGCCCTCGAAGCCGCCTCCGTCGTCCTGTTCGTCGTCGACGCCCGCTCCGGGGTCGCCCCGCTCGACGAGGAAGTGTCCGCCCGGTTGCGGCGGGTGAACAAGCCGGTCGTCCTCGTCGCGAACAAGGTCGACGACCCGAAGTTCGAGGCCGCCGCATCGGAATTCTACTCCCTCGGGTACGGCCATCCCGTTCTCGTGAGTGCCAACCAGCTCCGCGGTAAGGAAGAACTCGTCGATGCGTTCATGAGTCTGCTCCCGCCGGAAGGGGAGGAGCCGCCGCCGGCGGACCCGGCCCTCAAGCTCGCGATCGTCGGCCGGCGAAACGTCGGGAAGAGCACGTTCATCAACAGCCTGGCCAAGGCCGACCGCGTCATCGTCTCGGAGGTCGCCGGCACCACGCGGGACAGCGTCGACGTCCGGTTCGAGCGGGACGGCAAGACGATCGTCGCCATCGATACGGCCGGCGTCCGGAAGCGGAAGAGCCTGACCGGGGACATCGAGTTCTACAGCCTGCACCGCGCCGAGCGGTCCATCCGCCGGGCGGACGTGGTGCTGCACCTGTTCGACCCGCGGCTGCGGCTCAGCCGGGTGGACAAGCAGCTCGCCGGGTACGTGCTGGAGAACCACAAGCCGGTGATTTTCGTCGTCAACAAGTGGGACCTCGTCAAGGAGCAGATTCCCACGGAAAAGTGGTCGGACTACCTCCGCCAGATGCTCCCGATGCTGGACTACGTCCCGATCGCGTTCACGACGGCCAAGAGCGGGAAGAACGTCTTCCGGCTGCTGAACCTCGCGCAGCAACTGCACAAGCAAGCCGGCCGCCGGGCGAAGACCGGGGAACTGAACCGCGTCATCCAGGCGGCGATGGACGCGAACAGCCCGCCCGTCCGATACAACCGCCCGGCGAAGGTGTACTACGCCACCCAGATCGCGACGCACCCGCCGACGATCGTGATGGTGACGAACGGCCCGGACCTGTTCGACCAGACCTACGTCCGCTACCTGACCAAGGTCATCCGCGACAACTTCCGGTTCGGCGAAGTCGCCATCAAGATCCTGCTGAAATCCAAGGGCGAGGCCGGCGGCCTCGGCCGCGGGGCCGACCACGAGGACGCCGGGGAAGAGATCCCGCACAAGTCCCCGGTCCCGGACGGGACGGACGAAATCCCGTCGCTGGCGACCGAGCCGCCCGTCGACGAACTCGACCCGGTGATGCTCGACGACCCGACGCCGGTCCCCCCGCCGGACGCGGAACCGGAGCCCCCGCCCGCCCCGAGGCGGAAGAAGAAAAAGAAGACTGAGCCCGGAACCTGGGACGTGTAGTTGCGGAGGGAATCATGCTCCCCGGAATCCGACTCTTCGACCTGACCGGCCGCGTCGCGGTCGTCACCGGCGGCTCCAAGGGGCTCGGGTACGCCATCGCCGCCGGGCTTGCGTCAGCCGGGGCCGATGTCGCCCTCGTCAGCCGACACCTGGATGAAGCGAAGTCCGCCGCGGAACAGATCGCGTCCGCGTTCGGCAAGCGCGCGATCGGCGTGCGGGCGGACGTCGCCGTCGAAGCGGACACCGTCGCGATGGTCGACCACGTCCTGCGCGACCTCGGGCGGATCGACATTCTCGTCAACAGTGCCGGCATCAACCGCCGCGGGCCGATCGACAAGTTGAGCGTCGAGGACTACCGCGAGGTGATGCGGGTCAACGTGGACGGCACCTGGCTCGCCACGCGGGCGGTCGTGCCGCACATGAAGGAGCGGAAGTCCGGCCGGGTTATCAACCTGTCCAGCGCCCTGGGTGTTGTCGGCCTCGCGGACCGCACGCCGTACTGCGCCAGCAAGGGGGCCGTCGTCCAGCTCACGCGGGCACTCGCCGCCGAACTGGCTCCGTTCAACATCACCGCGAACGCGATCCTGCCCGGCCCGTTCCTGACGGAAATGAACATCCCCGTGAAGGACGACCCGCAGTTCCTCCAGTTCATCCTCGGGGCGACGCTGCTCGGCCGGTGGGGGGAACTCAAGGAAATCCAGGGCTCGGCGATCTACCTCGCCAGCGACGCGGCGGCGTACACCACCGGCGCGATGCTCGCCGTCGACGGCGGGTGGACCGCGCGGTGAACGGTGTCATACCGAATTCGCTTGAATGGGTTTTCCACCCCTCTCCCCGCTGGGGAGAGGGGTTGGGGG
>CAYUHJ010000063.1:24928-28308 GCA_964444365.1 uncultured Alcaligenaceae bacterium | reverse complement strand
CTGCTCGTGGTCATCGCGATCATCGCGATCCTGATCGGGCTCCTGCTGCCGGCCGTGCAAAAAGTCCGCGAGGCGGCGGCCCGGAGCACCTGTCAGAACAACCTGAAGCAACTCGCGCTGGCGTGCCACATGCACGCCGACGCCCTCGGCACTCTCCCGCGGAACGGCAATCCTGCGGCGCTCACCGAGTCCCACGGGAACGGCACCGGGTGCTGCGGCACCGGCGCGCCGCAGTGGAGCTGGATCGCTCGGTCGCTCCCGTACTTCGAGCAAGGCCCGCTCGCGGAGTCCGCGAACATCCCGACGGCGAACCTGAACGCGGCGGCCGCCGCGACCGCGGTCCAGGCGGAGTTGAAGGTGCTGAAGTGCCCGAGCGACACCACGAACCCCCGCGTGCGGACCGGCGCGAACGACTTCGGGACCGCGCCGTCGGCCGTCACCAGCTACAAGGGCGTGAGCGGCAACAACTGGGGGACCGACTTCTACAGCGAGGCGACCCCGTCGTCCAGCGACGCGGCCGTCAGCACGCCGTATGCGAACCCGACCGGCGGCACCTCCACGCCCCGCGACCGCAACGGCCTGGAGTGGGGCAACGGCATCTTCTGGCGGGCCGACATGCGGTCCGGGAAGATGCCCCTCACGGCCGTCACCGACGGCACGAGCAACACCTTCCTCATCGGCGAAGATGTCGCGGAAGTGACCACCTACAACTCGTGGGCTCACCCGAACGGCGCGAACGCCACCTGCGCCATCCCGCCGAACACCGCGATCACGATCCTCCCGGCCGGCAGCGGCCCCGGCGACTGGACGCAACGCTACTCGTTCCGCAGCCGGCACACGTCCGGCCTCGGGTTCGCGATGGCGGACGGGTCCGTCCGGTTCGTCCGCGACTCGATCCCGCTGCAGGTCTACCGCAACCTCGCCAGCCGCAACGGCAACGAAGTCGACACGAACGCCGACTAACGCTCTCCCCCGCCGGAGGTTCCCGGATGCGCCCGCTGGTCCTGGGGGCCGTCGCCCTCGTCTGCCTCCTCGGCTGCGAGTCCGGCCCGAAGCTGTACCCCGTCCGCGGCAAGGTGACGCTGCCCGACGGCAAGCCCGTCCACGCCGGCACCGTCACCTTCTACCCGGACGCGGCCCGGGGGAACACGTCCCTCGACCTGCCGATCGGCGAACTGAAGGCGGACGGCACCTACGCCCTCGCGTCCGGCCCGAAGCCGGGGGCGACCGCCGGCTGGTACAAGGTCGCCGTCAACGCCGCGGAGCGGGTCAACCCGAACGACCCGTACCGGTTCACCTGGATCGGCCACGAGAGGTACACGAACCCGGACGCAGCGGGACTGGCGGTGGAGGTGGTCGAGTCGCCGGGGCCGACGCAGTACGACCTGACGATCGAACCGCCGGCGGCCCCGGTCGCGAAGAAGGGGAAGAAGTGACCCGCACGCCGGCCGGCGTTACAGCCCCGGCGGGTTCGGCAGCACGTTCGCCGGCGAACCGGGCTGGGTGAGGGGCGTCGGCCGGGCCGCGGTTTCCGCCTGGCCGATGAGGTCCTTCAAGTTCTTGCGGAACCCGTCGAACTGGACCTGGAGCGTGTCCCGCTCCGTCGTCCGGGCGATGAGCGCGTGCCGGGCGGCGTCCCGTTCCTTCTCGAACATGATGGCCCGCGACGCCTCCGCCTTCCACTTCTGCTCGAAGCTCGCGGCCCGGGCGACGGCCCCGTCCCGCTCGGCGGTGGCCGACCGCAGGTCTTCTTCCAGCTTCGCGACGCGGGCTTCCAGAGACTTGAACTTGTCGCCGCCTTCGGACTTCGACACGACCGGCGTCGTGGGCTTCGCACAGCCGAGGGCGACGAGGCCGGCGCACATGAGTCCGATCAGGAATTTGGTGCGGTTCACGGTGAGGAACTCCAGGTTGGGAGGGGCAAGGTGTCACGGCGGCGGCCGGAAGGTCGCCTCAGATTCCCGTGTCGACCCGGTTTGGGCAGGTTCTCTAGAACGCATCGGCCGATGCGAAACCCGCACTTGACCCGAATTCGCGAAATTGCCGAGACACCGCAGGGAACCGAGTCGCCCCGAATTCGCCGACCGACCCGGCTTATCGTCGGATATTGCCGGCCGCGCCGAAAAGTCCGGTCGACGCTTGTCTGCGGTGCGCCGCTCGAATACCGTGTGAGTGCCGAACCCCACCCCGATCGACCTCCCCCGATGCGGCACCTCCGGACCCGAATCCGCTCCGCCGCCCCCCGGTTCCTGGCCGGGTTGCTCGCCGTCGCGCACGTCCTTGTCGGCATCGGGCTGCCGGTCCCCCCGCGGGCGTCCGCCAACCCGCACGCGCCGAAGCCCTGCGAAACCGGGCCGTGCTGCTGTGCGGCGAGCGTGTTCCCCGGTTGCGGCTGCGGGAAGGCGAAAGCGCGAACGTGTCGCCGCGACGCGCAGCGGAGCGCGGTGCCCACCTGTTGCAGCAAGCCGAAGCCGCCGACCGAACCCCGGCTGACGTTCGTCCCCGCCTGGGTGCCGACGGGGTGCCAGGGCCAGTCGCACGGCCCCGCCGGGCTGCTGACCGCCGAGCCTGCGATTCCGCCGGTTGATGCGAGCCTCGCCTTGCCGACTCCGTCCGACCCGCCGCGGTTCGCGCGGTTCGACCTCACGTCCGAATCCGTCCCCACCCCGCCGACCGACCCGCCGCCGCGACCGCTTTAACTTCTGGGAGAGCCGCGACCGCCCGGGAGCGGCCGCTTCCCGAGTCGAATCGCTTCAAAATGGGCTGAGGAATCCGTCCTTAAGCCGTGTTCCTCCACCGATGAGCCGGCCGCTCCCTGGCGGTCGCGGCTCTCGAATACACCCGGAGCCGACATGAACGCCGAGTCCCCGTGCGGGGCTTGTTGCGGGTCGTGGCTGAAGGCGGGGTCGCTGTTCGTGCTGGTCGCCGCCGGCGTTGCCGGGGGGCTGTACCTGTCCGGATGGGAACCGTCCCCGCGCACGATCTGCCCCACGGACGATCCCGCCCCGCACCCCAAGCCGGTGCGGTTCCCGCTGTCGTCCTTCGACGCGAAGGACACCCACGAAACCCCGGACCTCGCCGTCGCGCCGGACGGCAAGTTGCTGCTGGCGTGGCCGTCCCAGACCGGCGAGGGCGAACGGACGCTGTACCTGACGTCGAGCACCGACCGCGCCGCCAGTTTCGCGGAGCCCCGGAAACTGGCGACGTCCGGCATCTCGAAGGCCGTCTCGCAGATGCACGGCAAGACCGTCACCCGCGAGCGGAAGATGGCCCCGCACGTCGCCGCGACGGGGAGCCGGGTCGTGCTCGCCTGGACGACCGCGAAGCCGGACGGCTCGGACACGCGGATGGTCCTCGCGGAGTCGACCGATTCCGGTGCG
>CAYUHJ010000063.1:20223-24918 GCA_964444365.1 uncultured Alcaligenaceae bacterium | reverse complement strand
TCACGGAACCGACACCGGTCCACGGCCCGGACGCCGGCAAGCCGACGTTCACCTGGCTGGCAGTGACTCCCGCCGGGTCGGTCGCGTGTTCGTGGCTCGATTCGCGGGCGAAGACGCAGCAAACCTACGCGGCCGTCCGGCCGATAGGGGGTCAGACCTTTACCCCCGAAGTCCTCGTTCACGCGGGTCAGGATGGCAAGGGCGTCTGCCCGTGCTGCCCGACAAACGCCGCGTTCGCGCCGGATGGCTCGCTATTTGTCGCGTTCCGCAACGTCGACGCCGGCTACCGCGACATCGCGATTTCCCGCCTGAAGCCGGGCGCAACCGCGTTCGAGCCACCGGTCAGCGTGGTGCCGCACACCTGGAAGTTCGACGGCTGCCCGCACGATGGTCCGTCGCTCGCCTTCACCGGCGACACGGTCCACATCACCTGGATGGATTCGCACAGCGGCAAGCCGCGATGCTACTACGGGAAGGCAAAACTCGCCGACCTGAAGTTCGAGACGCGGGAACTGAACCCCGCCGCGGCCGGCACCCAGGGGAACGCGAAACTCGTCGCGGATTCCACCGGCGGTTTACACGCCGTCTGGGAAGAGTCCCTCGGCGAGTCGTCCGCGGGGCGGGCGGTGCGGTACGCCTACTCCGCGAAGGCGGACGGCACCTTCACCGAACCCCGCACGCTGGACGAGCAACCCGGCCAGTTCCAGACCCGCCCGGCGATCGCGCTTTCCCCCGCGGGCGACGTGTACGCCGCGTGGAACGAACTGTCCGATGCGGGCAAGGTCGTCGCCGTCATGCGGGTGTCGCGATGAAGGCGAACTTCCTCTTTGTCGCGCTCGGGGTGCTGACGGCGTCGGTCGCCGTGGGCGTCGTCGTCGGCCAGACCCGCTCGGCGAAGACCCCCGCGACCGACCCGAAGCCGGCAGCCCCGGTGTCGGCGAAGGTGCTGTACCAGACGGCGTGTGCCAACTGCCACGGCCCCGACGGCCGCGGCGACGGACCGAGCGCCACCGCGCTTCGGCCCGCCCCGCGCGACTTCGCCGCCCGGCCGTGGCGGTTCGACCGCACCCGCGAATCGGCGCGGAAAGTGATCGCGGACGGCGTCCCCGGCACCGCGATGGCCGCGGGGAAGGCGTCGTTTTCCCCCGCGGAAATCGACGCCCTCGCCGGGTACGTCCTCGAACTCGGCGACTCGCGGCCGGCCGTGCCGTTCGCGCCGCCGAAGGACGAGGAACTCGCACTCGCCGCCGGGTTCACGCCCGCGGCCGGGAACCCGCCGCCCCTCGAAGTGACCGACGCGGCCGGCAAAACCGTCCGCCTCGCGGACCTTCGCGGGAAGCTGGTGCTGGTCAACTTCTGGGCCACGGACTGTGCCCACTGCTTGAAGAAGTTCCCGACGCTGCACGCCCTCGAAAGCCGCCTGTCGGCCCGCGGGTTCGTCGTGCTGAACGTCTGCACGGACGCCGACGTGAAGGAAGCGTCCGAAACCGCAGCGAAGGTCGCCCCCGGCATCCGCGTCTTCACGGATACCCGCGGCACCGCCCCGACCGCGTTTGAAGTGCAAACTCTCCCCACCGCGTGGCTCGTCGGCCCGAGTGGGGAAGTCGTCGCCAAGACCACCGGCGCGAAGGACTGGGAGTCTCCCGCCGTCGCCGCCTGGCTCGAATACTGGCTTCCGAACAAGTAACTTTCACCGGAGATTCCCGTGAATCGTCAACGATCCTCGCCCGACACTCGCCCCGCGCTCCGCTTCGCGTCGCGGCTAAACGGGTTCACGCTGATCGAACTGCTCGTCGTCATCGCGATCATCGCGGTGCTGATCGGGCTGCTGATTCCCGCCGCGCAGAAGGTCCGCGAAGCGGCCGCCCGGGCGAAGTGCCAGAACAACCTGAAGCAGATCGCGCTCGGGATGCACAACCACGAGAGCGCGAAGGGCTACTTCCCCGGCCTCGGCGGCGACGCCACCGGCACCATCGGGCAGGCCAAGGCGTTCAGCCCGCTGGCGAGCGTGCTGCCTTACATCGAGCAAGCCGGGGTGCAGAACCTGATCGATTTCAACCGGGACGCGGTGCTCGGGCCGCAGTTCTTCCGCGGGATCATCAACCCGGTCCACGACACGGCGGCCGCCACGAAGGTGACGCTCTTCCTGTGCCCCAGCGACGGCCAGAACCCGATCACGACGGTGACGGACACCGTCGGGTACCGGGCCGCCGCCACCCCCGCCGGCGGGCCGACGTTCGACCTGGCCGCCACGAACTACGTCTTCAACACGGGCACCGGGGCCGCCGCCGCGGGGAGCCCGAGCTACGCCTACTACGACAGCCAGTTGCCGACCGACGGCATGTACTGGTACGGCTCCCGCAACACGTTCCGCGATATTCCGGATGGCTCGTCGAACACGCTGATGGCGTCCGAGTGCCTGATCGGGCCGGGGGGGGCGAACGTGACGGGGGCGACCCCGCCGCCGGGCCTGCCGGTCCGCCACTACGTCGGGCTGAACACGACGGCGTTCGCCGCGGGCTCGATCACCGGACCCGGAAACGTCGGCGGGTGGCGGGCGGGGAGTTCGTCCGGGCCGCTGGTCGTCGCCCGGCCGAGCGAGTGCGACACCGGCAGCCGGACGTGGACCGGGAACCGCGGCAGCACCTGGTTCTGGGGCGGCCGCGACTGGAACGTCGTGTTCGGCACCGCCCTGCAGCCGAACGACAAGCTCCCGGACTGCGGCGCGCACGGCCGCGGGTTCTTCGGGGCGCGGAGCATGCACACCGGGGGTGTGAATGTCGTGTTCGTGGACGGCAGCGTCCGGTTCGTCCGGGACGCCATCCCCGCGGACCTCTGGCGGAACGCCTCCACCCGCGCGGGGAACGAGGTGGCCGGGGACTTCTGAGGAGCCGTCCGGTATCGACACCGTGTTTTCTGGCGGGGCTTTTTGACTTGTGGCACCGGCCTCTGGCCGGTGCAGGTTCCACCGGCCAGAGGCCGGTGCCACAAGTCAAAACACGGTGCTGGAACGAGAGCGGTGCTCACGTGTGACGCGGACCGCGTCCGCGGCTCGCCCCAGGGGGGTCACACCGCCCCGAGGGCGAGCGAGCAGTTGTGCCCGCCGAAGCCGAAGCTGTTGGACAGGATCCGCTTCACCCGGACCTCGCGGGCCGTGTTCGGGACGTAGTCCAGGTCGCAGTCCGGGTCCGGGGTGTCGAGGTTGATGGTGGGGTGGATCACGCCGTGCCGCAAACTCAGGGCACAGGCAATCGCCTCGACGCCGCCGCTGGCCCCGAGCAGGTGGCCGACCATGCTCTTCGTGCTGGAGATCATCACCTTGCGGGCGTGGTCGCCGAGGGCCTGCTTGACGGCCTTCGTCTCGGCCGCGTCCCCGAGGGGGGTGCTGGTGCCGTGGGCGTTGATGTAGTCCACGTCGGCCGCGTTCCACTTCGCCTCCCGCAGCGCGGCTCGCATCGCCTCGGCCGCACCGATGCCGTCCTCGTGCGGGGCCGTGATGTGGAAGGCGTCCGCGGTGTTGCCGCACGCGAGCACTTCGCAGTAGACGTTCGCGCCGCGGGCCTTGGCGTGCTCGTACTCTTCGAGGACCAGAATCCCGGCCCCTTCCGCGAGGACGAACCCGTCGCGGTCCTTGTCGAACGGCCGGCTGGCTTTTGTCGGGGCGTCGTTCCGGTCCGAGAGCGCCTTGCACGCGATGAACCCGCCGAGGCCCATCGGGGTGATGGCCGCCTCGGCCCCGCCGCTGACGATCACGTCGGCGAAGCCGGCGGAAATCTGGCGGAAGGCGTCGCCCATCGCGTGGGCGGCGGACGAGCACGCGGTGCTGACGGTGGTGTTCGGCCCGCGGAGGCCGTACTTGATGGAAATGTTCCCGCTGGCGGCGTTCGCGATCATCTTCGCGATGAGCAGCGGCCCGAGCCGGGACGGCCCGCGGTCCCGGTAGATGGTGTGGCCGTCCTCGAACTCGTGGAGCCCGCCGATCCCGCTGCCGATGATGCAGCCGGCCTTGAACGGGTCGAGCTTCGTCAGGTCCAGGCCGCTGTCCTTGACGGCTTGCTCGGCGGCGACCATCGCGAGTTGCGCGAACCGGTCGAGCCGCCGGGCGGCCCGCGCGTCCATGATCGCTTCGGGCTGGAAGTCGCGGACCTGCCCGCCGAAGTGGACCTTGAAGGCGGCGGTGTCGAAGAGGGTGATCGTGCCGACCCCGCTCCGGCCCGCGAGCAGCCCGTCCCAGTACGCGGGGACGCTGTGCGCGAGCGGGTTGACGGTGCCCAGCCCGGTGACGACGACGCGACGGTTCATTACGCCTTGGCCCCGCCTTCGCCGCCCTTCTCTTTCAGCTTGAGCTCGATGTAGTCGACGGCCTCGCCGACCGTCTTGATCTTCTCGGCCTGGTCGTCGGGGATCTGGATGTCGAACTCTTCCTCGAGTTCCATGACCAGCTCGACGATGTCCAGCGAGTCCGCGCCGATGTCTTCGACGAAGCTGGTACTGCGCGTGACCTGCTCCTTGTTGACGGCGAGGTGTTCGCACACGATATCGATGACGCGACTTTCCACGGACACGCGACGACCCTCCCGCAACGATAGTATCCGCCGGGCCGAACCCAGGGGGTCTCGGCAAGTTCCGGGGCAGGAGTCAAATCTACTGACCGCCCCCGGAAAAGGAAAGGCGACCTGCGTTTCGAGTCGCCCG
>CAYUHJ010000063.1:0-20123 GCA_964444365.1 uncultured Alcaligenaceae bacterium | reverse complement strand
TCGCCCGTGGGATCGACCCGTCACGCCTGCGCGTTGCGGATGTCCGCCTTGCGGTTGACGCGCTTCAGCAGGCCCGCCAGCACCCGGCCGGGGCCGATCTCGTAGAACCGGGCGACGCCGGAGTCCATCAGCCCGCGGATGGTTTCTTCCCACCGCACCGGTGAGAGCACCTGCTTCACGAGCAACCCGCGGATCTCGGCGGGGTCGGAGTGCGGCTTCGCGTCCACGTTCGACCACACGGGGATGCTCGGGGCCTTGATCTCGATTCCTGCAAGTGCAGCAGCGAGGTGCTCGTCGGCGGGGCGCATCAGGTCCGTGTGGAACGCCCCGGCCACCGCGAGCCGGACCGCCTTGAAGCTCTTTCCCTCGGCGAGCTTGCAGGCCTCGTCGACGGCCGCCACCGACCCGGAAATCGCGGTGTTTCCGGGGCAAAGCAGGTTCGCGACTTCGAGTTTGCCCTTCGACCGGGCCTCCGCGACGAGGGCTTCGACCCCCGCCAGATCGCCCCCGAGCAGGCTGGCCATCGCGCCGGGGTTGGCGTCCGCGGCCGCCTGCATCGCCCGGCCGCGGGCCTGCACGACCTTCAACCCGTCCGCGAAGGAGATGGCCCCGGCGAACGCGAGGGCGGTGTACTCGCCGAGGCTCAGCCCGGCGGTCGCGGTCACGTCGGCGAAGGCGTCGGGCTCTGCGGTTCGCAGCGTTTCGAGGGCCGCGAGGCTGGCGACGAAGATGGCCGGCTGCGACACGTCGGTCGCGTTCAACCGCTCGGCCGGGCCGCGGACGCAGAGGTCGAGCAGGTCGTACCCGAGGATTCCGGCGGCGTCGTCGAAGAGTTTCTTCGCGACGGGCGACTTCGCGACGAGGTCGCCGGCCATGCCGACGGTCTGGGCACCCTGGCCGGGGAAGAGGAAGGCAGTGCTCACGCGGACGGTCCTGGTCTGGGGTTTGGAACGACGACGAAAACGGGCGGGAACGGGTTCGGTCAGCTCGTTCGGAAGTTCGATGCTTTCCCACACCGGTTCCCGGTCGGCCGGTAGGAACTCGACCGTGGGCAGGTTGGGGTCCACCGGCAACTGGTTCGGGAGTTCGATCGACTCGAACGGCAGCTGAACGATGTCCGGGGATGGGCGGAAGTTCGGGTTGGGGTTACGGCGGAATCGCATTATCCCCTCACGATGGCGAAGTAGTCGGCTTTCAGGACACGCCAGCCGGTTGGGTTGTCCCACGAGCGTTTCGTCCGTCGCAGGATCCGAACACAGTAAATGCCCTCGCCGGGCGCGCTCAAGCCGGTCAGTTTGTAACTTCGCGGCACGACGTACTCTCCCGGCGGCGTGAGTGCGGAGAATGTCACCTCGCGACGGTACACTTCCAGCCTGTCATCACCCTGCTCGTCCAGATACGACAGGGTCAGGAGCAACCGCACGGGCCGCACGAGATCGGAAGTTCGAAACCGAACGAACAGGTCGAGTTGAGGAATCAACTTCGGGAACTCGGTGTCCGCCGGAACCCTGTAGAAGTAATCCACCCCGAGCAAATCGGAAGTCGGGTGGCTCCCGTACTGCCGCACGGTCGTCGCGACTGATGTGAAGGTGCAATCGCTCCGAATTCTCAGGTCGAGCTCAAGTAGCTTCGCAGAAATTGCACTCTGGCTCATCAGGATGGCCAGCATATAGCCCGAAGTCCGGCGCAAGGTTATATCGCTCGCGAAGAACCTGTTGCACGCTCGGATACCGCAACGCTCGGGCACAGCATCTGCAAAGCTCATCGCGGCGATTTGCCATCTCCTCTACCTTATCGCCTGCGGAATAATAGTCGTGGGCTTCGCACATGACTCCGATGGCGAACGGCCAGGACGTATTTGGACCCGATGTGAAGTTGAAAAATCGCCAGCTCGGGGTCGACCATTTACCGTCAGCCACCTCGTCGAACTGCTCACGAGCAGTGAGGAAACTGATCATCAAGGCATCATCGTGCCAGGGAGCACAGTCGAGAGCGAGGCCCCGCAGTTGGTCGAGAGACATCCGGACGAACCACGTCAGCAACTCCATTTCGATGCAGCGGGCCAGACGATTCGTCCACCCCTCGGGATCAAAAGTGTGATTCGCCACAGCGAAGTCCCTGATGTGCTATCTAATCACTCCTCGCCCGCCGTCGGCAGTGCGGCCAACTCCTCCGTGATGCGCTCGTTCAGCTTCGCCCGGACCTCTTGTGCGGCCGCACCCACCGCGTTCGCGATGGCGCGTTCGTCCGAGGAGCCGTGGCAGATCACGCAGACGCCGTCGATGCCGAGCAGGGGGGCCCCGCCGGCGGCGCTGTAGTGGAACTTCTCGATCAGCTTCTTGATCGCGGCGGCGGCCTCGCCCTTCTCCGCGGACAGCGCCCCGACCACGTCCTTCGCCACCATGCCCATCACGAACTCGAACACGCCTTCCGCGTGCTTGAGGAGCACGTTGCCGACGAACCCGTCCGTGACGATCACGTCGACGCCGCCTTTGTGGACGTCCCGGCCTTCGACGTTGCCGACGAACCGGTCCTTCAGCGGGCTGTTGCGGAAGAGGGTGTAGGTCTCCTGCACGAGGTCGTGCCCCTTCCCCTCCTCCTCGCCGACGTTCATCAGGCCGATCTTCGGGGCCTCGACGCCGAGCATGTGCTTCGCGTAGACGCCGCCCATGACGCCGTACTGCAGCAGGTGCGTCGCCTTCGGGAAGACGTTCGCCCCCACGTCGAGGATCACGCACCGGCCCTTGGCGGTCGGCATGACGGCGGCGATGCCGGGCTTGCGGACGCCCTTCAGGAACTTGCGGGTGAACAGCCCGCCGGCCACGACGGCCCCCGTGTTCCCCGCGGAGACGAGGCCGTCCACGGACTTGCCCGCGACGAGCTGCCAGCACCGCGAGATGGAGTTGTCCGGCTTCTTGCGGAGGGCCTCGGTCGGCTTCTCGTGCATGCCGACGACATCGGCGCAGTGGAAGACTTCGACCCGTTCCGGGAGGGTGCCGCCGGGGAAGAGGGGGGTGATCTGGGCGGAATCGCCGACGAGTACGACGGTCAGGTCCGGGGCGGCGGCGACGGCGCGGAGGGCTCCGGCCACGTTCGGGGCGACGCCGTGGTCGCCCCCGGCCGCGTCGAGCGCGATCCGCATGGGTTACTTTCCTTCCGCCGGGTCCGCGATCACGATGGCGTCCCGGCCCTGGTAGAAGCCGCAGTTCGGGCACACGCGGTGCGGCAGGACCGGCTCGTTGCACCGGGCGCAGTACTGCACGCCGACCGGCGTCTTGAAGTGGTGGGCGCGGCGCGTCCCCTTGCGGGACTTCGAGGTTCGTCGCTTGGGTACGGCCATGGCTGTCTCGGGGTCAAACCGACTTCGTCCGTGTGAAGACGGTCATGTTAGTTCGTCGGCGAAGCCTGTCAAGGCGGCGCGGCCGCCGGCCGGGGGCGAAGCAAAGATTTAAGAGCGGCCGATTCAGTAGGTCACTCGCTCCGCGAGTGACTGCGCGTCAGCGCTCGGAAACGAGTGGTGCGTTCTCGGGACATGAGCCCGCAACTCGCGGAGCGAGTTGCCTACTTTCACGCACGGCGTCGCCTTGGCCGCCGGCCGGGGAAGTCGCCCGACGCACGATCGAGTCTGACCCCGAGGCGGCGGCGTGCCCGGAGAACCCCGACGGGGTTCGCAAGAATCCGTGTCGCCTAGATCTGCACCCGCTTGTTGTACACCCACCACTCCGCGACGAGGACGAGGAGCCCCAGCAGGACCGGCCACTTCCACAGGTCTCGCGGCTGCTTGCGGGGCTCGCCGGCCGACACGGTTAGCGCCCCGACCGTCACTTCCGACACCGGGGCGAGGTCGCTTTCCAGCGGGTCGAAGAGGTTGACCGCGAACCGGCGGAGTTGCTCGCCGCCGGGGGTGCCGGGGCCGGGCGGGTCGGTCCACCGGACCGCGTAGACGCCGAGCTTGTCGGTGTTCGCGACGGCGAAGTCGGCCCGCGGGCCGCGGTTGAGCTTCGAGGTCGAGCCGTCCGGGGCCGTCACGCTCACCTCGCCGACGCCGCCGAGCCGGAGCAACTTCACGCCGCCGGGCTTGATCGCGTCCTCGGTGCCGGCGTCGCGGACGTTGCCCATCGCGAACAGGACGTTCCGCAGGAACAGCGGGAAGCTCACGTTCAACGGCCAGTCGGTGTTCCACTTGCCGTCGGCGGTCATCAGCGGGAACGCGAGCACGAGGTCCGTGTACGCCTGCCGGGGGATCGCCCCGAGCAGGACGAGGTTGCTGTCCCCTTCCATGAGCCGCACCGTTCGCGGCGGCCACTCGGGCATCTGGAACCCTTCCGCCGCCTTGATCTGGTCGAGGTTCCGCAGGTGGGCCATGACCGGGTGCCGGGCCTGCCAGCCGCGGACCATCGGCCCGGCGACGGCCTTCACCGCGTTCGGGTCCGGGGCCTTGTCCGCCGGCAGGTACGGCGGCGGCGGGTGGCCGATGAACAGCGTGTTCGACGCCGGCATCGCGTCGACGCTGGAGGGGCCGCAGCGGTCGAAGACGACGAGGTCGTACCGCCCCTCGCGGGCGGGGGTGGCGTAGCTCTTGGGGTCGGCGTTCGCGTTCAACACGTCCGGGCCGAAGTACACCACTTCCGCGAGCTTTTTCGCACTCGTCGAGTCGAGGAAGTCGCGGAGCCGCTGGTTCGGCGGGCCGACGACGAGCACCTTCGCCTTGCGGACGAGGCCGAGCACGACCCAGGCCTCGTCGTCCGCGGGGAAGGCGTCGGCCGCGTCCTCGATCGCGAGCCGCAGCGTCAGGTCCGCGTTGTCGGGCACGTCCGGCAGGGTGAACGTCAGGTCCGGGCGCTCCGAGCGCGGCGGGATCCGCGACCGGTCTCGGCGGTCGCCGTCGGTCTCGCCGGGGCGCTTGTCTTCCTCGTATCGGCCGACGACCCGCGTGCCCCCTTCCAGCACTTCGAGCCGGACCTTCGGCGTGACCGGGGCCGAGCGGTAGTTCCGCACCGATGCCCGGGCGATGACCCGGCTGGGAATCTCGGGGTCGCGTTCCGCATCGAACCGGACGATCGCGAGGTTGTTCGACGCGCCCGCCTCGTTCGGCACCGGCGGGGTGTGGTACGTGAGGTTCAGGTTCGTCAGCGCGAAGTCCGGCACCGGGGGGAACTTCCCATCGGAAAACAGGTGCAAGTCGGCCTGCATCCCCTCGATCGCGACGTAGGTTCGCTCCTTGCCCGGCTCGGCGTTCACGGGGGCCGCCACTTCGTTTTCCGTGGACCGGTTCGGGTTCGCGAGACTCGCCGCGAGGGTCAATGCCTCGTCGAGGTGCGTCGGCCGTTGCGTGCCGGTGATGCCCTTCACGGCGTCCCGCAGCAGGGCGCGGTTCGTCGTGTAGCTCTGGCGGATCTGCGCCACGTCGTTGAACTCGATGACCATGCCGGAGTCGGCGTCGGTGGCGGCGTCGATCTCCTTCAACGCCTCGTCCTTCGCCCAGGCGAGCCGGTCCGCGAACGCGGGCTTCGTGTCGGTCGCGGACATGCTGGCGGACGTGTCGACGAGCAGGATGTAGTGCTTCCCGCCGACGAGCGCCCCGTGCATCCGCGGGCCGAGGACGGCGTAGATCATCAAGAGCGCGGCGAGTACCTGGAGCAGCAACAGGACGTTCCGGCGAATCCACTGCATCAGCCGGTTGACGTGCAAGTCCTCGACGGACTTCTTCCACAGGAACGTGCTCGGGACGGGGATCGACTTGCGTTTGAGCCGCAAAAAGTAGAGCAGAATCAGCACGAGCGGAACGCAGAACAGCACGACCGCGGCCGGCAACGCGATCGCGACCCGGTGGCTGACGCCGAGTCGGCGTTCGAGCGACGTGTTCAGTTCCGGGCCGTACCCGAGCAAGTCGGCGGCGAACACCACGCTCGCCGGCAGGGCGAACAGGATGAGGAGCACGACCGCGATCGGGAACAGGGTGCGCATGGGTCGTCCCAAACGGTTAGCCGCGAGGCAACGCCGAGCGCGAACTTCCCGCCCGGTGAGGCAACAACCCGTGGCATGGGGTTCTCGCTCGGCTTCGCCTCGCGGCTAACCGGTGAATCACTTCCGCAACTCGTTCAGCGTGTACCAGCACTCCGGGTGCAGCAGCGCGTCGCCCTCCTTGGACTTCACGCCGGTCAGCCGGATCTCGTAGACGCGGCCCGGCTTCAAGCCGCTGACGGGGAATGTGAGCTTCTTGCCGTCGTCGGAGAGCGTCAGCTTGCCGACTTCTTCCGCCTTCGAGTCGACTTCCGGGCAGCCGTAGCTGCTGAAGTAGACGTAGGTGTACGACCGCACCGCGACGGCGTTCTTCCCGCCCAGGCACTCGGGGTCGAGCGGCTTCGTGAAGGTGAGTTCGTAGCCGTCCTTCGTCAGCGACGCGGTGTGAATTTCAAAGGGCAGCACGCCGGTGTAGTTGATGCGTTGCAAGCCGTACGGTTTGCCGCCGACGGAACCCCAGCCGCGGTTCGTTTGGCCGACGTAGAGCGCCCCGTCCGGCCCGAACAGGATGCGGTTCACGCCGCACTGCAGGCCGCGGCGGAACGGGTAGCACGCCCCCTGGTAGACGCCGTTGACCTTCTCCGTCGAGACGCGCATCACGACGGACGTGTTCTGGTCGCCGACGAAGCACTGCCCGGCGAACGGGCCGAACTTGCCGGCCGTCGTGTCCCACCGCGGCTCGCTCGCGGACTGGCCCATCTTCTGGTACGGGAACCAGATCACCGGCGGGTCCACGGCCGGTCGGTCGCACGCCTCGCCGACGGTCTTCGTCGTGCCGTTCCACTTCTGGCCGTCGTAGGTCATGCCGGAGGCGACCTTGTCCGGGGCCGACGCGAACGGCGAGTCCTTCAGCCACTTCAGCCCGGCCTGGTGGCCGTAGAACTTGCCCTTTTTCAAGTGCTGCAGCTTGTTCGTGGCGACCCACTCGCCCTGGTTGTCGGCGTAGAAGAGTTCGCCGTCCGGGGAGAAGTTCACGCCGTTGGGCGACCGCAGGCCGTAGCTCCAGGGTTCGAGCTTGCCGTCCGGCGACACCTTGACCAGCCAGCCGCGCCAGCCGGCCTTCGCCTGGTGGCCGCCGCCGAACCCGACGTTCAGGGTGATCCAGAAGTTGCCCTCCTTGTCGACGGCCGGGCCGAAGGCGTACTCGTGGTAGTCGCCGGACACGCCCCACTTGTCGCAGACGGTGGCGAACTCGTCGGCGGTGCCGTCGCCGTTCTTGTCGGTCAGCTTCGTCAGTTCCGGCCGCTGGCAGACGTAGAGCGTGTTGTTGTCGACGACATGCAGCCCGAGCGACTCGTGCAGCCCCGAGGCGAACCGGGTGAACTTGACGTCGTCCGGCTTGTCCGAGCCGGGGTTCGAGACGAGCCAGACCTCGCCGCGGCGGGTGCAGACGAAGAGTTTGCCGTCCGGCCGGAACCCGAGCCCGCCGACTTCGAGGGTGCAGTCCGCCGGCTGGTTCAGGGTCGTGACGGTGTAGTGCGCGGCCTCGCCCGCCTTCTCGGGGGCGGCCTTGGCGGGGGGCGGGTTCTGCGCGAGGAGCAGCGGGATCGCGGCCGGCACGAGCAGCAGCGCGAGGAGGCGGACGGGCGGGCGGGGCATGACGGCTCCGGCGGAAGGACGGGCGGTGAGCGGGTGCCGTGCATCATACCCCCGTCGGTCGCGTCCGGCGAGCGCCGAAGGGCGGTCGGGTGTGCCTCCGGATTCTGGCTCCACGGCGAGCCGCCCACGCCAGTGGGCGGGTTGGCGACTCTGACCCGCCCACTGGCGTGGGCGGCTCGCCGCGATCCGGAGGGACACCCTGGGCGGCCCGAGACCGACTAACGCGAGTGAGCGGCTTGCTTCACCCGCGCGCGGGAACACAGGCGCTTACGGGTCTGGAATCCAAGCTTATCCGGCTTGCGAAGAAACCGTTCGGTTGACGAGTTCCTCGCGGTGGTGGTACAGGACCGCGAGAAATTGTTCGTCGTCCACGTCCCAAAGCGACCGGCCGAGCTGATCTTCGCCCAGGAACCCGATGTGGGCGAGGAGTTGGCCGAGGCGGACGTCCGGGGACAGGTCGCACAGCTCCGCGAGGACCGACAGCGCTTCCCGCTGGGTGTCCGAGATCATATAGCAGCGTGTCTCCGATCTTGGATCGGCAAACGGCCGCGACCCGGGGAGCCGCAGCTCCCGCGGGTCGACGTCGCGAAATTCGGACGGCATCGCTTACGCCTTGATGATGTCCTTCACCGTCATGCCGCTCGGGATCATCGGCAGCACGTGCTCCTGGTGCGGGACGTGGACGTTCAGCACGAACGGGCCGTCGGTCTCGATCATCTCGATCAGGGCCGCGTCCAGGTCGCCGCGGTCGACCACGGACCGGGCCTTCACGCCGAACCCCTTGGCGATGGTGACGAAGTCCGGGTACGGGTCCGCGTCCGGGCCGGCCCCGAGGTAGGTGTGGGCGCGGTTGGACCCGAAGAACCGGTCCTCCCACTGCATCACCATCCCGAGGTGCTGGTTGTTCAACAGCAGCACCTTCGCGCCGATCTTCTCCGCGTGGCAGCAGGCGAGTTCCTGGATGTTCATCTGGAAGCTGCCGTCCCCGTCGATGTCGATGACGATCGCGTCCGGGTGGGCGACCTTCGCGCCCATCGCGGCGGGCAGGCCGAAGCCCATCGTCCCGAGGCCGCCGCTCGTGACCCAGTGGCGGGGGCGGTTGAACGGGAAGAACTGGGCCGCCCACATCTGGTGCTGGCCGACGCCCGTCGTGATGATCGCGTTGTCCAGCTGGCCGCGGTCCCGCAGGATCTCGTGCAGCCGCTTGATCGCCGCCTGCGGCAGGATCGCGTCGTCGCGGTCCGGGCACCGCATCGGGTCCTGGTCCCGCCACTCGTCGATCTGCCGCATCCAGTCCGGGTACCGGCCGCCGCCGACGAGGTCCGCGTACTCGTCGTCCTTGAGCAGGTCGCACAGGTCCGCCAGGGCCGCCCCGAGGTCGCCGTGGATCGGGTAGTGGGCGAACTTGTTCTTGTGGATCTCGGACTTGTCGATGTCGATGTGGACGATCTTCCCGTGCTTGGCGAACTCGGAGAGTTTCCCGGTCACGCGGTCGTCGAACCGGACGCCGAACGCGAGGAGCAGGTCCGCGTCGTTGATGGCGAGGTTCGAGTACACGGTCCCGTGCATGCCGAGCATTTGCAGGCACAGGTAGTGGTCGGACGGGAAGCTGCCGATGCCGTGCAGGGTGAGCCCGACGGGGATCCCGAGGGTCTCGGCGAACGTCTTCAGGTGCTCGGCCGCGCCGCTGTGGATGACCCCGCCGCCGGCGTAGATGAACGGCTTCTTCGACGCCCGGACCGCGTCCAGGATCGGCTTCAGTTCTTCCTTCTTGGCCTTCCGCGTCGGCTTGTACCCCGGCAGGTTCATCGGCGGGTCCCAGTCCGGGACGGCCATCTTGTTCTGCACGTCCTTCGGCACGTCGATGATGATCGGCCCCGGCCGGCCGGACGTGGCGATGTGGAACGCCTCCTTCACCACCCGGGTGATGTCTTCCGTCCGGGTGACGAGGTAGTTGTGCTTCGTGATCGCCCGGCAGATCTCGATGATCGGGGTTTCCTGGAAGGCGTCCGTCCCGATGACCGGGGTGCTCACCTGCCCGGTGATGGCGATCATCGGGACGCTGTCCATCTTCGCGTCGGCGAGGCACGTCACGAAGTTGGTCGCGCCGGGGCCGGACGTGGACATGCAGACGCTGGGCTTCCCGGTCGTGCGGGAGTACCCGTGGGCCATGAACCCGCCGCCCTGCTCGTGGCGGGGGAGGATCGTGCGGACCTTGTCCTCGGCCCGCGTGAGGGCCTGGTGAATCGGCATGCTCGCCCCGCCGGGGTAGGCGAAGACGGTGTCGACCCCCTGGCGGATGAGCGCTTGAACGAGGATGTCCGCCCCGCTCATCGGCTCGCCAGTCAACGGGGCAGACGGTTTGTGCGATTCACCCATGATTCACCTGTGGCCTACGCGCAGTGCGTTCCGGTGCGGGTTCGATCGTCCCCG
This sequence comes from uncultured Alcaligenaceae bacterium, assembly GCA_964444365.1. Lineage (GTDB taxonomy): Bacteria > Planctomycetota > Planctomycetia > Gemmatales > Gemmataceae > CAYUHJ01. Next base: position 10,067 of record CAYUHJ010000063.1, on the reverse strand, counting down.
GCCGTCGTCCACGACGGCCCGTTCGGGAGGGAAGGAGGTGTCGGACGGTCGCCGACCCGCGGGAGAACATTATAGGACAGGAAATGGCAGTCCGGAACAGCGATTTCCCGGATCCGCGACTTCGGCCCCACTTTCCCCCCGCCCGCGCGAACGGCCGGGCCGGCTCGCGTGTCCGGTCCATGTCGCCGTTTCGCCCCGGCTCGCGGCCGCTATACTGAGCGAATCCCCTCACCGGAGACCTGTGGCATGGCCGGGCATTCTCACTCCGCGAACATCGCCGTCCGCAAGGGCAAGCAGGACGCCGCTCGCGCCCGCCAGTTCAGCAAGCTCAGTCGGTACATCCTCATCGCGGCCCGCAACGGCGGCGGCGACCCGACCACGAACCTGCGGCTCCGGTACGCCATCGACAAGGCCCGCGCCGTGTCCATGCCCAAGGACAACATCGAACGCGCCATCAAGAAAGGCACCGGCGAGCTCGAGGGCGAAAACTACGAGGAAATGACCTACGAGGGCTACGGCCCCGAGGGCGTCGCCATCCTCGTCGAGACCCTCACCGAGAAGCGGACCCGCACCAGCGGCGACGTCCGGCTCATCTTCGACAAGCTCGGCGGCAACATGGGCATGCCCGGCTGCGTCAGCTACCTGTTCGAGCGCAAGGGGCTGTTCCTCATCGACGCCAAGAAGTACCCGGACGAGGACGCCGTCATGAGCGCCGCCCTCGACGCCGAGGCGGACGACTTCAAACGCGAGGGGGACTTTTACGAAGTCACCTGTGAGCCGTCGAAGTTCCCCGGCGTCAGCGACGCCCTCGCGGCGGCCGGGTTCGAGACGGTCGAGGCCGAAGTCAAGAACCTGCCGAAAACCTTCGTCGACGTGAGCGTCGAGGTCGGCAAGAAGGTGATCCGCCTCATGGACACCCTGGACGAGAACGACGACGTGCAGAAGGTCTACACGAACGCGAACCTGACGGACGAGATGTTCGCTTAACAGTGGGCAATGTGCAGTGGATCGTGGGCAGTTCGAACCACCGTCTTTGCTGACTGCTCACTGCCCACTACCCACTGTCGACTGCAATCATGAGCGACTTGCTGCAAGCGACCGGGTACGCGGCCCTCGTGTACCTCGCGTTCAACTACCTCATCACGTTCGGCAGCGGCCGGCCGCTCGTCGAGTGGATCAACCCCGGCCGCAAGTACCTGCCGCTGCTGTCGCTCGCGCTCATCGGCGGGGCGTACACGTCCCTGAAGTACGCCACCCTGAAGCACCAGGAGACGTACCTCGAACTGGTGTACGACCTCGTCGGCAAGGAGAAGGCGAAGCCGGAGGTCGTCGGGGCGGTGTCGTTCATCGTGTTCGGGCTGGCCGTCACCATGACGTACCTGTGGTGCTGGTGGTTCCTGCCCCGCGCCCCGCAGACGTTCAACCCGAACCCGAAGGACCTGCTCGCCGAGTACAAGCGGGCGCTGCGGCACTACGTCCGGTGGGCCGGCGGGCTCGACTTCGCGCTCTTGGCCGAGGTCCGGAACGGGGAGCTCCGCATCGTCGGCGAGGGGGCGGACGACCGGGCCGTCGGGCGGGGGCTCGTCCGGCTGCCGGGCCTGGCCGTCCCCCACGACGGCACCCCGCCCGACGTGAACCCGCAGAAGGAGATCTGGCGCGGCCTGGCCCGCGACCTGTTCCGCCGGTGGCCGGACATCGACCGGGTTCTCGCCCCGGCCCGGCAGGGGCGGAACGTCGCCATCAGCTTCGACGTCCGGTACGGGGCCGTCTACGCGGAAATGATCGAGGAGGAACTGGACCCGGTCACGAACCTGCCGGTCGGCATCTTCCTGTTCGCCACCAGCCTGAACGAGCACGAGGTGAGCACGATGACCGCCCCGAAGCACTTCTCGATGCTCAGCCAGGCGATCCGCCACATCCGCCGCGGCGTGACGAAGGGGTGACGCGGCGACCGCGGTCCGCCGTGTACAATACGCCCACCCCGCCCGTTCCCTTCCCGGAGCCCCGGATGCGCGCCGCCCTCCTGCTCACCCTGGCCCTGTCCCCGGCCCTCCTCGCGGCCGACTGGCCGGAGTTCCGCGGCCCGAACGGCTCCGGCCTCTACACCGGCCCCGCCCTTCCCACCAAGTGGGGCACGGACACGAACGTCGCCTGGAAGGTGCCGGTCAAGGGGAAGGGCTGGTCGTCCCCGGTCGTCGTCGGCGACGCCGTGGTGCTGACGACCGCCGTCGCGGCGAACGAGGACGACCCGAAGACGAAGTATTCCCTCCGGGTGCTCTGCTTCTCCGCGACGGACGGCAAGCCGCGGTGGGACAAGGAACTGTTCGTCGAGGACGCCCAGTCCGTGCCGCAGCCGCACAAGAAGAACAGCCACGCCAGCCCGACCCCGGTTTCGGACGGCAAGGTCGTCTTCGCCCACTTCGGGCACATGGGCACGGCGTGCCTCAAGCTCGACGGCACCGTCGTGTGGAAGAAACAGGACCTCAAGTACAACCCCGTCCACGGCAACGGCAGCTCGCCGATCCTGGTCGGGGACAAGCTCATCGTCACCTGCGACGGCAAGGACGACCCCGTGCTCGCGGCCCTGGACGTGAAGACCGGCGACGTGAAGTGGAAGACCCCGCGGGAGAACGGCAAGACGTTCCTGTTCTCGTTCGCGACGCCGCAACTGATCGAGCACGCCGGCAAGCCGGTCCTGGTTTCCCCGGCGAGCCACGCGGTCATGGGCTACGACCCCGAGACCGGCAAGGAACTCTGGCGGGTGAAGTACCCGAAGCCGGGCTGGAGCCTGATCTGCCGGCCGGTGTTCGGCCACGGGCTGCTGTTCGTCTGCACCGGGTACATGAACCAGCACCTGATCGCGTTCCCGCCGGACGGGTCCGGGGACATCACGGACAAGATCGCCTGGAAGACCGCCAAGCACGCCCCGAACACGCCGACGCCGCTGCTCATCGGCAACGAGCTCTACACCGTCGCGGACGACGGGTTCATGACGTGCTACGACGCGAAGTCCGGCACCGTCCACTGGAGCGAGCGGCTCGCCGGCAAGGCGTACTCCGCGAGCCCCATCGCCGCCGGCGGGAACATCTACGTCACCAGCGAAGAAGGCGTCGGCCAGGTGATCGCGGCCGGCAAGGAGTTCGCGGAGAAGGGCAAGTTCGACCTGAAGGAGAAGACCTTCGCCACGTTCGTCCCGGTCGACGGCGCGATCTTCGTGCGGACCGAGACGCAACTGTACAAGTTCGTCGCGAAGAAGTGACCCCGATCACTTCTTCGCCTTCTCCCCAGGCAGTCGCACCAGGGAGGCGTTGCGCTCGTGGACGGCGGCGAGGTGCTTGCCGTCCGGGGCGGTGGCGAGGCCCTGGATGCGCTGGCCGTAGCCGCCTTCGTACTTCGCCTTGCCGTCCAGGTCGTACACGAAGATGCGGTCCTCGTTCGCGTCCCAGTAGACGACCGCCGTGACCGCGTCGCCGGCCGGGTTGAACGCGACGGCGGCGACCTTGTCCTTCTTCGCGGGGATGACCTTTTCGTCCTTCAACTTCCCGGCGTCCACGTCGTACACCCGCAGCTTCCCGTCCGCCACGGAGACGGCGAGCTTGTTCACGTCCGTCGCGAACGAGACGCCGGTGACGAGCGCCTTGTAGGCGTGCGTGTCCGTCGAAGTGGGCTTGTCCGCGGCCACGTCCCACAGCTTCACGGACTCGTCCTTCCACCCGGCGGACGCGAGGGTCTTGCCGTCGCCGCTGACCGACAGGCCGCGGACCTGGCTCTTGTGGCCGGTCAGCGTCGCCTTCAGGACCGGCTTCGTCTTGGTCACGTCCCAGAGCTTGATGGTGCTGTCCGAGCCGCCGGTGGCGAGGGTGTCGCCGTCGGGGAAGAACGCCATCGACCAGACGGGGCCGTCCTTGTGGGCGGTCGGGATGGTCGCCAGCGGGGTGAAGGAGCCGGGGGCGACCTTCCAGAGTTTCACCACGCCGCCGGAGTCGCCGGCCGCCAGCACCTTCCCGTTCGGGGAGAACGCGAGGCAGACGGTCTCCTTGTTCTTGAGCGTGGCGACCTTCCGGATGTCGGGGAAGTCCCAGACGAGGATGCTGTCGCCGGGGCCGCCCATTGCGAGGTACTTGCCGTTCGCGCCGAACGCCCCGCAGTCGAGCCGGGATTCGCGGTCGCCGACCTGGGCGAGCACCTCGGCGGGGGTTCCCTTCACCTTCTTGGCGGGGAGTTTGTCGAGCGGCGACGGCGCGTCGGCGGCGACCGCGGACGCGACGGCGGGGACGAGAAACGCGAGCACGAGGGCGGCACGGCGGGGCATGGCATTCCTGCGTTCGGGGGAGGCCGGTATTTCAGCACCCGGCGTGCCGAACGGGAAGGCCCGTGCGCGTGGGAACCGCAACGGGTCGCCCGCGCAGCGTGGCCACGTCGCGCCCGGCGGTGGGCACGGTTCGCGCAGTCGGGAATCGGTGAGCGGCGCGGCGTCAGCCCGCCGTGGGAGTCTCGGCAGCACGGCGGGCTGACGCCGCGCCGGTCGCGCCGGCCGCGGTTGGTAAGATGGCGTCGTCCCGCACCCCGCCGCGACCCGGACCCCGCATGGACCGCCCGTTCCGGATGCTCGTCGCCACCACGTTCCGCTCCCTGCGGCACCGCGACTACCGGCTGTACTTCATCGGGCAGATCGTCTCGTTCACCGGCTCATGGATGCAGAACGCGGCGCTGATGTGGTTCGTGTTCGACCGGACCGGGAACCCGCTGTGGCCGCCGCTGCTGCTCGTCGCGCAGGTCGGGCCGACGCTGGTGCTCGGAACCTGGGGCGGGAGCCTCGCGGACCGGACCCCGAAGCGGCGGCTGATCCTGCGGACCCAGACCGCGTTCCTGCTGAACGCCGGCGTGCTGACGGCCCTCGTGGGGGTCGGCGCGGCGGTGCCGGGGGCGATCCTCGCGCTGCAACTGCTCAACGGGGTGATCCAGGCGGTGGACCTCCCGGCCCGGCTCGCGTTCGTCCCGGACCTCGTCCCGCGGGACGACCTCATCAACGCGGTGGCGCTGAACTCGCTGCTGTTCAACAGTGCCCGGGCGGTGGGGCCGGCGATCACCGGGCAGCTGTTCTTCGTCGCGCAGTGGCTGGTGCAATCGGACTCCGCGCCGGGGTGGGAGGTGGTGTCGCTGGGGGCGGTGCTGTGCTTCGGGGCGAACGCGGTCAGCTACGCGGCGGTGCTGGCCGCGCTGGCCCGGATCCGCACGCCGGGGGTCCGCCCGCCGCAGTCGGACCCCGGCTCGGCCCTGGACGGGTGGCGGGCGGTGCGGGCGAGCCCGATGCTGACGGCACTGCTGCTCCTCACGGGCGGGGTGTGCGTCTGCGGGTGGCCGGCGGTCAGCCTGTTCCCGGCGTACACCCGGCTGGTCCTGCACCTCGCGGAGACGGAGTACTCGCAACTCGTCAGCGGGCTCGGGGCCGGCGCGCTGGGCGGGGCGCTCGCGACGGCGGCGTTCGGGACGGCTTCTCGGCGGGGTGCGTTCTTCACGCTCGGAACGGCCGGCGTCGCGGCCGGGCTCGGGGGGCTCGCGGTCGCCGGCACCCTGACCGTGGCGACCGGGGCCGCCGCGTGCCTGGGGTTCGGCATGATCCTGTTCCTGAGCACCGGGCAATCCACGATGCAGCTGAGCGCGACGGACGCCAGCCGCGGCCGGGTGATGGCCCTGTGGGCGATGACGCTGAGCGCCAGCGCCCCGGTCGGCCACCTGCTCGCCGGGGTGTCCGCGGCCGCGGTCGGGGTGACGACCGTGTTCGCGGGCATGGCCGCCGGGGCGACGGTCGTGGCGGCCGCCGCCCTCGGCCTGACGGCGGTCCGGGGGTGGAAGGTGGACGGGCGTGCGTGACTCGGCCGCCCGCCGTCAGAACACCAGTTGGAGTTCGACGAACAGCGCCGCCAGCGGGTTGACGCTGCCGCTGACGCGGTTGTACAGCGCCTTGAACCCGCTCGCCGGGAGCAGCGTCGACCCGCCGACCACCCAGACGATGTTGTTGTTCAGCAGCGGCCGGTACTCCAGCCCGGTGCTCAGGTCGGTCCCGATCTCGCGGTCGATGTTCGGCTGGAAGGCGAAGGTTTCCAGCACGGCCGTCTTGTCGAACCACAGGAAGTTCGCGTTGTTGACGAGCCGGAACTTCGGCGTGATGTCGAGGTCCAGGCCCGCGTTCACGATCCAGATCCCGGGGTTGACGTAGTTCGCCTGCCCCTGAATCTGGCTGGACCGCAGGTTCGGGATCAGGTTGTTCCGGTTCGCGAGGTTGACGCCGAACAGGGGGATGCCCTGCCGCTGCCAGTAGCTGAACTCGCCGCCGGCGAAGTTCGGGTTGGACAGGATCGCGTCGAAGCCCGTCGCCTTGCCGTTGTTCGGGTTGCCGTCGCCGGACGAGTACAGGCCGGAGAGCCGGAACCGCGCCCAGTCCCGGTCGTAGCTCACTTCGACGGCGGCGAAGTGGGCGGACACCTCCTGCTGCTGGTTGGCGATCGGGTTGAGGCTGTCGCGGCCGACCACCCAGTAGAAGGCGTTCGACACGTTGAACCGGCCGATGTGCCCGTCCCCGGCGAGGCCGAGGTAGGCGGTTTGCACGGCGTGCGGCTGGAACACCCCGGTCGGGTCCGGGCGGACGAGGAACCCGGCCCGGTCGTACAGCGTGCTGCGGCGGTCGTCGTTGAAGTGGACGCTGGCGCTGGTCGTGTAGCCGGGGAAGATCGAGTCCTGCAGGTAGTAGTTGGCGATGTACACGTTCTGCCGGCGGTCGTGGAACGTGTTCAGGCCGCTGAACGTGTCCTTCTCCAGCTGGTTGGTGAACACGAAGTTGTACTGCTCGCGGTTCCCCTGCTGGGTGCCGAACATGCGGACCATGTTGTTCGTGTCGGAGTAGATGAACGCCCGGAAGTCCGAGGTGAACGGCTGCGACCCGACCCGCACGGAGAGGAAGTCGTACTCCGTGCTCATGTCCGCGAGCTTCACTTCGGCGAAGAGTTCCTGCAGGGCGAACCACGTCCGGCCCCGGGTCAGGCCCTTCCGCACGTCCGGGGACACGACCGCGAGTTCCTCCACGGACAGGTAGTTGAAGTTGAACACCCCCGTCGCCTTGATCCGCCAGTCGACCGGCTTGAACGCGGCGTCGCCGTGGAACAGGTCCGCGGAGAGGCTCGTGAAGTTGGTCGTGAAGAACTGGTTGGGCCGGCCGAAGAACTCGTTCTGGAACGGCCGGGCCGTGCTCTCGAACGGCGTCGTCGCGGTCGGGATCTGCCGGGCTTCCGACACGGACAGGAACGCCCCGGTCAGGTTCAGGAACGTGTGCTGCCCGATGATCGGGTAGTCCCCCTTGAGGACGTTCAGGTTGTACGGGTCGAACCACCGGCCGAGGACGTAGGGGTACTGGTCTTCGAGCGGGTGCCCGCGGCCGTACCGGTCCCACGTCGGGAACCCGATCCGCCACCGGTCTTCGACCGGGCGGTAGTCGATGTTCGTGGACACGGACGGGGACACGCTGCTGCGGCCGGCGAACCCCGGCGTCGGGTCGACGAGCGTCTGCGTGAACGTCGGCGGCGTGGCCGGGGTGAAGTCCGCGGGGGCGTCCGGGCCGACCGGCCGGTCGAGGACCGGCGGGTTGGCCGGCGGCGCGGCGGGCGGCGGCGGTGCCGGCGGGGTCGGAACCGGGGCCGCCGGTTCCGCCTGCGGGGCGGCCGCGTTCAGCGGCACCACGGGCGGCAGAGTCGCCGGGTCCGGTGCCGGCGTGAGCGGCACCACGGGCGGCAGGCCCGCCGGGCCGGCGGCGGAACACACGGCGGCGCTGGCGAGGCCCACGAGGGCGGCGGCAACGCGGATCGGGCCGAACGGTTGGTACATCACCTTAGCCCCGCTCGGGAGGACGGGTTCATTCGTCAGGAGGTATCGTCCGCGGGCGCGGTAAACCTTGACGATTTCGCCGGAGGTGCCGGGCGTGCGGGCCGCGCGGCGAAGATGGGGGGTCCGGGCAGAGGCTTTCCCGCCAGCACCGGCCCGGATCGAGTCGAAACCAACCGCGGAAGCCGACTGTCGGAGGGAATCGCCATGCGGTGGGCACTGATCGGGCTGGTCTGCGGGTGCGGCGCGGCGTCGGCCCAGGAGCCGGACACGGACAAGACGCACCGCTACCCCTCCACGGCCGTGAACTCCCTCGAACGCGCCGGCCACCCCGACGAGGTGTCCAAGCTGGCGAAGCCGGGCCGCAGTTCGCACTACACCGTCGGGTACACCGGCGGCGGGCTGTTCAGCTTCACGCAGCGGAAGCGCGAGCCCCGCGACATCACCTACGACGGCACCTGGGGGTCCGACTACACGCTCTTCGGCAAGCGGCCCGGCCGCATCTTCCTCGGCTGGGCGCACGACAAGCCGCACCAGCCGCAACACCCGAAGTACGAGGGCATCGGCCCCCACGTCCCGGACCCGGTGGCGGCGCACCCGTTCGTGAAACTGCTCACCGGTCGGAAGAAGGAAGGCGAGGGGAAAGAGGAAGAGTGACGGCCCGCGCCGCGCAGAAACACGAGCGGCCGGCTTCCCGCGCGGGGAAGCCGGCCGCTCGCGGCCGTTCGGTCGGCGGTCACACCGTCGCCGGGCGGATCGTCGGCCCGGTCGTGTGGACCGTCATGACGCGGAACTGCGGGCCCGACCCGACGTACCCGCCGAGCGCGGCCGCGAGCATGGCGATCCAGGTGCCGAAGAAGGCGTACCACGACGCGCGGGTGACGGCCTCGGTCGCGGCAGCCTGGTTCGCCGGGTCTTCGGCGGCGCGGCGGGCGTCGGTCGCCTGCCGCTTCAGGTCGTCGATCCGCTCTTGCGGCACCCCGGCCCGGCGGGCCGCGCCTTCCCAGTCCCCGCCGGTCGCGGTCTGGCCCGCGGTGGCGAGGCCGGACATCGCGCCGATCCCGGTCCGCATCCCGCTGGCGGCCAGCCCGATCAACCCGGCGAACACGACCGCCCACACCAGCACGCCGTACAGCAGCGATTCCGAGCGGTTCTCGCCCGCCGTCAGCAGGCTCGCGACGTACCCGCCGACGAACAGGCACAGCGCCGTGACGCCGATCGCGTAGGCGGCCGCGCTCATCTTGAGGTTCTGCGGGTCGACCGTGTCCCGGACGGACAGCCCGACCGCCGCCCCGAGCAGGGACAGCAGGAAGTGCAGCGAGAACGCGACGGCGGCCCCGGCGATGATCGCGCCCCAGCTGATGCGGGTGCGGACGGGGGTGACGTCTTCGGCGTGAACGAGTGCCATGAGTGACCTCGGGGGAAAAGGGGGAAGTCGCGCCCGGCCGTCCGGCGGCACGCCGGACCGAGCGCGAGTGAGGGGGCGGAGTGCATATGCGATACCGTTGCCGCGGGTCACGCCGACTTTGCGGCGGCGTTCCGCTTGCGGGTCGCGGCCGCCTTCTTCGCGGACGCGGACCGCTCGGCCGGGGTCCGACCGGCCGCCCCCGCCCCGCCGCGTTTCCCGCCCCGCCGGCTGGACTTGGTGTGGTCCGGCACGCCGCGGCCGCTCCCGGACTTGTTCCCGCCGCCGGTCTGCTTGTTGACCGTCGCCCACCCGATGGCCTTGGCCCGCTCCTCGGGCACCCCGCGGTCCTCGTAGCTGTCCGCGATGTGCTCGGCGGTCCGCTTTTGCTTCTCGGTGTACTTCGACTTGTCGCCGCGTGGCATGGTACGTCTCCGGGGGAAAGGAAAGGTGGGCGATCGGCGGGAGAAATGCGGCAATCAGAATGCCGACTGGGGCCGGGGAAGCGGGTGCGCGGCAGTTTGCCCGACGTGTTGTGTCGCAGTTCCCTTCCAACGACACGGGCCGCGAAGGGTAACCTTCGCGGCCCGGCGGGTTCTCGACGGCGGTCTACTTCTCGACCTGGGACGCGGACGGCTCACGGACCCGCCGGGCGGAACCGCCCCTTAAACGGGGTGGAACCACGTTCGGCGGGGTTGTCCCAGACCACCCCGTTTAAGGGGCGGTTCCGCCCGATAGCGGGTCTGGAACAGCCGTCCTCGGGAAGTATGGCAAGCCATACGCTCGG
>CAYUHJ010000062.1:0-28460 GCA_964444365.1 uncultured Alcaligenaceae bacterium | reverse complement strand
CAGTGTCCTTGACAACAAGCACACCGGCGGGCACGGTCTTCGCATCGTTGACGTAAAGGCGGTTGAACCCCGAACTGCCGACGACCGAAACCGGGGCCTTCACGTTGGACAGGCCGGCCGTGAAACTGCCCACGAAGACGTCGTCGGAGACGGCCCCCTCGATGATCGTGAGCCCGCCCGTCGCGGTCGCCGGCAGCGACTCGACCGTGGTGGTGCCGAACTTCCCGGTCGTGGTCAGGGTGTACGCGGTGATGTTCTTCGAGTCGTTCTTCCACGGCAGGATGCCGTCGACGTACCGGCTCAGCCGCAGTTCGTACCCCGGATCGGGCGACTGGAACGTGTACTGCCGGGTCTTCGCGGTGTCCGCGGCGAAGGGGGAGTCGACGTACTTCAGGGTCGCCCCCTGCCCGCCGCCGTCGATGAACAGGTTGCCTTCGATGCCGCCGAGCCCGAGATTGTCTTGACCGGGGTCGGGCGTGCCAACGATGATCTCTTCCTTGCCGTCACCCGCGTTGACCGTCACCGTGCCGACCGCCTTCACGACGCGGATGATGTCGCTGTCCGCCCCGGCGTTCAGGACGTAGTCGGCGATGGACCGGGCGTTGACCGCGTTCACCCCGCCCTGGACGGCGTGGCTCAGCCGCAGGTCCCAGCCGGGCGCGGACTCGAACGTGTACTGGTGGACCTGCCCGATGCTGCCGGGGAGGGAGTGCGTGTCCTCGAAGAAGAGCTTGTTCTCACCCGCGCCCCCGTCGACGGAGATGAGGTGGCGCAGTTCGGAGAACGGGTTGCCGATCGAATTCGCGTCTTCCGCCCCGAGGTAAACCTTATCGTTCCCGCCGCCGGAGTTGACCGTGAACACGGCCGGGGCCTTCTCGACGCGAATGATGTCGCCGGCGACGCCGGTGTTCAGCGTGAAGGTCGCGATGTTCGCGGAGTCGACGGGATACCGCAGCTGCTTGCCGAGCACGCCGCCGAGGTCCATCAACTGATTGAGCCGCAGGTCGTAGTTGGCCTTCGCGTTCCCCTGGAAGACGTACTCGTGGTAGACGTTATCGGCTTGCGAGTCCTCGTAAATCAGGTGGGCACCTTCGGCCCCGCCGTCGATGTAGACGCCGCCGCTGAACTTCGAGAAGGCCACGCCGGTGTCCGCGTTGACGCCGCCGACGGAGATGGTGTCCAGCCCGCCGCCGGATTCGACAATGACGTTGCGGTCGGTCCCGGCGTCGTTCTTCAACGCCGTGCCGATGCGGATGGTGTCTGCGGACGGGCCGGTCTTGAGGGTGAAGGTGTCGACGTTGGCGAAGTCCACCGCGTTGCGCGTGAGGCCGTTGTCGGCACGGTTCAGCCGGGCGTAGAAGCCGGGGTCGGCATTGCTGAGAAGCGAGTATTGCCTATCGGCGGCGGGGGGGCGGCAGAGTCGTCGACAATGACAGCATTCTTCCCGCCGCGGCCGTCGATGTAAATGTTGCCTTGTAGTCCCAGGTCACCGACGATCCGAAACGTCTCGTCATCTTCGTCAGACCCACGAAGCGTCAGGGATTTGATGTTCGCCACAGGTGCGGAGTAATAAATTCCATCTAGGCTTGGCTCTGACCCGTTGTCAACCGAGAGAATGAGATTGCCGTCGACCTGCCGGGCAGTGATCGTCATATCATCGGCGAAAACACTTTGTCCATAAACTTGGTATTTCATGTCGAGGACAATGTCATAACTGTCCATCTTCGTCCGGGGCAGTACAAATCCCTGATACCAGTTAGTGAGGCTAGTCGCAAGGCTTACTTCTCCGAATGTGCCATCCTGGTTTGCGTTGATGTCAGGTTGATCCCACAACACGGAATCTGAATATCGGTCACCAGCGACGTGCACTCCGGCGATGTATCGTTCCCCTGCAATGTTAACGAACCACGGCATACCCGAGTCGCCTGGGGCGGTTATGGTTTCAAGGCTCCCAAGACCCAAGTCACTCGAAAACCATTCTCGGACCCCAAACGCATCGTTGGCAGCTAAGCCGTTGTCGAAATCCGCCGCAAAAACAGACGAATAGCCAAAGATTCCCCCCCAAGATCTGAACTCAATTTTGTTTTGGCCCACGCGCTTCTCTCCGCTCATCCCAATCGTGAATCCGGTCGTCCCCGTACCGGTTCTGCCATAGCCAGCCCAAGTTACGATCTTATTCACCGCTTCGTCGTCCACTAAGAACCCGTCAGAATCGTAGACAGCAGTGCTTCTAGTCTGGTATGCAGTAGCAGTGTATGGTTGTACCATGAACCTTGCAGGACCAGGCACATCTTGATCGACCAGCTTCAAGATCGCGATATCATCGTCATAATCTCCTGGTCCTGTATATGAAGGTGTGACGTCGATGTACGCTGCCTGGGACGGGACAGAGATAGGGATAGGTACTTGGATACCGCCACGGCTCAAATCAAAGAACACGTTCATATTGTTCGGCCGCAACACTCCTGCATCGTCGGTGACAACGTGAGCGGCGGTCAGAATATGGTGACCGTAAGGGTGGGTTGAGTTCGTTCGGAATAGCGTGCCACTGCCACCAAAGTCTCGACGCATGTCCCCAACAGCGGTCGGTACAAGTTGAACAACTCCGCTGTAAATTTCGTAAAGTCCATCACCCGGCACAAGCGGAGTAGGTACAGCGGTGGCACCCACGATGGGTGTGCATCGCTCTTCAAGCTGTGACAGGTTGAGCACGGCATTACGAGTGTGGAATACATGCTTCGCATCGATATGCCAGCGTGTCATGATTGCTCTGGCAATGGACCATTTCAAGTTAAGCCCTCCCAGTTGATGCGTGGCAGTCCACTTCCCAAAGTCTGTTTCACGATAGGCATGGTCGAATATACGATCTACTTCGGGTCGTTCACCTTGCCCAAAAAGAGGATTGCACCTGATACGGCGTCGCGAATCATGAATAAGAAGGGATGATCGGCTCGAAACGAAGGTGAGGCTGATTCTGTGTTCATCACGGCCGCAGTTGCCGCAGTGACAATTGTGCCCATTTCGTCTACATCGATAGCCCCTTCGTGGATGACATCCTTGATCCGCAGTTTCGTACCCGAAGTTATCTCAGAGAAGTTCGCTTGCTCTGAAAACGGTCGCGACATCCCCATCACCTGTAACGGTTCCTTAAGCTCGAACCGTGACTTGGATCGCCACCGTGGCAGTGAAACATCAACTTTGGCGACTTTTAGTCGCGATAACGCATCAGAAAGTTTATCAGCGGTCAAGGCCGTTTCGACCTCCCGTAGGCAGCACCGCTTGACCGGCAGTAAGACAACCATCGTTAACCGGCCGGCACTATAGGGCAATTCCAGTAACATGAACTCAGGATGGAAAGCCCATCGCAATTCCTCCGTCTGGGACATCATGGGCACCTTGACCTTGACTCCCAGAGCGGTTTCAAAGTCCGCGTCTTGAGTCCGCGCCTTGTCAAAGGGATGCTTCCAGTTGCCCCGAAAAAAGATCGCGTTCGTGAGAACGAGTCGGGTCAAGCTGTCGATGTCATCCTTCTGCAAAAGATCCTTGATCTTGTTCTCGGTTTGCTCCTCGACCCACTTGTTGATCGTTTGCCGAGAGGCGTCCGGGTTGCCAACGAAGTCCACCTCCCGGAAGCCGCCGCCGTAGTTTTGCCGGTTCAGTTCGAGGAAGCTCGCCTCAAACGGAAAACCCTTCTGCCCCCACAACCCGTTGGCAATGCTGAGTTGGTAAGACTTGTCCCGGCCGGACCGTAAGTGCTGCGTGACCCCCTTGAACGCCGGGTGCAGGCGGTCCGGCGGCAGCCTGAAATGCAGTACCTTTGCCATCTCCTCAGCCGTCTTCCCCCGCGCTCCGGCGTAGGTCATCGCGAGTGCCGTCGAGATGCTGTACGGCGAGATGACGATGTTGCCGGGTTCCTTCTCCGCCAGCTTCTTGTACAGGTCGATGGCGAAGACGTTGTTGCCGTCTACCAGTGCCTTTAAGTCGTCCTTTGGAACGGCAATCGCCGCCTCCTCCGACAGCGTGCCCGGCGTCACGGGGTTCGGCCCCGCGTCCGTACATGCCGCCAGCGCGAAGGCAATCGACCCGACCAGCGTAGCGGCCATCGCTCGAATCGTCGCCATGTGAGCCTCCGCGGGTAGTGCCCGCAACCCGACCACCGCGCCCGGCACGCAACACGGCCGAGCTCGGATTCGTAACGCACTTCGAGAAAATAACTCGCTCTGGAAGGCGATTATCTCCGTAACCGGCCAACGGGCAACCCAAAACCCTCAATCGCCCTCGGAATATGCCCGGGCGCGATCTCATCGTCGGGCGAGCCAACGGGTTCGGGCGATGGGCTTTCCATCCTGAGTTCATGTTACTGGAATTGCCCTATAGTGCCGGCCGGTTAACGATGGTTGTCTTACTGCCGGTCAAGCGGTGCTGCCTACGGGAGGTCGAAACGGCCTTGACCGCTGATAAGGGCCGACCCGGTGGTCATTCGTCGTGGACGAAAGAAATTGTCACTTTCCGCTACCGACCTCCCCGTTCCCGCGGTCGAAGAATGGGAGCCGGATGAATCCAGACTCCGTGTCATCGTTCACCCTCCTTGTTCCGCCGCCGGCTTTCGGCCACCCGGCAACGATCCCCGCAGTACACCGCCCGATCCCGCTTCGCCTCGAAGAACTCGCCGCAGTAGCCGCACGCCCGCTGCCGGCGCTTGCCCGTGACCGTGTCGGCGAGTTGCAGCCACATCGCGGCGAGCAGGTTGCCCGGCCGGATGACCAGGACCGGACGCCGGTCGTCGTCCTCGAACACCACGCGCGGGGCGAAGCTGTTGTCACCGTTCCCCGAGCCCGGCCGGGAGTACGCCGTCCGGCTCGACCTCGTTCGGGTGGACGAGTCGCCGGCCGCCGCGTTCCTGCTGCCCGACAGCGGCGAAGGGGGGCCGAAGTGACCCCCACGCCCTTCAACGTCGGCGCGTACGTTCACGGCGCACCGACGTCGCCCCGTGCCCTCGTGCGGCACGGCGACTTGCTCGCCGCGTACGCGGACGGCGCGGTCGGCGACGAGCGCGAGGCGTACCTGTCGCACTTCGCCTTCGGGCCGGAGATGCAGACTCACTTCGCCGCGAACCGGAAGAGTGTCGCCGGGTTCGCCGGGCCGTGCGGGTGCCGCTGGCTCGTGCTGGACATCGACCGGACGGACTTGTCCGAGGCGCTGGCCGACGCCCGCCAGCTGGTGGCGTTCCTCCGGGGCCGCTATCCGGAAGCCGATGACGTGCCGGTCTACTTCTCGGGGGGCAAGGGGTTTCACGTCCTCGTGGAACTCGCCCACACCCCGCCGCCGAGCGCGGGCTTTCCCCGCGTGGCCCGGACGCTCGCCGAAGCGCTCGCCGCCCGCGCCGGGGTGCGGATCGACACGGGCGTGTACGACATCGCCCACATCATCCGGCTGCCGAACACGAAGCACCCGCGCACCGGCTCGTTCAAGCGCCGCATCGACGCCGACGCCCTGCTCCGCCTGGACATCGACGGCATTCGCCGACACGCCGCGACCCCGGCGGGGGACGGCATCCCGGTGGCGAAGGCCGTCTCCGAGCAACTTGTTGTCGACTGGCGGGAAGCGGAAACCGCGGCCGCCCGTTCCGCGGAAACTCGTGCCGTCGTCCGCCGGGACTTCGGCACCGACGCACGAGCACCCCGCTACCTCCTGGACTTCTTTCGGTTCGGCACCGCCGAAGGCGAACGGCATCGGACGGTGTTCCGCTGTGCCGCGTGGCTGACCGAACAAGGCGCACCTCCTTCGCTCGTCGGTGCGTTGCTCGCGGAACCGGGGCGGGACATCGGGCTGACGCCGAAGGACGTGGACCGGCAGATTCACTGCGGCATCGAGCACGCCCGCCGGCAACGGGGGCCGGCTGCCGACCCCGCCGACGCCTTCGAGCGGTGGGCCATCGAACGCGACGCCGACCCGGTCCCGCCCGGCGCGGTGGACTTCCCGTTCGGAGCGAACGTTCCCGGCGGGGGTGACGCATGACCCCGACGTTCACCACCGGCACGGACCTGTTCGGCTCGTGGGTCGCGGACGTGGAACGCGGGGAGCCGCCGGCTCGCTTCCGGGTGCCGTGCCCGTTCGACGGGTTGGACATCCGGCCCGGCCGGCTGATCCTGTTCGGCGGCGCGCCGGGCGGGGGCAAGACGGCCGCTCTTGTGCAAATCGGCATCGACCTGTTGCGTATGAACGAATCGGCCCGGTTGCTAGTGGCAAACGTGGAAATGGTGCCCGCTTTGCTCGGGGAGCGGATCGTTTCCCGGTTGTCGGCCGTGCCCCTCACCGCGATTGCCGACCGGACGTTGACCGCCGACCAGTTGGGCCGGCTCCGGGCGGCCGTAGCCGGGCTCGAACCCGTCGCCGGCCGGCTGGCGTTCCTGCACGCCCCCTTCGCCCTGGAACACGTCGCCGCCGCCGGCACCGCGTTCGGGGCGAACGTGCTGGCTCTCGACTACATCCAACGGTTCACCGTGGGCGACGGCAATGGCGAGAAGCGCGAACAGCTGGAAGCGGCCGCGACCGTGCTCCGCCGGTTCTGCGATGCAGGGGCGGCCGTATTGGTGGCGTCGGCCGTCTCGCGTCAGAAGAGCAACACCGGGTCGACGTACCGGGGGCTGAACCTGGCATCCTTCCGGGGTTCGTCGGAACTGGAGTACGGCACCGACGCCGCGTACATGCTCGTGCCGACCGAGGGCGGGGGAATCCGTCTGCAGTGCGAGAAGAACCGTTACGGGGCCGTGGCCGACATCCCGACCGCGTTCGACGCGACAACGCAGAGGTTCGCGCCGGCACCGGCCGGGGTGGGAGCGTTCGACGCCGCGACACCGGCACCCACGAGGGGCAACAAAGCGAAGGGGGGCTGACGTGCGACGACTGACGATGAAGGAAGTGAATGAGCAACACGGGGGCATTCTGCCGCCCGACGCCGTGTTCCGCCCCGACGACGAGCAACCCGCCCGGCCCGCGCCGGCCGCAAAGCCGAAACGCCGCACCCGCTCGGAACGGTTCGCCGCCCTCAACGCCTTCGTGGACATGGGCATGGCGGACCTGACCGGGGCGGAAGCGAAAGTCTGGCTGATCCTGTTCCGGGACACGAAGGGCACCGGCACCGCCCGCACCGCTCAAGCGGACATCGCACGCCGGGCGGGGCTGTCCGTTCGACACGCGAAACGTGCCGTTCGCCAACTCCGAGCGAAGGGGATGATTCGAGTTCTTCGCCGGGGCCGACTGAACGTCGGTCCTTCGATTTATACCGTTCATCCGGTCGGCACTCATGGGAACCTGTAGTTCCCCTTGCATGGGGACAAAACCCGCACGCGACCGGGCACCTCCCTGTCCCCTATCCCAGAATGGGACCAGTGCGCCGCCCCCGCTGTGCTCTCCGGCGTCGCACACGAATCGAAAATCTGAGCGGACGTACCGACATGGCGCGCCGTCCGACGAACGGGTATATTTCATTCGCCTTTCGGTCGGCTCGGCCTCCGTCGTGAGAAGCGGCGGCCGGGTTCGACCTTCTCACCGAGGTCACCCATGCCGAAGCCGTTCAAACTCGTCAGCACCCGCCCGCTTCCCCCCGACGCGGCAATCCTCGAACACGAGGGCAAGCCGCACGTCCGCTTGAAGGACCGCGGCCGGTCGATCCTGTACCCGCTCACGAAGGACGGCACGAAGTACCTCCGGCCGTCGAAGTGCTGGTACTTCAAGTTCCGGGACGGCACCGGCACCGTGAAGCGCAAGAAGGGGTTCGCCGACCTGAAGGCGACGGAACAGCTCGCCGCCGAAACTGAACGCAAGGCGGCGCGGGTTCGCGTCGGCATCATCGACCCGGCGGAAGAGCACGCCCGCCGGCCGCTCGCCGACCACCTGCGTGAGTATGCCGCCTACCTGGAAGCGAAGGAAAATTGCCCTGAACACAACCGAGCAACCATCGCGAAGGTGTCCGCGATACTTGCCGGGTGCGGGTTCGTTTTCCCTGCCGACTTGGACGCTGCGAAAGTCTCGTCGTGGCTGGCCGACCTTCGCCGACCAGGGCTGCTCGTCGAAATCCCACCAGGAGAAGCGTTCGGCTCGTCGGCAGTAGCAAAGATGTTCGGAGTGAACGCCGACGCGATACGGAGAATCGTCGCCCGTCACCGCTTGAAGACCATCGGACGCGGGGCAGCCCGGAAGCTGACGCGGGAATCGGTGGAAGCCATCGCTCAGCGGACGGCACAAGGGGCTGGACCTACCACCGCGAACCGGTATACGGTGGCCATTCGCGGGTTCACCCGGTGGCTCGTGCGGTTGAAGCGGATTGGGGCGGACCCGCTCGAATCCCTTTCTCTAGTGAACACGGCAGTTGATGTTCGCCGGGCACGACGGGAACTCACTGCCGAGGAACTGCAAACGCTTCTGACAGGCACGCGAACAAGCCCACGTACCTTCCGGGGGTTGACCGGCGAAGACCGCTTCATGCTTTACCTCACGGCCGCGGGGACAGGCTTCCGAGCGAACGCCCTGTCAAACCTAACGCCTACGGACTTTGATCTGATTGGCGACTCGCCGACCGTGACGATGGCCGCCCGATTTGCGAAGAACCGCCGGACCAAAGTGCAACCAGTTCCGGCTGACGTTGCCGACGCCCTGCGTCCATATCTCTCGGTTAAGACAGCCAGCTCGCCCGTCTGGGCGGGGACGTGGGCGAGCGGGTACACGGGTGCCGAAATGCTTCGCCGCGACCTCGAAGCCGTCGGTATTCCCTACGCCGTTGAGGGGCCGGACGGACCCGAGTACGCCGACTTTCACGCCCTGCGGCACACCTACCTGACGATGTTGGGCCGGAACGGTGTCGATCTGCGGACGGCGCAGGAGCTCGCCGGGCATTCGACGCCGCTCCTCACCGCCCGCTACTCGCACTGTCGTTTGTACGATCTGGCCGGGGCCGTGGACAAGCTCCCGAACCTCGTGCCGCCCCCGGCAGACGCTCCCACCGACGCGGCAGAAATCCCCCTTCGCCTGACCGGCACCGAGGGGGACGCCGGCGTACCGCCGGGCGTACCAACCGGGTACGCCGAACGGCATCAATCGGCATCATCTTGCAATCTTCGGGTTGTCGGATGGGGTCGGGACGACGTGACGCAACACCTTCAAAAACAAGGGGCCGGCGCTTTTCAGCACCGGCCCGCACCGTCTCGCTTCGAGTTACCCGGCATGGATTCGAACCATGACGAGGAGAACCAAAATCTCCTGTGCTACCGTTACACTACCGGGTAAGGACACTGGGGATTTTAGCCATCTCCCCCGCCGGGCTCAACCCCTTCTTCCGGGAGTTCGGCCGTCGGGGTGCCGAGCGACCGCATCTGGACCAGGAACGCGAGTTGCTCCAGTTGGATCGCCAGGTCCACGGTGACGACCTTCACCCCCGGCGGCGTCCGCAGGATCACGGGGGCGAAGTTGAGTAACCCCTTCACGCCCGCCTCGACCACCGCGTCGGCCACGGCCTGGGCCGGCTCGGACGGGAGCGTGAGCACGGCGAGTTCCGCACCGAGTTCCCGCACCCGGCGGCGGATCGTGGCGACCGGCTCGACCGTCCGCCCCTCGACGTCCTGACCGACCTTCGCCGGGTCCGCATCGAAGAGGGCGACGATCTCGAACCCCTGGTCGCGGAACGCCCGGTAGCGGAGCAGGGCGCGGGCGAGGTTGCCGACGCCGACCAGCACCGACCGCCAGACGCGGTCGATGCCGAGGGTCCGGCGGATGGCGGAGGCGAGGCCGGCCGCGTCGTACCCGACGCCGCGCTGGCCGAGGTGGCCGAGGGCGGCGAGGTCGCGGCGGACCTGGGCGGCGCTGACGCCGACGGCCTGGGCGAGGTCCTCGCTCGACACAGTGCCGCCGGCCCGGGCCGCCCCGCCGAGGCACCGCAGGTACTGGCTGAGCCGCTGGGCGGCGGCCCGCGAGAGCCGGCCGTCCGGTCCCGTTTCCCGACCGTCGCTCAACGACGCCCCCAGGCTGGATGTCCGGTGTGAGTCCCCGTCAAGCTAAGCCCGGGCGGCGAAAGGGTCAACGGGGTCCGGGCGTCGCGAGCAGTTCCGCCCACGACTTGGCCGTGAGGATCGCGTCGGCGAGGCGTTCGAGCCGGTCGAGGTCGCGGACCGCCTTCAACTCGGCTTCCGTGGCGGCGTCGGGCGGGCCGAGTTGCTTTTGTCCGAGCCGGAGCAGGACGCGAAGCTGGCCCTGGATCTCGCCCCGCCGTTCGCCGCGGATCTCGCCCCGGCGTTCGCCTTCTTCGAGGGCGGCGTCCCACGCGGTAGTTGCACTCATGACTCCCATTCCTCGGTAGATGGTTTCCAGTTCGGACACGTCCGCCCTCATGCCGGTCAGGGTGAACGCGGCCGTCAGCAGCCGGGCCGCGTCTGCCGGGTCGGTCTCTGCGTTGAGCCGGCGGACGATCTCCTGGGCGACTGCCCGTAGGGCGTCCGTTTTAGGCCGGTCCACGGGCAGTTCCCCGAGCGTGGCGAGCGGCAGGGCGGACAGGTTCAGCCGGAGAAGGTCCGCCACGGGCCGCTGCCAGAGCCGAATCACCTCGTAGTGGAATTCTACCCGACCGCGGGCGTCGCCGTAAGCGTGAACGCCGGTCAGGTTCGACCCGTCCGCCCCCTTCCGCAGCAGGACCAGCACCGATCGCACCGGCACCCCGTTCCGGCCGTTCAAGGCCGCGTTGTAGAGGAGCAGTCGGCCCGGTAAACTCGCGTCGGCACTGGATTGAAAGTTCAAGTCGACGACTTCCCGGACCGGTTGGCCGTAGGCCAGGGCCACGTCCGTCGCCGCGGAAATGGTGGACAAGTCAACGTTGACGGGCACGACGGGTTCGCCGGTCGGCAGGCCGAACAACGGGGCGAAGTCGTCCGGGTGATCGGCGACGATCGCCTTCAGAGTGGCGTCAAAGGGCAGCGGCATCCCACAATTCTCCTAGCGCCCCGACCACGTCACCGGGACGGTGACGACCTTCCCCTCGGGTTCGGCCAGCGTCACGCGGACGTCGGCCTGCCCGGCCGCGGCCGCGGCCACGACCACCCGTACCGTGGCGACCGGGCCGCTCCCTTCGGACCACTTCACGCGGACGGACGGGTGATCGCACTCGGCCTTCGCGACGGCCACGGCCTTGCCCCCGGCCCGCAGTTGGACGAGTGCGGAGAGGTCCGTCTGCCCCGCGGCGAACCGCAGGTTCACCGCGGCGGGCGTGGCGGACACGTCGGCCGCCGGCCGCTTCGTCACCCGCACCGGCACCCGCAGTTCGGCGTACTCGGGGTCGTCCGTGACGAGGGTCACCGCCTCGTCGGTCTCTCCGAGGGGGGAGTCCGCGGCGAGCACCAGGTCGATCTCCTGGCCGCCCGCCGCGGTCCGCACGGCGGCCGTCAGGTGCGGGGCCGTCGTCGTCGCCTTCGTGACGGTCAGCGGCTTCGCCCTGCGGTCCGTCACGGTGAGCGTCTGCTTCGCGCCGCTCGTCGTGGAGAACGCGAGGCTCGGCGGCGAAACCGTCACCTCGCGGACGAGTTTGGCCTTGAGCGTGAGCGAAAGGTTCTGGTTCGGGATGTTCGGCGAGCCGCCTTCCGGTTCGTTCTTGTACCAGACGGTCGCGTGCCAGGTGTTCGGCCCGGCGGCCTGGGTCAGGGTGTTGACGGTGATCGGAATGGCGGCGGATTCGCCGGGGGCGAGGCGGCGGATCGTGTCGTCTCGCCGGACGCAACCGCAGCCGGAATTGACCGCCGCGATGACGATGGAATCCCGGTTGGTCGCGGGGTTCGTGACTGTGAACGTGTGCGTCAGCCGGGGACCGCACTTCTTCTCCCCGAGGTCGACCTCGGCGGCGGGGCAGACCAGTTCGACGGGCGGGGCCCCGAGCACGACGGCAAGGAGGATGGCGTTCATGGCCGGGGGTGTACCGCCGGGCCGCTGACCTTGCAATCCCTGACGGGCACGCTATTCCTCGGAGTTCACGCGGGAACCCACTCGGGGGCGAAGGAACGATGAAGGTGCGGGGGCTCGTTTCCGCGGTGGCGCTGGCGGTCGTTGCCGCGGCAGGGGCCGCGCAGAACCCGACCGCGCTGCCGCCGCCGCTGCCGAACCCGGCGGACAAGTTCGGGTCGCCGCCCGGCAGCGCGGACTACCTCGGGCCGAGCTTCACCCAGCCGTTCGAGCCGAAGTCGATGTTCCCGCAGAACCTGCCGCAACCGCGGGAGTTGCCGCCCCCGGAGATTCCGTCCGTGCTGCCGCCGGGGGAGGGGGCGGACGGCGGGCTGCTGCCGCCCCGCCCGCCGCCCCGGCTATGGGCCGGGACCGTGGAAGCCGGCCTCAACGGGGCGAACGGGAACACGGACGTGTTCAACTTCCGCACCGGCTGGAACGCCCGGCGGAAGACCGAAACGAACCTGTTCACTACCGACTTCGTGTACATGTACGCCAAGCAGGACGGCGAGGTCCGCCAACAGGCGGCGCTGCTCAACGCGCGGGACGAAATCCTGTTCCCCGGCCACCCGTGGAGCATCTTCTTCGCCACCCAGGTGGAGTACGACCAGCTCCGCGACTACAAGTTCCGGGCCGGGCAGTACTTCGGGGCCGGGTACAAGGTGATCGACGACAAGAACGCCCTGTTGCGGGTGCGGGCCGGGGCCGGGGCCACGCGGGAGTTCGCCGGGCCGGGCGACGACCGGTGGGTGGCGGAAGGCGTGTTCGGGTACGACGTGCGGTACCGGTTCGACGAGCGGAACGCGATCGTGTCCGTCCTCGACTACTACCCGCGGATCGACGACTGGGGCCAGTTCCGCGTCCGGGCGCGGGCGGCCTACGAGGTGGTCATCGACCCCAAGACCGGGACGGTGCTGCGGCTCGGCGTGCAGGACCGGTACGACAGCAACCCCGGCACGTCCAAGCGGAACGACGTGAACTACTTCATGACCTTCGGGATGAACTTCTGACGCCGGATCGAATCTCTTCGTCGGGAGGGTCGAGCCGGCTTGACG
Organism: uncultured Alcaligenaceae bacterium; assembly: GCA_964444365.1. Classification (GTDB taxonomy): domain Bacteria; phylum Planctomycetota; class Planctomycetia; order Gemmatales; family Gemmataceae; genus CAYUHJ01. The sequence goes on along the minus strand of CAYUHJ010000062.1, from coordinate 15,429 downwards.
GCGAAGACCCCGCCGGCTCGGGTGAGCGGTCGTTGCCATTTCGGTGGGTCTTCGCGAAACGCTCGACCCACCCTACGAGGATGACCCGGCGCGCAAAAAGACCCGCGGGGTTGTCGATCATTGGCTTGCGAGAATGACTGGTTCGGTCCGCCCACCGTAACCAGTCGTCAAGTCGCGAAGCCGATCGGCAGCCCCCGCGGGCCGGACCGGGGGGTGAGCCCCGGTTCACGCCCAACAGTAATGCACCCCCCGTGCCAGTCACAGATTTTCCGGCCCGAAACCGCAATCCCCCACAAATTCGCGTGTTTTCGCGGGGTTCGACCCGTTCACGCCCCGGCGAACGTCGGGCGGTCCGGGGGAGGTTGTGGTTGTCGCTCAACCCGCGTGGGTGTCGGACAACCACGCCGCCCGCGCCCGGCGAACCGGTGCAGCCGGCCCGTCCGCGCCACCCGGCGCAGCCCGCCCCGCCGCCCCGAAATTCCCCACCCGCCGTGCCGGAACTCGGTGGCCGAAAAGGGGGTAAGACGCTACTCTGTCACTTGCCGAACGGCGACGAGCCGGGTCGGAGGGGCCTGATCGTTAGGATGATGAGTCCGATCGGGGGTGTGATCCGTGCTCGATTGGGAAGTCTGTCTCGAAGTTCTCGCCTGGACTCTCGGGAGCATCGCCCTCTTCTTCGCGGTCGTGCACGTGTACCTCCGGTGGAAGTACACCGCCCAGATCATGCGGATCTTCCAGGAGCGGCCGTTCTTCATCGTCCCCCGCGGCAAGCCGAACCCGGACGCCGAGGACGTGCGGTTCCCCACCACCAACGGCCTGCACCTCGCCGGTTGCTACCACTCCGCCCGCGGCCCGCGCCGCGGCGTCATCCTCTTCGGCCTCGAATTCGGCTCGAACCGCTGGTCGGCGGAAGCCTACTGCACCGCCCTGCTGGACGCCGGCTACGACGTCTTCGCCTACGAGCCCCGCAACCAGGGGGATTCCGACCGCGACGAGACCTACGCCCCGCTGCAGTGGGTGACGGACCGCGACCTCGCCGACGGCCGGGCCGCGCTGAACTACGTCAAGTCCCGCCCGGACGCCCCGGACAAGATCGGCGTGTTCGGCGTCAGCAAGGGGGGGAGCGTCCTGTTCGCCCTCGCGGCCGACGACCCCGCCGTGAAGTGCGTCGCCACCGACGGCGCGTACGCCACCTACACGACACTGATCCCGTTCATGCGGCGGTTCGTCGCCATCTACAGCCCGCGGAAGAAGCTGCTGCAAAAACACCTCCCCGGCTGGGTGTACGGCTCCGTCGGGATGGCCGCGATCCGCAAAGTGGCGTCCTTGAGGAACGTCACGTTCCCGCCGCTGGAACGGGCACTCGGCCGCGTCCGGCAGCCGGTGTTCATCATCCACGGTGCGGCCGACAACTACATCACGCAGGAAATGGCCCGCGTCCTGTTCGACCGCACGAAGTCCGAGATGAAGACCTTCTGGCTCGTGCCGAAGGCGAAGCACAACCAAGCGCTGCACGTCGCCGGCGACGAGTACCACAGCCGACTGGTGGCGTTCTTCGACGAGCACCTCGGCTCCGATTCGAGCGGCCCCGATTCGGGCGTGTTGCCGGGCAGCGAGCGGCCGGTGGAAACGGTGGCGGGGTCGTAAATCGGATGGCTTTCAGGCCAACGGCCTGGGAGTATTCAGCCTGGGGCAACGCCCCAGGAAGGCAGAACAATGTGCGTTCAGGCCGAAGGCCGGGGACATGCCGTGTCTCAGCCCTTCAGGCTGAGGGGAACCGGTGGATTATCCTGGGGCGTTGCCCCAGGCTGAATACTCCCAGGCCGTTGGCCTGAAGAAGGTGGCTGGGCGGGCAAGGTTCGGAACCGTTGCCTTGGATCGGTTCCTCATTCTGGGATAAGCTGGGTTCAGTCCCCCCCTCCTGACCCGGTGAGTCCCATGCCGCTTCCCATCGAACTGGAACAAGAAGAAGACGGCCAGTGGCTTGCCGAAATGCCCGACCTTCCCGGTGTCATGGCATATGGGCCGACCCGCGATGCGGCAGCGGCGGCGGCTCGGGCACTGGCGCTTCGGGTGCTCGCCGAGCGGGTCGAGCACGGGGAAGAAGTGCCGACCGCCGTGGCCGACCTGTTCGCGGTGCGGGCGTGAATTGGCCATCCAGCAAGGCCAGAAGAGTGCTCGCAGCTCTGTTGCGGATCGGCTGGCGAATCAAGCGACAATCTGGCTCGCATCGCACCCTGGAAAGATCGGGGTGGCCCGACTACGTTTTCGCCTTTCATGACGACATCGAAATCGGGCCGCGGATGCTTGCGCGGATCGGCAAGAGCACCGGACTGACTCCCGACGATCTCTGACTTTGGCGGCTCTCCATGTCCATTGCCCGTGACGCCTTCCGCTACTTCCTTCGCCGGGTGATCGGCCGCAGCGTTGCGTATCCGATTCGCCGACGGATCGCGGCGTTCGAGCGGGACTGTGCCCGGCCCGCGGAGGCGCAGTTCGATTTGCTGCAAAGCATCGTTCGCCGGCAGGCGGCCACCGCGTTCGGGCGGGACCACCACTTCGCCGACATTCGCACCGTCGCTGACTACCGCAAGACCGTGCCGGCGGCCCCTTACGAGTACGTCGAACCGTACATCGAGCGGGTCAAACGCGGCGAAACGGATGCGCTCATCGCTGGCGACCGCGTGCTGATGTTCGCCCTGACCAGTGGCACCACCGCGGCGCGGAAGCTCATCCCGGTCACGACTCGCTACCTGGCCGACTACAAACGTGGCTGGAATATGTGGGGCGTGCGGGCCTATCAGGACCACCGTCCGAGGCGGCTCGCGTTTCGGCCGATCATCCAGATGGTCGGCGACCCGGAGGAATACCGCACCGAGACCGGCATCCCGTGCGGCAACCTCAGCGGCTACACGGCCCAGGTGCAAAAGCGGATGATCCGCTGGCTGTACGTCGTGCCGCCGGTGTCGGGGAAGATCAAAGACCCGCTCGCCCGCTACTACGTCGCGCTGCGGCTCGGGATTCACCGGCCGTGCTCGATGTTCCTGGCCGCGAACCCGAGCACCTTGCTGATGCTCGCGCGGACGCTGAACGCCGAACGCGAACACCTCCTCCGCGACCTGCACGACGGCACCCTGCGCAGCGACATCGACTTGCCGCCGGAGATTCGCGCGGTCGTTTCCCGCAAGCTGGCGAAAAACCCCGAGATGGCGAAGCACCTCTCGACGGTCGCGGAGAAGATGGGCCGGCTCTACCCGCAAGACGTGTGGCCGTCCGATTCCATCCTGATCGGCACCTGGACCGGCGGCAGCATGGGGCCGTACCTCCGGCAACTGCCCACGTATTACGGCCGACCCGTCACCCGCGACCTGGGCCTGCTCGCCAGCGAAGGCCGGATGACGATCCCGTTCGAGAACGACACCCCCGCCGGCGTGCTCGACATCTGGTCCAACTACTTCGAGTTCATCCCCGAGGGCGAGGCGGATTCCAAGTCGCCGACGGTGCTGGGGGCGCACGAACTCGAAGACGGCAAGTCGTACTTCATCCTGCCGACGACGCAGTCCGGGCTGTACCGCTACCAGATCTCGGACCTCGTCCGCGTGCGGGGTTTCCTGGGGAAAACGCCGCTCGTCGAGTTCCTCGGCAAGGGCCACCGCTTCGCGAACCTCACCGGCGAGAAGCTGTCCGAACACCAGGTCACGCAGGCGACCGAGGTCGCGACCCGCCGCAGCGGCCACCCCATCGGCGGGTACAGCCTTGCGCCGGTGTGGGACGACGCGAAGCCGTTCTACGGCCTGTTCGTGGAAGAACCCGACGCCGCCGACGAGACCGGGCTGAAGCGGTTCCTGACGGAGTACGACCGCGTTCTGGGCGAACTCAACATCGAGTACGCGGCGAAGCGCGAGGGCGGCCGCCTCGGCCCGGTGCGGGCGTTCATTCTTTCGCCGGGAACGTGGGCGGCGTGGGACCGCGCCCGCGTCGCGAAAACCGGCGGCTCCCCGGAGCAGTACAAGCACCCCTGTCTCATCGGCGACGTGGAGTTCCGCAAGACGATGACTGTGTTGCGAGAAATATCTTAGAGTAGTTCACACCTTATATCTCCAGATAATATCGACACACTGGCCCGAAGCGCAAGCGAGGGTTGCTCTGATTCCCTCGCTTGCGCTTCGGGCTAGTGTGTCGACGGAATCCATCGAGAACCTCCATATGCCATCCGAGACACTCGCCTCAGCCGGTCTTCGCCCGCGGTCCCCTTCACCGGCCGCGGGGGTTCTGCTACCTTAAATCCCACGTGAATCGGTACTTCTCACCGGCCCCGACGGCGGCCGCACTCGGAGGGACGCGACGTGGCCTCGACCAAGATGATCGACATCCGGCGGGGGATGGTGTTGAACATGAACAACACCCTCTTCTACTGCCTGGACCGGGACCTGAACACGCCGGGGAACTGGCGGGCGATCCTGTACCTGAAGCTCAAGAACCTGACGACCGGGAGCATCACGGACGAGCGGGTCCACCCGGACGACAAGGTCGACGTGGTGTTCCTCGACACGCGGGACTTCGAGTACCTGTACAAGGACGGCGACGACTACGTGTTCTCCGACAAGGAGACGTACGACCAGGTCACGCTGAGCGGGGACATGGTCAAGCACATGATGCCGTACCTGCGGGAGAACGACACCTGCAAGATCACGTTCTACGACGGCAAGGCCCTGTCGATGGAACTGCCGCAGACGGTGACGCTGAAGGTGGTCGAGACGGAGCCGGGCATCAAGGGCGCGACCGCCGCCGCCCAGACGAAGCCGGCCACCCTGGAAACCGGGCTGAAACTGCAGGTGCCGTCGTTCATCACCGAGGGCGAACTGATCGTCGTCCAGACGGAAGACGGCAAGTACCTCCGCCGGGCGAAGGAGTAGCCCACCCGCCCGGCGTCCCGCCACCGCAAGCAGGAGCCGGACGAAATGCCCGGCGTGATGGTGGGGCTCCGGGTCATCGGGGTAGCGCTGGTTTTGAAGTGCGGCGAAGAGACGATCCGGGGATCAGGCTTCCCAGCAGGGAAGTCGACAGAACGGTGACAATTGCAAGCCGCAAGTTCGAACACCTTCAGAAGTTCCAGTCTGACAAGCCGTCATCGGAATCTCTGACGTGTGGGGATTGTTTCCCTGACCGACGGGTCAGGGACTACTTTGTTCTGCGACGGAGGGCGCGCGGGTGGCGGACGTGTCACAAGAACGTGTAGCCCTCGCCGCCCGCATCAACCGCTTGGTGTTCGCAGAGTACAGCGCGGTCGGCTGGTTCAAGGTCGCCTCGCTGGACGAACTGCGACGGTACGCAGTCCGCGACGCCGAGATTATCACCGGCTACGCGCTGGCACCCAGCGACCCGGTGGCGGATCGTGAGGTGATCCGGGTGTTTCTCCGGGACTGGCTCTGTTGCCACCATCCGGAGAGCATCGGCGCGTACGGATTAGAAGTCGCCGAGTTTCGCCCGATCAGCCGGGCCGACGCACTTGCCGTCGCGGATCGGATCGTCGCGGCCAGCCTCGAAGACCCCGAGGCGAGCATCGGCGGGTGCCTGGAGTGGGAAGAGCCGGCCACCCTGGAGGAGGCGGCCCATGTGCCGTACCCGCAGATCCGGGCGTGGTTCGCCGAGCTGTTCGGTGAGGGGTGCCGGTTCTACCTGCACGACTCGGCTGGCGGCCCGACCGTGCGGTTCGACCTGGCCAACCCGCGGGTCATCGGGCTGGCTCCCGATCTCGTCGGGATGCTGTGGCTGGAGTAGCAAGGCACACCGAACCAAACCCTGCACCTGACCCGGCGGCGTGACAACTCGGCTCGACAATTGCCCTGCCGTTCCAGTGATGTCTTGCTGGGCCGTAAGGAGGACGCCGTGACTCGCCGTTTGCCGTACCTGATCGTGGCCGTCGCGGTGCTCGCATTGCCCGGCTGTTCGTACACCTGCAAGTTCGAGGGTCGCGGGGTCGTCCGAGAGGCGGCCACCGGGGAGCCGGTCCCCAACGCTCAGGTCGAGTTAATCAACGAAGATGGCCGAAGCCTCGCCGGCCCGGTCGCCACGAACTCGGAGGGGGAGTTTCAGATCAACTTCACCACCGTACCAGCGGGCCGGGACCACCTGACCGGGTGGCAGCTGGTGCTGAAGGCCGAGGGGTTCGAGCCGCAGACGATACCGGTCGGTCCCGTGAGGGAACCCCAACGCGGGGACGTGACGGTCCACCTCGTTTTCCACGCGGCGCTCCGCAAGGCCCGGTAGGTCTGTCCCTGTGCCGGGCACGCAGGTGTTGCCGTTGCGGTGGGTGCCCCCAGCCAACATCGGAATCGCTCAATCCGATCGTTGTCGCTTCCACGGCGGGCTGACGCCCCGCCGCTCGCCCCGATCCGCCTGCCATTTCCCCGCAAATCCGCCTACAATTCCCCCGAATGACCTCCTGAGCGTGGGTTGGCCCTCCGCCACGCCAAAAAAACAAGGAGCCTGACCGTGCCTGCCATTCTCGACGACGTCGCGTCCGAAATTCTCGACCTGAAGAAGCAGATCGGCGCGACGATTCTGGCCCACTACTACCAGGAAGGCGAGATCCAGGAACTCGCCGACATCACCGGCGACAGCCTGAAACTCGCCCGCGAAGCGACGAAAGTCGACTCGCCCGTCATCGTCTTCTGCGGCGTGCTGTTCATGGCCGAGACCGCGAAGATGCTCAACCCGGCCAAGACGGTGCTGCTGCCCGACCTACAGGCCGGGTGCAGCCTCGTCGACTCGTGCCCGCCGGACAAGTTGTTCCGCTACCAGGAGATGCTCCGCGAGAACGGCCGGAAGTTCCAGACGGTGACGTACATCAACAGCTCCGCGAAGGTGAAGGCCCTGTCGGACTGGATCGTCACGTCCGGCAACGCGGAGGACGTCGTTCGCAACAAGGTGCCGCCGGGGTACGAGATTCTCTTCGCCCCGGACAAGCACCTGGGCCGGTATTTGCAGGAACTGACCGGCCGGGACATGATCCTGTGGGACGGCTCGTGCATGGTCCACGAAATCTTCAGTGTCCAAGACCTGATTGCCATGAAGAAGCAGCACCCGGAGGCGAAGACGCTGGCCCACCCGGAGTGCCCGAAGAACATCCTCGGCTACGCGGACTTCGTCGGCGGCACGGAGGCGATGATCCAGTACGTCGGCGGGTTCAAAACGCCCACGACCTTCATCGTCGCGACCGAGCCGAACATGATGTGGCAACTCGAACGGCGGTTCCCGATCCACACGTACACCCCGGTGCCGGGCATCACGTGCGCGTGCAACAAGTGCCCGCACATGGCGCTGAACACGCTCGAAAAGATCCGCGACTGCATGAAGCACGGCACGCCGGAAATCACCTGGCAGCCGGAGTTCGACCTGGCGAAGGAAGTGCTCGCGCGGAGCCTGCTCAACCCGCCGGCGGCCGCCCCCCACCCGAAGGGGGACTGAACGGATTCGCATGACCCTGCTCCGCTACCTCTGGGCGTCGCCGAACACCCTGCTCGGGCTCGCGATCGCGTTGACGGGGTTGCTCAGCGGCGGGTCGTGGCGTTTCGTCCGCGGCTGTGTGGAAGTTCACGGCGGCAGCGTGACGTGGTGGCTGCGGCGCGGCTTCCTCTTCGGCCCCGCTGCGGCGATGTGCATCGGCCACGTCATCCTCGGCCGCGATCGGGCGTGCCTCGACCACAGCCGGGACCACGAACACGTTCACGTTCGGCAGTACGAACGCTGGGGGCCGTTCATGCTCCCGCTGTACTTCGGAGCGTCATTCCTGGCGTGGCGGCGGGGGTTGAACCCGTACCTCGATAACCCGTTTGAAGTGGAAGCGTTCGAGCGGGGCTGAAAACCACGCGCCCCCCGGTGGCCACCGGGGGGCGCGGTATGACAGCGGCCGAGGGACCGGCCGGATGAGCGGGCGTGTCAGCCGGCGTCCGAGCCCGGCTCCCCGGCGGTCGATCGGTCGCGGTCGTCGCCCGGGCCGGCGACGCGGTAGCCCTCGTCGAGCCACCGCCCGAGGTCGATCGTCCGGCACCGCTTGGTGCAGAACGGGAAGTCGGGGTACTCGGTCCAGTTGCCGGGCATCGCGGCCCCGCAGATCGGACACGTCACGGCTTTCATCGGTTCGCCCCGGCCCGGAACTTCGGTGTTTTCGGCACAATCGGACGCCGCGCCGCTCGCCCGGTCACTTCGTCGGCTTCAGCACGATCTGCCGCAGGTCCATCACCGCGACGCCGGGCTTCGTCTTCGGGGTCACGCTGACCGCGATGCGGCCGGCCTTGTCCAGGGTCACGGTGCCGACCTCGCGGGCCTTGAAGTTCTGGAACCCGCCGGTCTCCTCGACGGTGAACGTCACCTTCTCGCCCCCGACGTCGAGTTCGACGTCCGCCCCGCCGCTCTTGGTGCCGCACCCTTGCAGCACCTCGACGGCGAACTTTCCCGGCGTCGTCAGCGTGAACTCGAAGTGGGCGGTGTCCTCCTTGCGGACCCAGAACCCGAGCGTGTTCTTGTGCGGCAGCGGCTCGAACCGGAGCATCGCCCCGCGGACCTCGGCGGTCCGCGCGTGCAGCGTGATCGAACCGTCCTCGGCCTGCGGGTTGGGCGTGTAGTCGGGGTTCGGCGTCGGCATCTTCGCGCCGACGTCCTTCCGCCACGCCGCCAGCTTCGCCGCGAGGTCCTTCACCACGTCCGGCTTGTCCAGGGCGAGGTTCCGCGATTCGGACACGTCGGACTTCACGTTGAACAGTTCGTGCCGGCCGGTTTCGTAGTATTCGATCAGCTTCCAGTCCCCGCTTCGCACCGTGCCGCCGGGCCGGCTCCCCTGGTTGGCGTAGTGCGGGTAGTGCCAGTAGACCGCGTCGCGGGTGAGCTTTTCCGCGCTGCGAAGTTGTGTCTCGATGCTCACCCCGTCCGGCTTCGCGTCGGACTTCACGCCGCAGACGTCGAGAATCGTCGGGAACAGGTCGATCGACGAGACCACGTCGCCGCAGTGCGAACCGGGCTTCGTGCGGACGCCGTACCCGCTGACGATCAGCGGCACGCGGACGCCGCCCTCGTAGAGGTAGCCCTTCCCCTCGCGGAGCGGGGCGTTGGACGTCGGGGCGGCGGGCATCCCCTCCAGCGTGGCGAGGCCGCCGTTGTCGGACGTGAAGATGACCAGGGTGCGGTCCGACAGGTTCTGCGTCTTCAGTTCCGCCAGCACCCGGCCGACGGCGGCGTCGAGCGACTCCAGCATCGCGGCGTAGGCGGGGTTCCCCTGGCTGCCGGGGTTCCCCTTCTTGTACTTCGCTTCGAGGTCCGGCTTCGCCTTCAGCGGCGTGTGGACGGCGTAGTGCGGCAGGTACAGGAAGAACGGCTTGGCCTTGTTCGCGGCGATGAACTTGGCCGCCTCTTCCGCGAGGCGGTCGGTCAGGTACTCGCCGTCCGGGGCGGTTTCGAGGCCGGGCATCTTCCCGGACTTGTTCGCGAACGGGGCGAAGTAGCTGCGCGGGGTGCCGGTCCCGTCGCCGGCGATGTTGACGTCGAAGCCCTGCTTTTCCGGGCCGAGTTCGCCGGTGCCGAGGTGCCACTTCCCGATCGTGCCGGTGACGTAGCCCGCCCCTTTCAGCACCTCAGCGATCGTCACCGCTTCGCTCGGTAACCCGTCCGGCAGCTTCGGGCGAAGGAGCTTCTGGTCCGGCCGATCCGCTCGACCGGGAAGCCAGTCGGTGACGCCGAAGCGTTGCGGATACTTGCCGGTCAGCACGCTCACCCGCGTCGGCGAGCAGACCGGGCACGCGGCGTAGGCGTCCGTGAATTGCACGCCGCTCCGCGCCATCTGGTCGAGGTTCGGCGTCTTGTGGTACTTGCTGCCGTAACAGCCGAGGTCCCGCGCCCCGAGGTCGTCCGCGAGGATGAGGACGACGTTCGGCGGGTCGGCGGCGGGGGCGGCCGCGGCGAACAGGGCGACGGCGAGCCAGCACACGGCGAATCGGTTCATCACGGCACCCTCGGGAGAGTTCGGCGGGCGGTCGAACACGGAAGCGAAAAAACTCGGCGAGCCGCGGACGCCAGTCCGCGGCTGAAGCGCAACAACCCGCGGACTGGCGTCCGCGGCTCGCCGAGAACCGGACATTGGTCGCGCTCGGACTCACCGCTCCACCGGCACGCTCGGGGCCTTCCCGAACGCGACCTTCGTCGGCGGGAAGACGGCCTTGGGGTCTTTCCCGGCCATGCGGTCCCACTCGCCGTACACGGGGTTCGGGAGGACGAACCAGTCCACGCCCCAGTGGACGGCCGCGGCGTCGGCGAGCTTGTTCCGCTCGGCGATGGCGGCTTTCAGCCCGTCCACGCCGCTCGCCGGGTCGACCTTCGGCGGGGCGAACGAGTCCGAGAAGTCCCGGAGGTTGTCGCCGAAATAGAGCAGCACGTTGTACTTCGCCGCCACCGCCTCCCGCCGGGCGGCCTTGTTCGACGAGGCGTCCTTCCCCTTCGGCTTGAGGAAGAGCCGGCCGTCGATGCCGTCCACGCTCAGCCCGAGGTGCTTGAGGGCGGCGACGTCCTGCGTGCGGAACTCTTCGTTGCGGTTCGAGATGTACACCACCGAGACGCCGAGCTTTTCCGCCCGCTGGATGAACTCGACCGCGCCGGGGACGGCCCGGACTTCGGCGGGGAAGTTCTTCTCGTAGTCGTCCCACAGGGCCGGGTCGTACTCCTTGCCGGCGGCGTACAGGGCGGTCTGGAACGCGGAGTTGTCGAAGACGGTTTCGTCGAGGTCCATCACGACGGCGGGCCGGGGCGGGCGGGTGGCGACGAGGTACTGGTCCAGCATCCCCGCGGCGAGGCGGTACGTCTGGAGGCAGCAGGCACGGTACTCGGCGGACGTCTGGACCCACAGGTTCGCGCCGACCCGCATGTCCATCGTCACGCCGGCCGGCTCGGCCTTCGGCGGGGCCTGGTTCGCGGACGTGGGGGCGGCGACCCCGAGGAAGTAGCCGGCGAGCAGCCCCGCCGCACCGGTCGCGGCGGGGGCGAAGAACGGGCGAAGCATGACGGGCTCCGGTCGGGAACGGACCGGAGATGTTGTATCAAGCGGAGTGCAGCCGGGCGGCTGACGCCGCGTCCGGCTCGAACCGGCCGGTCAGGATCAGGTCCTCGTCGACCTCCTCGTACCCGACCGGGACGGCGTCCGGCTCGTCGGTGTACGCGACGGGGTGCGCGGCCGCCGCCCGGCGGAGTTCGCGGATCACGTCCCAGATTTCCAGCGGCGTGGCCCAGTCGGCCTCGTCCGGGCCGACGCCCGCCCAGTTGTCTTCCGGGTAGCAGCCGATCCACAGGTCGCCCGGCCGGGACCGGGTCTCCGGCGGGACGACCGGGAGTTCGTGCTGTGCCGCCAGGGTGTTGAGCGCGGCGAAGTACCAGTCCGGCCCGGTCCGGGCGACGACGAGCCGGCGGACGGCGAGGGGGCGGTTCTGCCAGTCAATGCGCAACATGGCCGTGTTCCTTCGGGGAGGTTGTGCGGGGAATGAGTGGGGGAAACCGGGCGAACGGCGGGACGCGGTCAACAACCCGAGCGAAGAGACGTGCGGGCACTCATTCGCGCTGACAGGAACATGGCGACGACCTCGGCGGACACCGGACGAAATGACCGGTACGTTGATCATTATGGTGATGATTCGGCCCGCGATCAAGCCGGACTTGCGGCGAAGCGACGGAAATGATGGGAGTATGCCGCGACTTTGTCAGGTCGGGAGAGGCGACAGGCGGGTCACTTCACCCCGCGCACCTGGGTGGCGGTCATGACGCCGGCCCCGCGGGTGTCGCCGGGGTAGGTGAGCGTGCCGTACAGTTCCACCTCGTAGCCGCGGTAGCGCTCCAGGTCGACGTCCGGCCCGGCGATGGCGTAGACCGCCACCTTCCCGCCCGCACCCACCAGGGCGTACGTCGGCTTGCCGTCGATCTTGAACCCGGCGAGCCGCAGGTTCCCCGGCCCGGCCCAGCGGTCGGACGCGGCGATGGGCGGGGCGTCCGGGCGGCCCGGCAGGTCGCGGGAGACCGGGGTGCCGGAACCGGACGACGAGCCGCCCCCGCGCCGGGCTTTCTCCCGCACGGAGTGGACCCGGGTGTAGCACAGGTTCGCGAGTTCGCTGTCGCCCCCGGCCCGGTTCATCTCGGACGCCAGCTTCAGGTACAGCTGCTCGGCCCGGACGTAGTCGCCGATGCGTTCGGCCTGCTCCGCTTGCAGCCACGTCGGGTGGCTGGGCCAGTCGGCGGACCGGGTTCCGGCGGCGGAACCGGAACCCGTCGGGCTGCCGATCGCCGCGGGGAAGGTGTCCCCGCCCACTTTCGGGAGCGGCTCCGGGTCCGGCTTCGGGGACTTCACGACGAACGTCTGCTGAGGTGTACCCCGGACCGGGCGGATCGCGGACTTCGGGAGGTAGCGGAAGTCCCCGTCCGGCGGCTCGATCGGGTACCACTGGGACCCGCCGGCCTCGACCTTCTTGCCGATCACCTGCACGACCGTCGCCTCCGGGATCCGGGTGCGGCGCACGTCGAGCGGCTTGCCGAGGCCCGGCTTGCCGTAGGCGATCTCGCAGTCCGGTTCCGCGTGGACGACCATGTTCCGCGGGATGGCGTCCGCCGGATGGCCGTCCGCCGGGCCGACGTTCAGGTGCCGGATCCAGCTGACCTGCCCCCGCGGCGGCTGGATCGCGACCCACCGGTCGCCTTCCTCGTGGTCGACGACGACCCGCCCGCCGCGGAACACGGTGCCGGTCTCGGGCATCTGGTCGCCGGGGCCGGACCGCAGGGCCACGGACTCGGCGGTGACCTCCGCGACGTAGGCGGCGGGCTGGGCGAAGCCGGTCCCCGCGGCGGCGAGCAGCAATCCGAGGGCGGCGATTCGCACGGGTCGGCCTCCGCGGGCGGGAACGGGCAGCGCAAGCCGACGGACATACCAATTCACCCCGACGGGTCAAGCCGGGGTGGGGCGGGGAAGTCGCGTCGGAGTCGCGTTGTCGCCCGGCGGAGTCGCCGCTAGGATGGGGGTTCGCAGGGCACGGAGCGGTGCTCGAGTGGCTGAAGAGGCGGCACTGGAAATGCCGTATACGGTATCCCCGTATCGAGGGTTCAAATCCCTCCCGCTCCGCTGAATGATCGTCATCTCGCGACGCGTCGCAGGAAGTCGCGGCAAACACCTTACCGGCCAGCCCTTCGGGCGAGGACTGGGGTGCCTTGCGAGCCTCGGCCGCCGGGCGATGAGCCCGGCCGCCTTCCGGACAATGCGGCCACTCCAGCGAAAGCCATTCGGAAGGGCAGCCGAGGCCGGAGAATCGCCACGCCGGCAAGCGTGATGACCTCTGTTGGGTCTGCGACGTTCGCACGAAGCGAATCGTTACGCCATTTCCAACCCGGCGAGCGTGCCCGTCCCGGAGCCGAACTTGTCCGCGGGGACGCCGGCCCGCTGAAGGATCGACGTGAACAGGTTGCACAGCGGGGCCTGATTCACCCCCATCTGCGGCGGCTTCTTCTCGGTCGGCTTCGCCTTCGGGTCCGCGAGTTCCGCCGCCAGGTCTTCCACGAACGGCTTGTTGAAGCTGAGGTGCTGGCCGTGCTTGAACCCGCCGCCGGCGAGGAACACGGGCAGGTCGTGCGTCCAGTGGGTGTTGCCGTCGCGGAGGTTGCTGGTCATCAGCACGCTCGTCGAATCCAGCAGCGTGCCGCCGGGGCCTTCCTTCGAGTTCTTCAGCTTCCCGAGCAGCACCGCGAGCGACTTCATCAGGTCGATCTCGACGTTGCGGCACTCGGCGAGCTTCTTCGGCTCCTTGCCGTGGTGCGACAGGTCGTGGTGGTCGCCGAACGTCTTGATCGTGATCGCCCGCGTTGAGTCCGTCACGATCGCGAGGTGGATCATGTCGAACATGAGTTGCAGTTTCTTCGGCTGCTGCCCCGGCCCGGCGACGTCTTGCGGCGCGGGCACGGGTGCCTTCGGCTTCGGGCGGTTCACCCACTCGCCGGCCATTTGAAGCTGCTTTTCCACGTCGCGGACGGACTCGTAGTACTCGTCGAGCCGGGCGCGGTCGGTCGGGCCGACCTTCTTGTTCAGCTTCTTCGCCTGCTCGCCAACGAAGTCCAACATGCTGCGGCCTTCGCCGATCTGCCGCAATTCCTCGGCCGCTTGTTGGGGCGTGCCGGCGAGGAACAACTTCGCGAAGATCTGCGAAGGCCGATCGAGTGCCGGAATCGCGACGCCGTTGCCGGTGACGGACAGGCTGCCGTTGTAGGTGGTGAGGACGAGGCTGTCGTACCGCGTCTGCCCGCGGAAGTGCTCGGCGAACTTCTGGTCGAGGGAGATGCTGTTCTTGAGGTTGTACGAGTAGTCCGGGTAGGGTGCCCCGGTCAGCATGACGGCTTCCGCCTTGTGCCCGCCGCCGCCGGTGTTGGGGTGCGAGAGCCCGGACACGATGGTGAAGTCGTTGCGAAAGTCCTTCACGTGTTCGAGGTGCGAGGGCAGCTTGTAGTCCTTGCCGGTCGTGGTGGGAACGAACACGGCCGGGTCGAAACCGAACGGCGTGCCGATCGCGACGAGTCGACGCGGGCTCGGGGTGGCGGGTCCGCCGGCGGCGCGGGTCATTGCGTCGAGGAACGGCAACGCGAGCGAGCACCCCGCCCCGCGGAGGAACAACCGGCGGTCGATCGGACGGAACATGGGGAACTCCGGGGTCGGAAACCGTGTGTCTCTTGTAGGGTGGGTCGAGCCGCTTCGGCGAAGACCCACCGGCCTGGCAAGCACCCGTTGCCGGTACGGTGGGTCTTCGCCGAAGCGGCTCGACCCACCCTACCAATCACTTCGTTCGGAACAGTTCGCTCTGCACCAACTCGTGCACGAGCGACCGCAGGCCGTAGTCCTTCGCCCTGGTCTTCGCCACGACCGTGTCGACGGCCAGCAGGTCCGCGGGCTCGGTGCCGTGGCCCGTCGAGTAGGTCGCGAGCTTCGACACGACGTTGCGGGCGACGGCGTCGGGTTGCTTGGCCAGGATCGCCTTGAACTCCTTCGGCCCGCCGAACTTCGTGCCGTCGAGCATCCCGCCGGTCGCGTCCACGGGTGGGCCTTTCTTGTACCGCACGCCGTGGCCGTCGACCGTCACATTTTTGACGGGCTCGCCCTTCTCCGTGCTGCGGTAGAAGGTGCGGAACTGGCCGATCGGGTCGAACGCTTCGAGGGCGAAGCCGGGCGGGTCGATCTGCCGGTGACACGCCGCACACGACTTGTTCGACTGGTGCTTCGCCAGTTGCTCGCGGACCGTCGTCGCCCCGCGGGTGTCCGGTTCGATCGACCCCACGTTGGGCGGCGGCGGGGCCGGGGGTCGGCCGACGATCGCGTCGAGCACCCACGCGCCGCGGACGACCGGCGACGTGTTCGCGCCGTTGGCC
>CAYUHJ010000061.1:0-28797 GCA_964444365.1 uncultured Alcaligenaceae bacterium | reverse complement strand
CTCTTCTGGTTCCCTCCCCCCTTGGGGGGGAGGGTTAGGGTGGGGGGAATCTGCCACCCCGAAGCGACCCCCACCCTCCCCCCTCCCAGGAAGAGGGAGGAAAGCCGACTCTCCGCTCGGGTGAAGGGCCGGGGACACGGGGTTTCGGCCGCTCGTCCCGATTTGCCCGTCCGCCAACTCCAGCACGTGCGTCACCCACTCCGGGACCGTCCCCGCGTCCGTGAGCAGCACGACGTGCATCCCGGACCGCACCAGCCCGCCGACGAGGCCGCTCACCGTCTCCCGCCCGGCCGCGTCCAGGCCCGCGAACGGGTCGTCGAGCACGAGCACCGCCGGCCGGGCGAGGACCGCCTTCGCGATGCGGGCCCGCCGCGTTTGGCCGTTCGACAGCGTCAGGAACGAGTGGTCGAGCAGCGCCGCGACGCCGAGTCGGTCCGCGGCGGCGTGCAGGTCCGCGTCCGCCGCCCGCGTGCCGGACCGGAGGAACTCGCGGAGGGTGACGTCCTCGTGCGGGTCGGTGAAGTTGAACCGCTCCTGGTAGTAGTGGTTCCGGTACGAGAATGCGGCCGACTCCTCGCGGAAGCCGACGAACCGCGCGACGTCCGACGCCACGGTCGCGTGCCGGCCCGCGGCCCGCAGCCGGGCGAGGAGCGGCCACTCGACCTCCCCGATCACGGGCAACCGGCCCACCAGGGCCTGCCCCAGCGTCGTCTTCCCGGACCCGTTCGGGCCGACGACCGCCCAGGTCTCCCCGGCGCGGACTTCCCAGGTGATGCGGGACAGGACGTCCCCGCGGGCGGGCCGCCGGACGGCCGCGTTCGCGAACCGGAAGAGGGTGTCGGGCATCGGCGTTCGGGAACTCGTGGGAATCGGGGCAGGTTTGACTCGCGGTCGGGGCCACCGGACCGACCCGCATTCACCATCACCCGCAGTGGGCGAACAGCAGTTGCCACTCCAGCAGTTGGACCCGCTTCGCGAGGAGTTCGTCGGGCGAATTCGTGCCCCGCACCTGCTCGCAGAAGTCGACAAACGCTTCCGGCGTCGTGTAGGCGTACCCGAGTGCCGGGGCCTGCGCGACGAGTTGCGTCAGCACCGGGTGCGGGCCGACCCTTCGCCACCAGTACTTGCTGTTCCAGGCGTCCGGCTCGCGGCGGTGCATGATCGCGTGCCAGAAGCTGCCGTCGGGCGTGTCGAGGTCCTGGCTGATCTCGTGGGACTCGTCCAGGAAGTCGAAGTACAGCCAGAGCCCGGCCCGGCGGGGGGCGGGCAGGTCGAGGGTCCGCAGGACGTCGCGGACGGCCGACACCGGCGACCCCGGACCGAGGTCCGCGAGGCGGGGTTCGGACAGCAGCCCGGCGACGACCGGGCCGTAGGCGGTTGGGTCGAACATCACCGAATTCTATGATTCCCTCACACACCGGGGAATCGCCATGAAGCGGGTGCGGGTCGGCAACGGGTGCGGGTTCTGGGGGGACAGCGTCGACGCCCCCGTGCGGCTCGCCGAAGTGGGGCGGCTCGACTACCTCACGCTCGAATACCTCGCCGAACTGACGATGTCGATCCTGGCGCTGCTCAAGCAGCGCGACCCGACCGCCGGGTTCGCCCACGACTTCCTGGACGTGCTCGACCGCCTTGCACCAACTCTGACGGCTCAGCCGTCGCTGAAAGTCGTGACGAACGCCGGCGGCATGAACCCGGCCGCGTGCGGGGCCAAGGCGAGGGACGTGCTCGCGAAGCACGGGCTCGCCGACCGCCGGGTCGCGGTCGTGTCCGGGGACGACCTGTTCCCGCGGCTCGACGAACTCCTCGCGGCCGGGCACACGCTGACCCACCTCGACACGGGCGAACCCATTGAAAAGGTGCGGGCGAAACTCGTGTCCGCGAACGCCTACTTGGGCTCGAAGCCGATCGCGGACGCGCTCGCCCTCGGAGCGTCCGTTGTCGTCACCGGGCGGGTCGCGGACGCGGCGCTGACGGTCGGCCCGCTCGCCCACGAGTTCGGCTGGCACTGGGACGACTGGGACCGGTTGTGCGCCGGCACGACCGCCGGGCACCTCATCGAGTGCGGGGCGCAGGCCACCGGCGGGCTGTGGGTCAACGCCGACGCTTCGACCGATCTGTCGAACGTCGGCTACCCGATCGCGGACGTGGCGGCGGACGGCTCCTTCACGCTGACGAAGCCCGCGAACACCGGCGGCGCGGTCAATTTCGAGACGGTCGCCGAGCAACTGCTGTACGAGGTCGCTGACCCCGCGCGGTACTTCACGCCGGACGTGGTCGCGGACTTCACGACCCCGACGCTGCGGGAAACCGGACCGGACGCGGTCGCGGTGACGGGTGCCCGCGGGAAGCCGGCGACGGACACGTACAAGGTGTCCGCGGCCTACCGGGACGGGTGGACCGCGGCGGGGACCCTGACGCTGTTCGGCCCGCGGGCGGTGGAGAAGGCGAAGCTCAGCGGCCGGATCATCCTCGACCGGTTGAAGTCCGCGGGGTTCGGGTACGCGCACAGCCTGGTGGAAGTGCTCGGGGCCGGGGCGTGCGTGCCGGGCGTCGTGACGGCGGCGAGCGACCCGCCGGAAGTCGTACTGCGGGTCGCGGTCCGGGACGCGAACAAGGCCGCCGTCGAGCGGTTCACGAAAGAGTTCGCCCCGCTGGTGACGGCCGGGTTCCCCGGCACGACCGGCTACACCACGGGCCGGCCACAGGTGCGGGAGGTGTTCGCGTACTGGCCGGCCCTGGTGGCGAAGTCGGCGGTCCCGGCACGGGTGGAAGTGCTGGGGTAGTTCACGGCCGGCCGGGCGGCACGGCCAGGGCGAGTTCGGACCGCGCCTTCGGGAAGTCGGTCTTTTGCTCGAACGTCGCGAACAGCGGCTTGCCGAGGGGGAGTTCGTTGCCCGGCTTGCCGTCGAAGCCTTCGACCCGCACGAGATACGTCCCGCCGGCCACGCCGCGGCCGTTCGCGGCCGAGTCGAAAGCGCCGTCCTTGATGTACGCGAACCCCTGCGGGGCGGCCGACCCGGTCGTCACGTCCGGGTCGAACCACACGACGCCGGCGGGGACCGGCTTCCCCTTGTAGGTGACGGTCCCCGACACGGGGTAGAGGTCCAGCCCGCCCGAGCACCCCGTGAGGGCCGGCAGGGCGAACGCGAGCACTCCGACCGCCCAACGGCGGGGCACGGCGGGCATGGCGGCTCCCGGTGAAGTGGAGGTTAGAAGTCGGGGGTCGGCTCGCCGCCGTCGCGGCTGGCCAGGGACCGGTACGTCGCCAGGGGGATCGTGTCGCGGAGGAACCGGACGGACCCGTCGGCCATCGCGAAGTTCGCCCCGCCGGTGTGGGCACTGCCCATCGCGATGTCGTTGAAGACGGCGATCGACGGCGTGTTGATCGAGTTCGCGACGTTCTTCGCCCCGGCGACCCACCCGTCCGGGGCGCTCGGCCCGCGGACCCAGCTGCGGTAGCGGGTGCCGGTGATCTCGTTGTCCCAGGACATCTCGCCGACCATCAGGGTGTTGGACGTGCCGTCCGTGATCGACGACATCTTCGTCCCCTGGTCCACCTGGAAGACGCCGTGCGCCGAGGCGTCGCCGTAAGTGGACGGGAAGCCGGCGTCCGTCTGGTAGGCCGTGCCGGTGGCCGGGTTCGTCCCCTTCGGCCCGAGGATGCCGTAGTAGTGGGTCGTGAACGGGGACGCGGTCCCCACCAGATCCGGGGCGTTGATGTGGTCGTTCGGCCCCTGGCCCATGACGGCCTGCGTCGAACTCGGGCACTGGTACAGGTCGATCCGGCGGAGCCCGTGGGGGTTGTTCTTCCCGGTCGCGGTGTAGCCCCCGGCGGCGAAACTGAACGCCTGGAAGAGCGGCTGCTGCTCGATGTACGGCAGAATGTACACGTGCCAGCTCAACTGCGTCGAGGAGTCCCCCGCCTTGAGGAACCGGCCGTTCGCGTCGTGCGCCATGTGGCAGGCGATGCCGAGTTGCTTCAGGTTGTTCTGACACTTCACCCGCGCGGCGGCCTCGCGGACCTTCTGGACCGCGGGCAGGAGAATCCCGATCAGGATGGCGATGATCGCAATCACCACCAACAGTTCGATCAACGTGAACGCGCGACACCGGGGGCGGACGGGAGGCATGGAGATGATACCTCGGCGACGGGGTGCGAGTGGTTCGGACAGTCCGCATCGAACGAGTGCGAGTCGGTTCGGAGGCGGTCGGGGGTAAAGAGCCGACCCCGGCCGAGTTGGACAGAAAAATTTCGGGCGGACATCACGCGGACGGAAGTGGGACCCGCGCGACACCCAACCGTAGCACGCGATCCGGCGGAAAACCAATCCCGTGACGGCGTGAGTCCGGCGGTCCCCGGCTCGTCTACAATACGCCCCTGGCCGTGCCGCCCGAGAGGACCGTCGATGCCCCGCGCCTGCGTTCTGCTCACCGGCCTCCTCGCCGTCGCCGGGTGTACGTCCGCCCCGCCGGAGCCGGTCGCCCCGCCGGGCCCCGAGCCCGTCGCGAAAGCGCCGCCGACCGAACCCGCGGTGGCCCCGCCACGCGAACCGAAGTTCCCCGGCCCGCGGGGCGGGAAGAACCCGAAGCCGCCGGCCGTGGACCCGTTCGCGGAACGCGCCGCCGTCAAGTACGTCACCGACCTCGGCGGTGTCACCGTCCGGTACGAGAACGTCACCGACTGGAACCAGCTCGGCACGGTCAAATTCGAGAACCAGTCCGTCGCAACAGTCGACGCCGGGAAGCTCGCACCCCTCAAGGCCCTCGTGTTCCTCGGGCTGGAAGGGAGTGCCGACACGGACGCCCTGCTGAAGCAACTCCCCGCAAACCTGCCGTGGCTCAAGAAGGTCGAGGTCAACGACTCCGCCGCGACGGACGCCGGGTACGTCGAACTCGGAAAGGTGCCGGACCTGGAAGAGGTCTACGCCCAGAAGGCGAAGGCCACCGCGACGGGTGTCGCGGCCCTCGCGGGGCTGCCGAAGCTGGCGGTCGTCGACTTCAAAGGCTCCGCCCTCGGCGACGACGCGGTCAAACCCCTGGCCGCGTCGAAGACCCTGAAGCGGCTGACGCTCGCGGACACGCCCGTGACCCTGGGCGGCGTCCCGCCCGGCGGGTGGGCCGCGCTGGAACACCTGGACCTGTCCGGGGCACCGGTCACGGACGCGGGGTTGAAGGCCCTCGCCGGGGCACCGCACCTCGCCGAACTGAACCTGACGGGGACGCAGGTGTCGGACGCCGGCCTCGCGGCCCTCTCCGGGTTGAAGGCCCTCCGCGTGCTGAAGCTCGGCGGGACGAAGGTCACCGGCCGCGGGCTCGACGCCCTGGAGAAGTTGCCGCTGCTCGACGACCTGACCCTCGCAGGGCCGCAGGTCGACGACGCGGGGTTCCGCCGGGTCGCCGGGCTGACGCGGTTGAAGAAGCTCGACCTGACGGACGCGGCCGTCACCGACGCCGGGTTCAAACCGGTCCTGGGCCTGCCCGTGCTGGAGCAGCTCGACGTGACCCGGTCCGGGCTCGGCGACCCGACCGTGCGGGACCTCGCGAAGATGAAGGGGCTCAAGCAGGTGACGTTCGCGAGAACCAAGGTGACGAAGGCCGGCACCGACGCGCTGCGGGCCGCCCGCCCGGACGTGGTCGTGACGGCGGAATGACTTCAGCCGTCGGCCCGGCGTGCCCACCGCAGCTTGGCCGAGCGCGACCGCGGGTTCGCGGTCTTCTCCTCGTCCGTCGGCCGCACGGACTCCTCGCTGATGTCCGAGTAAAACCCGGCCCGCAGGCCGTCGCGGAACGCCGCCTTCACGACGCGGTCTTCGCCGCTGTGGAAGCTGATGACCGCGGCCACCCCGCCCGGCGCGAGCACGTCCGGCAGCACCCGCAGCAGTTGCCGGAGGTTGGCCAGTTCCCGGTTCACGAGGATCCGGACCGCCTGGAAGACGCGGGTCGCGGGCAGGAGCAGTTGCTTCCGTTCCGGCGGCGCGCCGGGGGTGCGGTCGATTCGCACCGGGGCCGCCTCTTCAACGACGTTCTTCAGTTCCCCGGTGCGGGCGAACGGCTGCGTCGCCCGGCGGGCGACGACCGCGGCGGCGACCGCGGCGGACGCGGGCTCGTCCCCGAGTTCCCGGAAGGCGGCTTCGAGGTCCGCCTCGGGGAGCGCGTTCAGCAACTCCGCGGCGGTCGGCCCGCGGGTCGGGTCCATCCGCATGTCGAGCGGGCCGTCCCGCATGAACGAGAACCCCCGGGCCGCGTCGTCGACCTGCATGCTCGACATGCCGAGGTCCGCGACCAGGCCGTTGAGGCCGGTGACCTGTTCCTCCGCCAGGATCCGCGGCAGCCCGGCGAAGTTCGCGTGGTGGAGGGCGAACGGGTGCCCGACCGCGGACAGTTTCTCCGTCGCCGCCGGGAAGTTCGCCGGGTCGAGGTCGGTCGCGACGAGCTTCCCCGCGGGGCCGACCGCCTTCAGCAGTTCGACCGCGTGCCCGGCGAACCCGAGGGTGCAGTCCGCGACAACGTCCCCCGGTTGCGGGTTCAGCACCGCGAGCACTTCCGCGAGCAGCACGGGCCGGTGCTCGCCGGCCGGCGTGGACCGGTCGTCCCGCGGCGGGCGGTCGGGGTTGGTCGGCCGGTGGTACGGCTTCCCGCGCGGGGACTTGCGGGGCATGGTGGCGGCTCCGGGTGCGGGGTCATCTTAGGAATGGTCCAGTTCCAACATCGTGTTTTGACTTGTGGCACCGGCCTCTGGCCGATGGAGGCTCCACCGGCCAGAGGCCGGTGCCACGAGTCAACAAGTCCCGACGGAAAACACGGAGTTGAGATCGGACGGCTCCTGGGCGGCCCGCGGGCGGGTCGATCCCCGTCGGTCCCCGGTTCCCTCCCCGGCCGGGAGGTGGCCGGTTCAATTGGGCAGCGACTTCACCTGCCCGGAGTCCCGGATCGCGAGGTGCTTGAACAGGGTGGTGTCGAGCCCTTCGGTCAGGAACCGGACGCCGCCGTCGGCGAACACGATCCAGCACCCGCCGGGGTGGGCCGAGCGGACCGGCGTGTTGACCGCGGCGTTCTCGACGCCCCCGTAGTCGTAGTCGCCCGGCGGGCAGATGCGGGTGCCGAGGGGGGCGGTGATCGTGGTCGTGTTCGTCGCCAGGGTGCGGGTCTGGATGTTCACGCCGTCCTGCCCGACCCAGCCCTGCGTGCCCATCCACTGCCCCTGGTGCCCGCACGCCCGGCACGGCGAGCGGTACCCTGGGGCGGGGGACAGGGTGATGGCGTAGTCGGACTGTTCGGCGAGGAGCATCACGTTCGTGGTGCCGTCGGCGATCTCGGCGATCTTGGTCTTGCTGTTCATCGTCAGCACCCCGTTCGTCGCGGCCTGGCCGTAGGGGCTCCAGAACGTCGCCGCCCGCGCCGGCGTCCGGCCGGGGTCGACGTCCGCGCCGGCGATCGCGACGTAGCTGTTTTGCAGGAGAAAATCCCGGTAAATGACCGGGACCGGGTTCGACGGGCAGATGTACGTCTTGGGGTAGAACTGGCTCATCACGGTCCCGACGGCCCCCGCCCCGCCGACCTGCCACCACCCGTAGGAGTCGATCGCCGGGTCGAGCTTGCGGTACACGGTGTCGTACTCCACGTACGGCAGGACGCGGGCCGCCCACGAAATGCCGATCCCCCTGCCGGCGTCGTACACCGGCCCCTTCGCGTCGCTCGTCGGGGGCACCTTCAACGGGGTGTTGCCGTCCGCGCCCGGCGGGAAGGAGCCGACCGCGTCGTGGTGGCTGTGCAACCCGAGGCCGAGCTGTTTGAGGTTGTTCTGGCACCGGGCGCGGGCCGCCGCCTCCCGGACCTTCTGGACCGCGGGCAACAGCAGGCCGATCAACAGGGCCATGATCGCGATCACGACGAGGAGTTCGATCAGCGTGAACGCGCGGCGGGAGGGGCGAGGCATGGGAGGGGCCTTTCGGGCGGGTTACTTCTCCGGGATGTCGAAGTCGAACACGTTGGAGCCCTTTTGCACGTCGGCCGTCAGGCCGCTCCGCTCGGGGTCCGTGTACTTGGCGGGGATCGCGAGCGGGCGGTTGAGCGGGTCGGCGGCGAGGACGGCGACCTTGCACGCCCCGATCCGGGCCCCGTCGCCCATTGCCTTCGACGTGAGCTCGTAGGTGCCGTCGTCCCTGGTCGCCCCGCCGGCCCCGACCCCGGACTGCGGGAGGAACATCACGATCGCGTTCGCGACCGGCTTGCCCTTGTGCGTCACCCGGCCCGTGACCTTGCCGTTGAGGTCTTGAGCGCACCCGGCAACCGAAACGGCGAGGCCGGCGATGGCGAAGGAGAGGAGGGGCCGCACGACGGTGCTCCGGTGGGTCGAGACGAGTGTAGCTCAGATTCCCGCGGGACGCCATGACGGAAATCCGGCCGTTCCACTTTCCCGGTTCTCCTAAGCTAGCCACACACTTCGGGGGAGGGGCACCATGATCGTCCGCGATTCGAGCCGGGACATCGCCACGCCGACGGGGCCGATGCGAACGTACCTGTACACCCCGCACGACCCGCGCCGGCCGGACGCGACGTTCCCCGGACTCGTGCTGTACTCCGAGATTTTTCAGCAGACCCCGCCGGTGCGGCGGCTGGCGGTGCAGTTCGCGAGCCTGGGGTACGTCGTGGCGGTGCCGGAGGTGTACCACGAACACGAGCCGGCCGGGACCGTCCTGGGCTACGACGACGCGGGTAAGGAGAAGGGGAACCGGTACAAGGTCGAGACCCGCCTCTCGACCTACGACGCCGACGCGAAGGCGGTGTTGAGCGCCCTCGCCGACATGCCGGTCTGCACCGGGAAGCTCGGCGTCGTCGGCATTTGCCTGGGCGGGCACCTCGCGTTCCGGGCGGCGCTCCTGCCGGAGGTCCGCGCCGCGGCGTGCTTCTACCCGACCGACATCCACTCCGCGACGCTGGGCCTCGGCCAGAAGGACGACACCCTGCAGCGGGTCGGCGAAATCCGCGGGGAACTACTGCTCGTCTTCGGCCGGCAAGACCCGCACGTCCCCGCGGCCGGGCGGCGGACGATTTACGAAGCCCTCGACGCGGCCGGGGTGTGGTTCACCTGGCACGAGTTCAACGCGGCCCATGCGTTCTTGCGCGACGAGGGGGAACGGTACGACCCGGCCGTCGCCCGGTTCGCGCTGTCCCTCGCGGGGGACCTGTTTCAGCGGACACTCGTGTAAAGTGGCCCGATTTTCGTAGGGTGGGTCGAGCGATTCGCGAAGACCCACCGGAACGTCAGTCGCTCGTTGCCGGTTCGGTGGGTCTTCGCCTCAAAGCCGGCTCGACCCACCCTACGCGGACTGCGAAGCCGACGAGATGGTCTACTCGTAGAACGCGGCCGCGGCGAAGCTCACGCTCTCGTGGCCGTGCGGGTGGACGTACCGGTTGTAGTGCAGCACCCGGCCGGTCCGCGGCTTCAGCACCTCCAGCGTCAGCCACGTCGGGGGCAGCCCGCAGATCCGCCGTGCGTCGTTCTCGTCCGCGATGGTGCGGAAGTACCCGGCCGGGTCCGCCGCGTTCAACCGGTCGAGGATCTTCTCGTCCTGCGTCCGACTTTCGGCCAGCCACTCGGCGTTGACCGGGTCCGGGTCGTCGAACTTCGGGCCGATGTGGGCGAGGTCGCCGCTGATGAGGTAGCACACGGGTTCGCCGGCCGCCGCCTCCGCGGACCGCAACGCGGACACCATCCGGGAAATGTCCTCGAACGCGGCCGGGGACGTCTGCCGGTCGACGCAGTCCCCGAACGACCCGACCAGCAGCGGCACGATGCGGAACGGCTCGCGCTTCTCCAGCAGGTACTGCAACAGCACGACTTCGAGCTCGATCGAGTGCTCCGGGACGTGCGCGTACGGGTCGTCGAACACGGCGTCGCCGTAGGCGTCCGCGATGCGGTCGACGTAGGCGGCGTCCGTTTCGACCACCCCGAGCGGGGACGAGAAGTTCCGGCGGGTCAGCGTGAACCGGTGCGAGGAGTAGTGCGACGTGGCGACGACCACGAACAGCCGGGCGTCGGTCTGCTCGATCAGTTCGCGGAAGCCCCAGCCGTAGGTGACGCCGCCGCGGGCGTAGTCCATGTGCGGCAGCAGGGCGGCCCGCAACTTCCCGTGCGGCGACGGGGCCGGGTTCGCGTCCGGCAGCCCGGGTCCGCCGCGGCCGACGAACAGGCTGCGGAACATCGCGCGGATTTCGTCGGGGTCTTCCGGATAGCACCCGATGCACGCCGGCGGCCGAACCGGGCCGTGGAGGAACTCGCGGAACGCCGGGCTGTCCAGGAACAGGGCGTCGTCGAGGGCCTGGACGAGTTCGCCGACCTGTTCCAGCGACACGAACACCCCCCCGGTGGCGGCCAGGGACGCGAGCTGGATCTCCCGCACCGTCAGCGAGCCGTCGAAGAGCTTCACTAGATTCAGCGCGTGCCGGGCGAGGGTGAGCTGCCCGCGGGCGATCCGGCGGGGGTCGAGGAGCGTGACGTGGCCGAAGGTCTTCGCGGGAACGGCGGCGACCTCGGGCCGCAAGCGGGGGCGAAAATCGGGGGCGAGCGTAGGCATGTCCCTATGCTACGCTCCGCCGGCCGGCAACGGAATCGAATCCCCGCCGGTCTCTCATCCGACGCTGCGCACTCCCCCCGACGAGGAGGCCCCGCCCACGTCGACGCCGCCGAGGAACTCGGGGTCGAAGGCGTAGAAGCTGGCGAGTTCTGTCCCGGACGGGACCGCGAACACCTTGACGTGCGGGCCGCCGGCCGACCGCGCCCCGGTGACGAGGTCGGCGGACCCGTCGCCGTCGAAGTCCGTCGCCGCCACCGTGACGCCGCCGGTGTAGGCTAGCTCGTAGGGCCCGTAGGGCTCGACGGTCACCACCGGGGAGCCGGTGGACACGTCGATCACGGTTGCGAGCGGGCGGTTCCCGGCCCCGGCCCCGGCGAAGATCTCGGCGATGCCGTCCCCGTTGGTGTCCCCGGCGGACACGAACACCCCGCCGACGAACGACGGGTCGAAGGCGTAGAAGCTCAGCACTTCCGCGAGCCCGGCGAACCGGAACGCCTTGACGTGCGGCCCGCCCTCGCCGGCCCCGGTGATGATCTCGGCGACGCCGTCCCCGTCGACGTCGCCGACCGCCACGTTCACCCCGCCGCGGCCACTCGGTTCGTAGGCGAAGAAGCTGGCGACCTCGGCCCCGGTGACGCCGTCGAACACCTTGACGTGCGGGCCGCCGCCGAACCCCGCCCCGACGATGAGGTCCGCGACGCCGTCGCCGGTCACGTCCCCGGCGGCCACGTTGATCCCCCCGGTAAAGGATTGCTCGAAGGCGTAGAAGCTGCGGAGTTCCGCCCCGGTGACGCTGTCGAGCACGACGACCCGCGGCCCGCCGCCCGTGCCGGCCCCGGCGACCACGTCCGGGACGCCGTCGCCGTTGGTGTCCCCGACCGCGGTCGTGACGCCGCCGAGGAACGCGGACTCGAACGCCTGGAACCCGCGGAGGAAGGTGCCGTCCGCGGCGTACACGTTGACCACCGGCCCGCCGGTCGGCCCGGCCCCGACGGCGAAGATGCCGGCCCGGGCGACGACCTGCGACACCGGGTTCGAGGTACTGGCGAAGAAGTCCGGGGTGCCGGCGAACGCGGCCGTGAGGACCGTCGTGCCGACCGGAAAGACCGAGGTCGTGAGCGTCGCGACGCCGTTGGTCAGGGTGCCGGTCCCGAGCGACACCCCGTCCGCGAAGAACTCGACGGTGCCGGTCGGCTGGTTCACGCCGCCGTTGCTGGTGACCACCGCCGTCAGCGTGACCGGTCGGCCGGGGGCGGACGGGTTCGCGTCGGAAGTCAGCGTCGTCGCGGTAGTGAACGGCTGAACTTCGACGGCCCCGATGTCCGTCCCGGAGCCGAACGTGCGGGCGAACCCGGCCCCGCGCTGGTCGGTCGTCAGGCCGCCCGGGTTGGAGCCGACATCCAGGGCCGGGCTGTTGGCCGCGGGCAGCCGGGTGGCGGTCGGCCCGCCGTTGTTCTGGAGCGGCCCGAGGAGCGGGTCGGTGTCGACGAGGTTGGCGGTGTTCGTGCCGTTGATCGTGCCGTCCCCGACCGGGTCGGTCGAGAACAGGTTGTTGCTCGCGTTGATCGTGGCCCCGTTGCGGCGGGCGATGTCCTCGTTGAAGCCGGCCGTGTCGGTGTTGCCCGCGACGATGGTGCTTTGGAGGGTGAACGTGTTGTACGCGAAGTTGATGCCGCCGCCCCGGCCGTTCAGAGAGGTGTTCCCGGTGACGGTCGAGTTCCGGACCGTGCCGCTGCTGTAGAGCTGCAGCGCGCCCCCTTCCCCGCCGGAGGTGTTCGCGTCGAAGGTGCTGTTCTCGACGGTGAACCCTTCGAAGCATCTCCGCTCGAACAGCGCGCCGCCCTCCGCCCCGGCGGTGTTGAGCTGGAAGGTGCTGTTCTGCACGATCGCCTCGCCGGTGTTGCCGTCGACCCACACGGCCCCGCCCTCGCCCCCGGACGAGTTCTGCGTGAACGTCGTGTTCCGGACGGTACTCACGGTCGCAGGGCTGCCGATCAGTGCCGCGGCCCCTCCGTCCCCGTTCGTGCTGTTGGCCGAAAAAGCACAGTCCTCGATCAGAATGACAGCCGCACCTCGGAGATAGACTGCGCCCCCGTCGCCGAAGTTGGTCGAGGCGTTCGACGTCAAGACGCTGTTGCGGACGGTGAACGCAGGCACGGAGCCGTTGGCGTAGATCGCGCCGCCACGGGAGGCCGCGGTGTTCCCCGTCAGCGTGGACGAGTCGACGAGTAACTGGCCCGACGACGCGATCGCGCCGCCCGCGCCCGGACCGACCCCCCCGCTCAACGCGTCGTTGCCGGTGAACGTCGCGTTCCGGACCGTCAGGTTCTCGTCCGCGTTGAGGATGGCCCCGCCGTTCCCGGCGACGGACCCGTCCGCGAACGTCAACCCGGAGACGGACACGACCGCCGTCCCGGGCGCGTCGATGTTCAAGATCCGGCCGGCGTTGTTGCCGCTGACCGTGAGGACGCCCGCGCCGGGGCCGTTGATGGCCACCGAGTTCGCGACCGGGATTTCCCCGCTCGTCAGGGTGATCGTCCCGGTCAGCCCCGGTGCGAAGTCGACGACCGCGTCCCCGGACAGGATGGCCGCCCGCAACGACCCGGCCCCGGAGTCGTTCAGGTTCGTCACCACCGCGGGGACGGACCGAACCTCCAAGCTTTCCACCTGAAGCAGGGTCGTCGGGCGGCTCTTGACGGCGGTCGAACGCGGGCGACGGGCGAACATGCGGGCACCTCGGGCGGGTTTGTCCACAGTCACGGTAAGTTCGGGCCGACGGTCTGCGGGTCTGCAGAGAAAGGACTACGGAAACCGGCACGGGGGTTCGGGGAATCCGGGCAATCCGGACGACTCGCAAACTGCAGTGGTCGCTCCGAACCCGGCGGACACCTACAATCACCCTATCCGCTCGGTTCGAGGTCTTCGCTGACATGGACAAAGTCGCCCTTTCGTTACTGCGTGGCGTGTGCCAGCTTCCCGGTTACGTCGCAACCGCGAAGGGGTTCTTCCGCGAAGTCGGCATCGACGTGCGGGCCGCCGTCGAGCCGACCGCGACCGTCGTGCCGGACCGGTTGATCCGGGGTGATGTGCAGTTCGCCGTGATGCCGTGGACCCGGGTCGCGGCAGCGAACGTCCGCGGCGAGCCGCTCGTCCTGGTGTGCGGCTCCGGGTGCGAAGAAGCGGCGATCCTGGTGCGGACCGGGGTGCGGACGGAAGACGTGAAGCGGGTCGCGGTCCCGCAGCGGGGCGGCATCAAGGACTTGACCGCACAGGGGTTGCTCGAAGACCTCGGCTGGGGCGGGACGGAATCTTTGCGGCTGCCGTCCGGGGACGGGGCCATCCTCGCACTCGTCGGCCAGGGGGCCGACGCCGCCTCGATGGTCGAGCCGTACTCGACGATGCTCGAAGAACTCCAAATCGCCCGCGTCGTCCGCCGGGCGGGTGATCTGTGGCCGGGCGTGCCGGGGTGCTCGCTCACGACGACGCGGGGAATCGTGGACGGGAACCCGGACCTCGTCCGGCGGATGGTCGCGGCGTTCGTGCGCGGGGCACGGTTTTCCGACGAGAACCCGGACGAGGCGGCGGCGATCGCGGCCGGGTTCATCGGCATCGCCCCGCGGTTCGTGCGGGCCGCCCTGAACCGGTGCCGGCCGAACGTTCGGGCGCTCACCCACACCGCCGCGGTGGACGGCGTGCTCGCGCTCATGCAACGGCTCGGCTACCTCGACCGCCGGCCGGATTCGGGGTTCTACGACGGCTCGTTCCTGGCCGCCGCGACATGACCCGGACCCTCGTTTGCTGCGCCCAGCCGTTCGGCTACGGCCCGGCCGCGAAGCTCGTCGTGATCGCCGAGGAACTGCGAAGGAGCGGGTTCCGACTCGTGTTCGTCGGTGACGGCGTGGCGCACGAACTGGCGGCACGAAGCCCGGCGTTAGACGAAATCGTGCGGGGGCGGGCGGGCGAGGATTCGGTGCGGAAGGCGGTCGCGGCATCCGTCGGGGTGCTGTCCGTGATGGACCGCGAGTGTGCGATTCTGGCGAAGGAACTCGGCCGGGCGTTGTTCGTGGTCGACAGCCTGGCCTGGCTCCGCGAGACGGTCCCGGAACCGTTCCGCGGGGCGGCCCGATACTGGGTGCAGCGATTCCCGGACGGGGCGGTTCCCGAAGGGGCGGTCGAAGTCGGGCCGATCGTGGGGGTGAACGAAGCGACGTGGTCCGGACCTGGAGGCGGGGTGGTCGTGAACCTGGGCGGCGGCGAATCCCCGGGCGGCGACGACCCGGCGTACGCGGAGTTCGCGGTGCGGGGACTGCGTGACAGCGGGTTGACCGGGACCGTCCTGGCCGGCAACCGGTGGACGGCGTGGCTGCGGGAGCGGTTCCCGAACGCGCGGCTCGCGTTCGAGTCCGTGCCGCACGAGGAAGCCGTTCGCCGGTTCGCAACGGCGGGGCAGGTGCTGACGGCCCCCGGTCTCACCGCGAGCCTGGAGTGCTTTCGCCTGGGCGTGCCGACGACGTTCCTGCCGCCGCAGAACTACAGCCAGTGGCGGATCCTGCGGACGTTCCGTCGGCAGGGGTTAGCCCCGACCGCGTTCCACTGGGAAGACGAACCACCCGCGGGGCCGTCGCCGGACGAATTGCCCGAGGCCGACCGCACGCCACGGGTGCGCGAGATCGTCCGCACGGCGACCCCGGCGGCCGCGGGGCGGTTCCGGGACAGCCTGCGGGTGCCGAGTGACACCGCACTGTCACGGAAGCAGCAAGCGTTCTTCGCCGGCCTCGGCCCGAACGGGGTGCAAACGATCGTGGACGACCTGACCCGGATGTGCCATGCCTGACGACCTCCCCCCGGTTCGCGGACTGCCCAGCCCGGCGGAGTTGGACCGCATCGCGGCCGCCCTCGGCCCGGCGTCCCGGCTCGCCTACGCCCCGCCGCACATCTACCCGATGTCCGCCCCGGCCTTCGTCCCCGCAATCGGCGCGGATCGCCCGCACCCGACCGCCGGCGGCGCGACCGGCGTGTACGTCCACATCCCGTTCTGCAACTACGCCTGTAGCTTCTGCTTCTACGCGAAGCGGGTCGGCGACACCCGCGAGCAGATGGAACGCTACACCCGCGCCGTGGTGAAGGAACTCGACTGGCTCCGCCCCGGCACGCCGCTCGCGCAGCTGTACGTCGGCGGCGGCACCCCGACCGTCCTCCCCCCGGACTTGCTCGACGAAGTGCTCGCCACGGTCTTCGCCCGCACCACGGGCGGCGGCGTCCACACCGTCGAGTGTTCGCCCGAGTCCGTCACGCAGACGCATCTCGACGTGCTGCGATCCCGCGGCGTCGGCCGGGTCAGCATGGGCATTCAGACTCTCGCCGAGCCCGTCCTCGACGGTGTCCGGCGGAAGCACGGGCGTACCGACGCCCTCACCGCGTGCGACCTGCTCGTGTCCAGCGGGCTGACCGTCAACGTGGACCTGATCTACGGGCTGCCGGACCAGTCCGAATCGGACTTCCGCACGGACTTCGAGGCGGTCGCCGGGCGGGGGGTGAACTCGGTCACGGTGTACAACCTCCGCGTGAACGAACGCACGCCCGTTGGCAAGTCCGTGAAGTCGGACGAGCGCCTGGATCTTGCCCGGCTCGTCCGGTGGCGGGCGTTCGTGAACCAGACGGCCACGGATCTCGGCTTCACCCAGACGCGCTGGCACCTCTTCCAGCGACTCTCCGCCCCCGCCGCGGCCCCGAAGCCGGCGAGGTTCGAGGACCGCACCGGGGAGGGGAACCAGATCGGCGTCGGGATGTCCGCCCGGTCCCGGCTGGGGGGGACCGTCTACCGCAACACGCCGGACTTCCACGCCTACCTGGCCCGCGTCGAGGCGGGGGAAAGCCCCGTCGAGGAGGTCTTCCCGCTCGGCGAATCGGAGCGGAAGACGCGGTACGTCGCCCAGACGCTCGGGGACGGCAAGCCGATCGACCGGGCCGCGTTCGCCGCGACCTTCGGCGGGGATTTTGACGCGGAATACGGCGTGCCGCTCCGCCGGATGCGAGAGGCCGATCTCTTGGCGGAAGACGGGGACTGCGTCGTCCTCACCGAAACGGGGAAGTTGGTCCACGACCTCGTGACGCTCGCGTTCTACCCGCAGCACGTCCGCGACTGGCTGAGGGAGCGCGAAGTCGCGGCGGCCCGCACCGGCCGGGTGGCGCTGGCGTGAAGCCGGTTGGCGTCGTCTGCTGATTCCGTCTCCCCTCTCCCCTTGGGGGAGAGGGGTTGGGGGTGAGGGGAACGCTTCACCCGGCACGGACGCTTTGTCCACGGGATGGGGCGAATTTCCGGTTGGGGTCTTCCCCTCACCCGACCTTCGGCCACCCTCTCCCCCAAGGGGAGAGGTCAGACTGATGCGAGGCGGCCCGTGACCGACTGGATCGCCCACCTGTTCCGCGACCCGGAACTCCTCCGCATGGGCCACGGCCAGCGGGCCGCGGACCTGAACCTCGGGCTCGGGTGGGTGTACTACGGCCTCGCCCGCGTGCTGCGGCCGACCACGGTCGTCGTGATCGGTTCCTACCGCGGGTTCGTGCCGCTTGTGCTGGGAAAGGCCCTCGCGGACAACGTCGAAGACGGGCAAGTGGTGTTCGTCGACCCGTCAATGGTCGACGACTTCTGGACCGACCCCGCCCGCGTGCGGGGGCACTTCGCCCGGTTCGGGGTGACGAACGTGACGCACCACCTGCACACGACCCAGCAGTTCGTCGAGACGCCGGCCTACCGGGAACTGTCGGGAATCGGGCTCCTGTTCGTGGACGGCTACCACACCGCGGAACAGGCGGCCTTCGACTACGCGGCGTTTCGCGACAAGCTCTCGCCGGACGGGGTCGTCCTGTTCCACGACAGCGCGGCCGTCCGGCGAACGCGGATCTACGGCCCCGAGCGGGCCTACGAGCACCGCGTCACGGACTACCTCGCGGAACTCAAGCGGGACCCCGCGTTGCAGGTGTTCGACCTCCCGTTCGCGGCCGGGGTCACACTGGTCCGGAAGGTCGCGGGCGGTTCGTGAGGGTTGTCGCGTGTCGTTCTTCCACCTCCGCACGCTCGCCGGGAACGGCTGGCCCGCGCTGCCGAACCCGCAGTTCAGCCTGCTCTGGTCCGCGTACCAGCAACTCGACCGGACGCAGTGGCTCGACGCCCCCGCCCTCGAACGCGGGCAACTCGTGCAACTCCGGACCCTCCTCGCCCACTGCCGGGAACACGTCCCGTACTACCGGCGCGTTCTGCGGGAAGCGGGCGTCGACGCGGCGGGAATCCGGTCGGCGGGGGACTTCCGCCGGGTCCCGGTCCTGACTCGCCACGGCGTGCAACAATCCGCCCCGGACCTGCAGGCGGCCGTCCTGCCGGCGGGCACCGTCGCCGGGGACACGATCACCACGTCCGGCAGCAGCGGCGTCCCGGTGACGGTGCGGCTGACGAACGCGAGCCAGTTGTGGTGGTTCGCCTGCTACCTACGCGACCTCGAATGGTCCGGCCTCGACCCCCGCGGCCGGCTCGCCTCGATCCGCTACTTCAAGACCACCGGCGAGGCCGGCCGCCAGGCGCTCGAAGGCGTGCGGGTGCCGTGCTGGAACGACGTGCTGGCCCAACTCGTGGAGAACGGCCCGTCCTACGGCATGGACGTCCACCAAGACCCGCGGCGGCAACTCGACTGGCTGCGCCGCGTGGACCCCGACTACCTGCTCAGCTTCCCGTCGAACCTGGAGTTCCTGGCCCGGCTCGCGGCCGAGTCCGGCGTCCGCCTCCCCAAGTTACGGGCGATCCAGGCGATCTCCGAGACGCTGACCGACGAAGCCCGCGCCGGGATCGAGTCCGCCTTCGGCGTGCCGGTCCGGAACACGTACAGCTGCGCGGAGGCGGGCTACCTCGCGTCCCCCTGCCCGGCGGGGCACGGCCTGCACGTCCACGCCGAGAACGTCTACCTCGAAGTGCTCGACGACGCCGGCGACCCGGTCGCGCCCGGCGAGACGGGTCGGGTCGTCCTCACGACCCTCCACAACTTCCGGACGCCGTTCGTCCGGTACGAGGTGATGGACCGCGCGACGGTGGCCGCCGGCCCGTGCCCGTGCGGCCGGGGGCTGCCGCTGCTGACGGCCGTCAGCGGAAAGTCCCACCCGGTGCTCCGACTCCCGGACGGCAGCTGGCAGAACTCCAGCCGCCTCGCGGTCCGGATGCGGAAGATCGGCGGGTTTTACCAGTTCCGCATCACCCAGCTCGCCCCGGACCGGTACGCCGTCCGGGTGATCCCCAGCGCCGAGTGGTCGCCCGACCACGCCGGCCGGGTCGTCGACATGGTCCGCGAGTTTTGCCGGCACGCCGTTGAGGTCACCGTGGAAACCGCGACCCACCGGGAGTTGAGCGCCGCCGGGAAAGCGGCGGACATCGTCGTCGCCCCCGCCCGACCGCCCGGGCCGGGGGCGACCGGCTGAGGCGTCGGCCGTCAAAAGTTCCGGGCGTTCAGCGGCACGTTCGGGTCGTCCGCGACGTTGACCCAGATGTGGACGTGCGGGCTGCCGCGGTAGTACCACACGAACGCGGGGCCTTCGAGCCGCCAGTTGTCCCACTCGCCGTCGTCCCCGGTGTCGCCTTCCCGGAAGAACGCCAGCGAGCACTTCTCCAACCCGCCCCGGGCCTTCAGGCACGCCTTCACCTCGTCCCGGTCGTCCGCGCGGTACGGCTCGATCAGGGCGAGGAGCACTTGCTCCAGGGCGGCCCGCTGGTCGCGGGTCAGGTCCGCGCACGGCAGGCCGTCGACCTTCCCCTTCCCGCCGCGGAACGGGACGGCGTACTCCTTCGCCGGCACTTTTTCGACGAGGGCGGCCGCCTGCTGCTTGCCGCCGAGCAGGGTGTAGACCTTGTTCGCGAGTTCCGCCTGGTGCCAGAAGACGTTGCCGGGGTGGTGCACCTTTTCGGTGTAGCCGCTCGGGGCGTGGCCGTGGAAGATCGGCCCGCCGAGGGCGACGTGGGCGGCGGAGTTGCCGTCCGCCCGGACGGTCATGTGCCGGCCGGTCAGCACGAACTCGCAGGCGTCCGTCCCCGGCTTGCCGAAGATCGCGCAGGTCAGCCCGCTCCCCCACGGGCCGTCGTGGTCGTCCGCGAGTTGCTTCGTCAGCCGGTCGTGCCACTCCGTGTCGAACATGCCCGTGAAGATGTCCCGCAGGATGGCCCGCTGGTCCTTCGTGTAGAAGTCGCTGGTCAGCGTCGGCTCCGTGACGTGCCAGAAGTTCGAGACGTGCGTCCGCAGCAGGCCGCGCTTCGGATCCCTGTGGTCCCAGTCGAAGCAGATCTCGTTCTTCTGCTTCCCGGTGAGGGTGTCGTACAGCGCCGCGACGGCCGTTTCGGCCTTCGACTTCGGGCTCGGGGCCGCGACGGAGCGGGCGGCCGGGCCGACCACCGCGGCCGCGGCGACGGCCGACAGGAACCCGCGACGGTCGACGGGAGGGGTGTCCGGGCGCATGGCGATTCCGGGGAAGGGGGGCAGCGTCGCTCCAGTGTCAGGCACGACATCCCCGGCCGCAAGTGGCTTTCGGCGAGTTCCGTGGGGCTACAGACAAGACGGTCTCATTTGCGGCCGGTGACGAGGTCCACGACCCAGCACCCGCGGACGTGCTCGCCGGGTTGGCGGCAATGGTTCAGAATGTCCTCGTTGTCGCAACCGGCGTCTTGCAGCGCGTCGGCGAGGACGGGCAGGTTTCCGAAGGTGCGGTCCTGGTAGATGGTTTCGGCGATGCCGGTGACGGTGGACGTGAGCCAGTTGGGATCGACACTCAATGAAAGAAAATCGCCAGCGAAAAGTTCGATCAAATGCTGTCGCGCCACTTGTTCTAACTCTCCGGGATCACAACTTTGGCTGGTCGTGAAGTTCACCAATGCTTCCCAC
Source organism: uncultured Alcaligenaceae bacterium (assembly GCA_964444365.1). Taxonomy (GTDB): domain Bacteria; phylum Planctomycetota; class Planctomycetia; order Gemmatales; family Gemmataceae; genus CAYUHJ01. Next base: position 8,303 of record CAYUHJ010000061.1, on the reverse strand, counting down.
ACGGGCCAAATATCAAATGGCGAGTTTGATATCGCCATCAATGCGTCCGATTTATACATTGCATAATACGTATAAGTATCAAAAGTGGCTGCAATCTCGCGGGCGGAGAATCTTTCAACCTCTCCCACCAGTCCATCCGCAAACTGTTCGATAGGAGTCAAGACTTCCTCATCGGCGTAATCATCCCCGCCATGAGGATTGCAGAAGAAATGACGACAGGTACGAGCAGCGAAGAACCGGAGTTTTCGTTCGCTTGCCGTCTCCGAGAGGGAGTTTAGAAGATCCCACGGGTCAGTTGTTTCAAGCCAGTGAAGTTCGGCCATCGATAAGCGACCTCACCCCGCCGCCCGTTGGCGGCGTTCCTCGTCGTACTTGTTCAGCTTGTTGTACAGCGTCTTCAAGCTGATGCCGAGTTCCAGGGCGGTTTCTTGCTTCTTGCCGTTGTTCTTCATGTACACCGCGAGGATGTACTCCATCTCCACGTCGGACAGCGTCTTCGTGCCGGCTCCGGTCGCGGGGGCGGGCGGGGTGAAGGCGGGGGTCATCGGCAGGATGCCGGAGTCGCCGGCGTGGTGCGGGCGGGCCGACAGCGGTTTCGGCGACGGGGTGCGGACCTCGTGCGGCAGGTGTTCCGGCAGGATCGGGTGGCCGCCGGAGACGATCCAGGCGTACTCCATCGCGTTCGCCAGTTCGCGGACGTTCCCCTGCCAGTAACAGTTCATCAGCACGTGCAACGCCTCGGGCGTCAGCAGGTGGGCGACCGAGTCGACGCTCCGCTTCGCGTGCCGGGCGAGCAGGTGCTGGGCCAGGGCGGGGATGTCTTCCGGGCGTTCCCGGAGCGGCGGCAGGTGGATCGGGAAGCGGTTCACGCGGAAGAGCAGGTCTTCGCGGAAGGTTTTTTCGGCGACCATCTGCCGCAGGTCGCGGTTCGTCGCGCAGATGACCCGGACGTCGACGTGCAGCGGCGAGTTGTCGCCGAGCCGCTGGATTTCGCCGGCTTCGAGGAACCGCAGCAGCTTCGCCTGGACGTTGATGTCGAGTTCGCCGAGTTCGTCGAGGAAGAGCGTGCCCCCGTTGGCGACCTCGAAGAAGCCCTTGTGGTCGCGGTCGGCCCCGGTAAACGCGCCCTTTTTGTGGCCGAAGAGCTGGCTTTCCACGAGCGTCGACGAGAGCGCCCCGCAGTTCACGGGGACGAACGGCATGTCGGCGCGTTTGCTGTTCAGGTACAGGGCGCGGGCGACGACTTCCTTCCCGGTGCCGGTCTCGCCGGTGATGAGGACGCGGGCGTCGGTCGGGGCGAACTGGGTGATCGCCTGGTTGACGGGCCGCATCGCCGGGGAACTGCCGATGAGCAGGCCCGGCCCCTCGGCGGCCTGGACGCGGGACTCGAGCGCGGCCGCCTTGTTCTTGAGCTTCTTCTTGTCCGCGAGCCGCAGCAGAACCGCTTCGATCTCGGAGAGCTTGCACGGCTTTCGCAGGTAGTCGCACGCCCCGAGCCGCATGGCCTGGACCATGCTTTCCTCGGTGGCGTAGCCGGTCATCATCACCGCTTCGGTGTCCGGGCTGACCTGCTTCAACCGTTGCAGCACGTCGATGCCGGTGATGTCCGGCATGCGGATGTCGAGAATCGCCGCGTCGAAGCTGGTCTGCTCGATGGCCTGCAGCGCGGTCGTCCCGTTCGGGCAGACGGTCACGTCGTGGCCGAGCCGGGGGAGTTCGGTCCGCATGAACTCTTGCAGGGACCGCTCGTCGTCGACGAACAGCACGCGGAGCCGGTTGTGCGAAGGCGTGGCCAAGAGCGATCTCCAACTGGATCCCGTTTAGCCGCGACGCGCAGCGGAGCGCGTGGGGCGAAAATCCTTGCCGGCTCCCACGCTCCGCTGCGCGTCGCGGCTAAACGTGGTCTATGCCGCGGCCGCCATCGGCCTCATTCCGGGGAACGCCAGCGTCTTCACGTCTTCCGCCGGGTCGGCCTTCGCCGACGAGTGCAGCGGCAGCCGCACCGTGAAGGTGCTCCCCTTGCCGGGGCCGGCACTCGTCGCCGCGATGGTGCCGCCGTGCTGGTCGATGATGAGGTGGCTCGTGGCCAGCCCCAGGCCGGTGCCGTTGCCGGTGCGGTTGCGGGTGAAGAAGGGCTCGAAGATGTGTTCGAGCACTTCGGTGGTCATCCCGCACCCGGTGTCCGTGAACGTCAACTCGGCGGCGTCGCCCCGGTCGGCGAGAGATACCGTCATCGTGCCCCCGCTGTCCATACTTTCCAGGCCGTTCACCAGGATGTTCAGCACGACGCCCTTGACCTCGGGCACCCGCACCGGGGCGATGAGCGACCCGTCCGCGTGGAACGTCACGGTCTTCCCGCGGGCGGCCGGCAGGCACTCGGCGACCTCGATCACGTCGCGGACGAGGTGCATCAGGTCGGTCGGCTCCTGCTTCCCGCCGCTGCGGCTGAAGTCCAGCAGCTTGTGCGTGATCTGCTTGCACCGCTGGGATTCTTCCTGCATCATCCGCAGGTACTTGAGAATCACCTCGGCCTCGCCGGGGTTGCGGGCCAGCAGTTCTTGCAGCCGGCGTTCCAGGGCTTCCGCACAGAACGCGATCGACGCCAGCGGGTTGTTGATCTCGTGGGCGACGCCGGCGGCGAGGAAGCCGACCGACACCATGCGCTCGGACCGGACGAGTTGCCGGGTCCGCTCGTTGACCTGGCGGGCGAGGTCGGCGTACATCGCCTGGAGGCGGCCGGTCATCAGGTTGAACTCGGTGGCGAGTTCGTCGAGTTCGTCCCCGGAGTGCAGGCGGATCGGCTGGCCGAAGTTCCCGCGGTGGACCCGCTGCACGCCCGCTTGAATCGCACTGATCGGGGCGAACACCCAGACGCGGAAGTAGTGCATGAGCGTGAGCACGAGGACCACGACCAGCACGGTCGCGGAGCCGGCGACGTAGGTGCTGCGGCGGAGGTTGGCCGTCGAGCGTTCCCGGGAGCGCTCGATGTCCGCGACCAGGAATTGCAGCAGCGAGCCGTTCAGTTTTTTCAGGTCTTCGTACGCCTTGCGGACGGCCTTGTCGTCGATCAGCCGCTCCGGGCGGGACGTTTCGATGCGGGCCTGGGCGGCGTCGACGGCCGCGTCGAGGGCGGTCAGCGATTGTTCCAGCTTGCGGATCTCGGCCCGTTCGTCGTGGCCGTCTTCGGGGTCGAGCCCCCGGCGGACGGTTTCCTCGTAGAGCATCGTCTGGTAGATGCTCAGGTTCTTCCGCGCGTCGGCGACGGCTTCCTTGATCTGGCGCTTCTCGCGGTCCGCGGGGGACTCGCGGAGGTCGGCAGGCGTTTCTTCGCCGGCGGTCGGCAGTTGCCCGGCGGCGGGGATACGGTGGATGTGGTCCCGCAGTTGAATGACGACCTGCATTTCGTTCAGCTTCCGCTCGGTCGTCTGCATGTTCGCGACGAACGAGGACTGGCCGAAGAGCGCCCCGCCGAGCAGCAGCGCGACGCTGCCGACGACGAGGGCCAGGCCCAGACCGAGCTTGTGTCGAAGCCGCCACGGACGCGCCACGCGGGCACCTCCCGAAACTTCGCGGCCACCGCCGAGCCCCATCCGTGAGGCCGGGGAGCCGTGAAGCGGGCGGGACTGTACCAGAACCTTTTTTTCAAAGGGAGAGCACTTTTTGCACAATCCTCGGGAGTTTTTTCCGACCCGATCGGGGCGGTTTTCCGGCCCGTTCGCCGTATTCTGACGGCATCACCCGGAGGATTCCGTCATGGCGACCGCCGCTCAACTGACCGCGAAGAAGTGCGAGGCGTGCGAGGGGGGCATCCCGAAGGTGCCCGAAGCGGACATCCCGGACCTTCTCACGGCCATCCCCGGCTGGCGGCTCACGGCCGGCGGGCAACGCATCGCGCGGGACTGGAAAGCGAAAGATTTCGTCGCCGCCCTGGATTTCTTCAACCGGGTCGGAAAGCTTGCGGAGGAGGAAGGCCACCACCCGGACCTGCACCTCGTCGGGTACAAGAACGTCACCGTCGCGATCTGGACGCACGCCGTCAACGGACTGACGGAGAACGACTTCATCCTCGCCGCGAAGATCGACGCCCTGGACGGGCCGGGGTGAGGGGACGTCCACGAAAGAACGGAATGGGAACCAACCTTTTGTAGGGTGGGTCGAGCCGGCTTTGCGGCGAAGACCCACCGGAGTGGCAAGGACTTCCTCGCGGGTTCGGTGGGTCTTCGCCGAAGCGGCTCGACCCACCCTACAAGAGTTCGTGCTGACCCCTCACAACCGCATCCCGCCCGGCAGTTCGCTGCCTTCGATGACGGCGTTCGTCGTCCCGTCACCAGTCGGCGAGGTCGGCGGGTGAAGTTGTTCCCCGATTTGCCGCAGCCACGAACCCGCGGGGACGCCGAACGGCCGGAACTTTTCGGGCCGCTCGGACCCTTCCTCGATGGACAGCGCCCGCGCCCGCCCGAGCCGGCTTGCCACCGGGGAGTCGAGCAGGTGGCTGGAGTCCGACGCGCTCATCTGGAAGAGGACGCGCAGCGCGAACTCGCGGATGCCCTGGCGGTCGACGGCGCGTTGCAGGTTGTTCAGGGTGTCGCACCAGACGATCAGGTGGATGCCGAAGCCGGGGCCGTCGCGCAGGAGGGTCTGGAAGTTCTCGCCGGGGGTGGCGGCCTTGTCCCCGCGGCGGCCGAAGCCGAAGTCGTCGTCCGCCTTCCGCAGTTCGCGGACCCGCTGCAAGCCGTGGACGATCAGGAACCGCGGGCTACGGTCGACGGATTCGCCCTTCTGACGGCGCTCGACCTCGGCCGCGAGTTCCGCCACCGCCGCGGGCATGTCCGAGCGGTCGACGACCGCACCGGGCAGCCCCAGCGCGGCGGTGGCATTCCGCAGGTAGTCGGCGAATTCGCCGTCGTCCGGGGTGCCGTCGATGACCGTGATCGCCCGCGGCTTCGTCTCCGGCGACGGCCGCAACTTCGCCGCGAGGGAGACGACTGCCGTCGTGAGCAACCCCAACGCGGCTTCTTCGTGCTGGCCGATGAGCAGCAAATTCGCCCCGGATTGCGGGCGGAACACGGCCTGCGTCGGATCTTTGATCGCGACCGGGTCGCCGAGCCACACCACCGGCGGGCCGTCCGGAATCGCGGAAGCCGGCGTGGAAACAAGCGCGGCCAGCGGGGCGAACGCCGACACGTCCGCCGCGGCGCTCCCCTCGAACACGAGCGGCGGGGGAAGTTTGCCGTCCGCCTTCGCACTCAGTTCGCCGAGCAACCCCTCTCGCTTCTCTTCCGGCAGCCACACGACCTGGAACGGGTCGTTCCCCTCGACGAGCCCGTTCGCGTCGTTGTAGATGGCTTCCCCCGGACGGTTCAGCAGCCGGGCGGCGTTGTTGTCCTTGCTCAGAATCAGTTGTGCATCGGCGTCCGAGCACTGCAGCGCGATCCGAACCGCCATCTGGTCGATGGTGCTGCGGGCGAGCGAGAACGCCCCGCCGAGCGTCTGCGAGCCGAGCAAGACGTGGACGCCGAACGCCCGGCCTTGCCGGACGAGCCGGTCGAGCAGCAGGGCTGCTTCCTGGCCGAGCTTGTCGTCCTCGACGAAGAACTCCTGGAACTCGTCGACGACGAGCAGAATCCGCGGACACCGCACGTCCGGCTTCGCTTCGCGATAGCCGGCGAGGTCGTTGACCCCCGCCCGGCGGAACTCGTCGCCGCGTTCGCGGAGCACGCCGTCGAGCCGTTGGAGTACGCTCAGGCCGAACTCGCGCTCGGACTCGATCGCGATGACCCGCGCGTGGGGCAACCGCCGGTCGGCGTACATCTTGAACTCGACGCCTTTCTTGAAGTCGATGAGGAAGAGTTCGGCCTCGTCCGGCGAGTATGTCAGCGCGAGGTTCGTGATGAGGGCGTGCAGCAGCGTGGACTTCCCGGACCCAGTTTTCCCGGCCACGAGTGCGTGCTGGGCGGTGCCGCGGCCGACCTGGAAGAGTTGCCGCCGCGTCGCCCCGGCCCGGCCGACGGCGACCTCGAACCCCTTCGCGGCGGACCCGGTCCACCACTGTTCCCGTGGCGGCATGATGAACTCGAACGGCACTTCCACCCGTGCCGCGTCGCGAGACGCTTCGCCGACTTTCTTGACGAGCTTCGCAATCGTCGCCGGGTCGGGCGGGGCCTCGGCCTTCAACGGGAACGGGGCCAGGTCGGGGTCGGCGAGCTTGAACGTGCCCGCGTCCCAGTCCAGTGTGAACGCGACTTGTTCCAGATCCGTCGGGTTGAAGTCGCGCGGAATCGTGGCGTTCGTGTCCATGCTGACGAGCGTACAGACGCCGCACGCCGGGCCGCTGGACATGATGCTGACGAGCCGCCGGGCCGCGTCGGTGGTGAAGTTCTGCGGGAAGTTCGCGATGACCAGCACGCGATAGGGCTCGGCCACTTCGCCGGCCGCGGAGTTGTACTCCTCGATGCTCTTGTACTGGTTCCGCAGGTATTTTTGGATCACGTTCTCCATGTGCTCGGTCAGGTCCGCGAGCCGCTTCTCGATGTGGCCGGGCTCCGTCCAGATGCGGGCGGTGACGAGCTTTTCGTCGAAGTCTGCAAGGTGCATGAACGCGGCGAAGTTTTCGCCGAGGCCGACGGGGTCGATGATCGTGAAGCGGACTTTCCCCGGCGGCAGGCCGGTCAGGAACCGCAGCATGGAGGCTTGCAGCGTGGCGACGGCGGCGGGCCGGCCTTCGTTCTTCGCCTTCAGCAGTACGGAGCACTTTTGCGGGAACGGGAGGAACGCGGGCACGGTCGCGTGGAGCGGTTCCGCCGGATTCAGCCGCGAATCGAACGGCATCCCGTCCGGCATCGCGTACAGGTCGACGTCGAAGTCGCCGTAGCGGATGCCGCCGGGGGCGTCGGTCGGGTGCGGCCGGTCGGGGCGAAGGACGTCGGTCCACACGGGGAACCGGGCGGCTCCCGCCTCGATGAGTTGATTCGCGACCCACGCCGTTTCGGCGAGGCCGGTGCTCCACGCCGCCGACACCTGCTCGAACGCGGCGTCGCGGGCGGCGGTCGCGGCGGCAAGCTTGTCCTTCAACCGCTGCTCGGCGGCCGCCAGTTCGGCGTCGAACGTTGCGGCCGCCGCGTCGGACTCGCGCGTGTACCGGTCGATCTCCGCCTTCGTGTCGGCGGCCCGGCCGGTCCGGGTTTTCTCGGTCGACTTCTGGTAACTGTCCTCCAGCTTCGCCAGTTCGTCCGCGAGTTGCTTCTCCATCGCGTCGAGTTTCGGCTGGTAGTAGTCCTCGGCGGCCTTCTTGTCGTGGTCGTGCCGGGCCTGTACCTCTTCGCGTTCCCGGCGGTGGGTTTCTTCGGCCTGTTCCAGCAGCGACCGCGCCGACCGGGACACGTCCGCGAGGACGACGCCGAGCGCCGTGCCCCGGTCCTTCGCCTGCCGGGTGGCGAGCAGTTTCAGGAGGAACCAGAGCCCCAATCCGCCGATCAGGGCGAAGCCCATGGCCACGAACAGCGTGGCGATGCCGCCGACGGCGACGAACCCGACGCCGGCCCCGACCACGCCCATGAGCGCGACCGCCCCGAACGTCCCGCCGAGGCCGATCATCTTCGTCAGCGGAATGTGTTCGAGCCGCACCGCCGCGGCGTCCGCGTCCGCGAGCCCGGCCTCGATCTTCTTCGCCAGGGCGGTCGGCTCCATCTTCGGCAGGTCGTCTTCGGGGTTCGTCACGTCCGCCTTTTCGAGCCCGACCTTTTCCAGCACGGCCTCCGCCCGCATCCAGAGTTTCGCCACCCGGACCGTGGCGAGGTCGGCCTTCCGCTTCTGCTCGTCGAACCGGTCTTGCGCTTCCTTTTCGCCGGCTTCCAGCACGGACGCGACTGTCCAGAGCTTGTCCTGGAACTTGGTGCGAGCCCGTTCGAGGGCCTCGGAGAAGTGGTCGACGGTCTTCTTGCGGAACTCGACGCGCTTGGTGTCGGCGTTCTCCTGGGCCGCGTCGTGCTTCGTCGTGATCGAATCGAGGTTCGCCTGGTGAGCCTGGTCGAGGTCCTCGTCCGACTTCTTCCGCGCCGCGGCGATCGACTTGCGCGCCCGTTGCGATTCCTTGTCGGCCTCCTCGGACGCGGACTGGAAGGCGTCCGAGAACGACTTCTCCCCGGTCGCGCGGTCGCGGACGACCTGTTGCAGCTTTCGCAGCGCGAGCCGTTCGCGGTCGAAGAGGGATTCGGGCGTCATGGCAGGCACCACGTTGGTGGGTGTGGTTTGGCTTTTCTCCCCTCTCCCCGCTGGGGAGAGGGGCCGGGGGTGAGGGGTGAACC
>CAYUHJ010000060.1:0-29226 GCA_964444365.1 uncultured Alcaligenaceae bacterium | reverse complement strand
GAGTGGTATAGAGGCGGAACCCTGAAACGGCTCATCTCGGGGCGTGCGGAGTATATATCCCTCCGACCTTGTGCCCGTGGCTGCCACCCCACCGGAGTCCCCGTCGTGCGTACTCATTCCCGCGTGCCCGTCCTGCAACGGGTCGTCGAGGCCCTCGTCGCCTGCGTGCGACCGCCGGCCGGAAACCCGTGCCCGGTGTGCGGTCGCGGCCGGCCCGCGGTGTTCGAATCGTCCCGGAAACAGGCCGTGTTGATCTGCCGCGGGTGCCGACACCTGTACTGGGACAAGATCCCCGACGAGGCGGCGCTGCGGAAGTTTTACGCGGAAGAGTACTGCGAGACCCACGGGCAACCGGACATCCAGGAAGGACACCGGGCGTACTATCGGGAGCACATTCAACTTCTCGCTTCGCTCGCCGACCGCCCCCTGACCCGGTTCCACCTCGTCGATTACGGCAGTTCGATCCCCACACTCGTTCGCGAGGCGGCGGCACTCGGGTGTGCCCGGGCGGTCGCCGTCGATCTCGACGAACAGGCGTTCGCGTACGCCCGCGCCCACGGCCTGACGATTCTCACTCCCGACGCGTATCGGGCCTCCGTACCGGACGGGTCGCTCGACGCGATCCGCTTTTCCCACGTCCTGGAACACCTGCCCGACCCGCACGCGGTGGTCGCGACCGCCGTCGCGAAACTCCGGCCGGGCGGGATCCTTTACATCACCCAACCGGGGTTCCCCGTCTTCCGCGCGACACGGGCGGACTTCGTCCTGAAGGACAGCGTGTACCCGAAGCACCTGCATTTCTTCAGCCCGCTGTCGCTGCGGCGGATGCTCGAACAGTACCCGGTCGAAGTGTTCCGGATGTACACGCATCCCGGGGCGGAGGAAATGTACGCGTCGGCCGCCACCTTCCTGGACCTGAACTACGCCCGCCGGCACCTCGCGGATTGGGCCGGGTGCGGCGAGGCTCCGCGCGGGGAGTACGCCAACTACCCATACTATTGCGGCGAAAACGCCGAACTGTTCGCGCGGAAGCGGTAGGCCCGTGCGGGTTGCGCCGACTTCAAGTCTCGCGCAAGGCGTGCCGATAACTCCACCCGTGCCGGTTCGCGAGGCTGGCACGGGCGGCACCGGGCGCGGAGGCCGTCGGACGCCCCCACCTGATCGAGACCGTGGCGGAATGGAAACCAAACTCCTGATCGTCAACAACGGGCTGAAAGACCTTCGCGGCCACTACTTCGAGACGGGCATCTCGACGGCGGCGGCGGCCCGGGCTGCGGGGTTGAGGCCGATCCTGGCCGCCCACGCGACCTGCCCGGATGGGCTGGTCCCGCCGGAAATCGAGTGCCTCCCGCTGTGCCGGACGGACCACTGGGTCGTGGGCGGCGTCGCGACGGGACCCGATCTCCTGGGGGTCCGGTGCCGACCGGCGGCGATGACCCGAACCCCGATCGACCGGATCCTCGAAAGTCCCGACCGCTTCGCGGAGTATCTCGCGGCCCGTTTCTCGCCGCCGGAACTCACCCCGGCCGCGGTGACGGTACCCAAACCATCCGCCAGTCCTCTGCCGCCCAAACTGGGCCGGAAGGCGCGGCTCAAGCGATTCGTGCCGCCTCTGCTTTGGTCGCTGGCCCGTGCGTGCCGGCCGCGAGTGCTGGCACGGACCCTGTTCCGCACGGTGAAGCCGTTGCTTCCCCCCGTTCTCACCGATCTGGTCAAGGCGAAGGTGCGACGGCCCGCAGCGGTTCCGCCGCCCGCCGCGAATCCCGTTGCCGTCGTCACACCCGCGGTCGAAGACCCCCTCCTCACGCGGCTCCGGGCGACGGGGCTGGCGGAGGAATTCGGGTACGTCCGGGCGTACGAGGAGGACCTGGAGCAACTCCTCGGCCTGACCGGCATCGGGCCGGGCGACCACGTCTTCATCCCGACCGCACACGGGCGGGAACTCGTCGCCGTGCGGGAGATCGTGGACAAGTACGGGGCGGACGGGTGTCCGACGTTCCACCTGGAGTTCCGGCACGCCCTGGACGGCGACCCGAACGGCCGCCTCGCGGACTTGCCGCCGTACACGCGCGCCCACGCCGTGTTCTTCGAACTCTATCGCCGGGCCCCCGAACACCCCTCGGTGCGGCTGTACACGGACACGGAGGAGCTCACCCGCGTCTACGGGGAGTTCTCCGGACTGGCGTTCGCGACGCTGCCGATCCCGTTCCGGGCGGAACTGATCGCCGAGCGGTGCCGCCGCCCGGGCGAGCCGCTGTGCCTCACGTTCATCGGGGACGTGCGGGACGAGAAAGGCTACCCCTGGCTCCCCGCCCTGGTGGACGCCCTCCGCCCGGAGGCGGAGGCCGGCCGGGTGCGGTTCGCGTTCCAGTCCACGCTGGTGGACCAGCACAACAACCCGGCGAGTGTCGCCGCCCTGTCCCGGTTGCGGGCGGCCGCCGACCCGTTCGTCGACCTCGTGGGGCTCCGCGGGCCGCTCCACCCGGACGAGTACTATGCGCTGGTGTCCGGTGCCGACGTGCTCCTCTGCCCGTACGACCCGGTCACCTACCAGTGCCGCAGTTCCGGGACGATGACGGAAGCGGCGGCGGCGGGCATCCCCACGGTCGTTCCGGCCGACACCTGGCTGGAGCGCCAACAACCGGCCGGCACCGGGACACGGTTCTTCGACCTCTCGTCGTTCGTGTCGGCCGTGAAGGACGTGGTCGGGCGGTACGGCGAGTTCCGCGCCGCCGCCCGTGCCCACCGGGACGCCTGGCGGCGGGTGCACAACCCGGCCGCCCTGATCCGGGCCCTGGTCGGCCCGGCCCCGGTGGAACGTGTGACCGCCGTCCGCCCTGCCGCATAACTTCCCGGAGGCACTCGTGCGAGTGACTTACGTTTACACGTGGGGCTACTTTCACCCGGCGACCTGCGGGGCGGACCTCGTGGCCGCCAACCACCTCGCCTACTTCCGCGACCGCGGGTGGGCGGTCGACTGCGTGCTGGCGCGGGACCGCCGCAAGGACGGGGCGGAGCAAGCCTTCCGGGCCGCCTACCCGTGGCTGCGGTCGTTGACCGTCGCCGACCTGCCCCCGCAGCAGTGGGCGTTCGGCGACCTGCTCTGGGCGTACCACCAATTTGCGGACGTGCCTGCCGTGCGGGCCGTGCTGGAACAGACCGGGGACCTGTTCGTCACGAACTACCTGTTCACCGCGCCGCTGCTCCGGCACGTCCCGAAGACCGCCCGGCGGGTCGTGGAAACGGTCGACGTCCTGAGCGACCAGTTCGCTCTTGCGGCCCGGCCGGCCCCGTCCCCGGTGGCCAACCTCCGCGCCGAGTTTTTACTCAAGACCGAGCTCGACCTGTACCGGCTGTTCGACGCGGCCATCATGATCAACGCGGACGAGGCGGCCCGGGTCCGCGGGCTCGGGGTCGGCCACGCCCGGTACGTCCCGCGGTGGTGCCCCGGTCAGCCGACCGGCACCCAGGACCCGGCCGAGTTCGACCTCGTCTACGTGGCGTCGAACAACCCCATCAACCGGGACGGGATTGACTGGTTCTACCGCCGGGTGTACGTTCCGCACCTCTGGCGGCACGGGGTTCGGCTGGGGATCGCCGGCGGGGTGTGCGACGGGCTGCACTACACCGACCACGGGGTCCGGCTGATCGGGAAAGTGCCGGGCTCTCTGGACCCGCTGTACGCGCGGTCGAAAATCGTCGTCGCGCCGATCTTCGCCGGGACCGGGCTGTCGATCAAGACGGTGGAGGCCCTGGCGGCCGGGAAGGCGGTGGTGGCCGCCCCCGCCGCGGCCCGCGGGCTGGACCCGACCACCGGGGCGTTCCTGACGCTCGACATGAAAGCCGACCCCGCGGGCACCGCGGCCGCCATCCTGGAACTGTTGGCCGACCCGGGCCGCCGGGCCGACCTCGAAGCCCGGGCCGCCGCGTTCGCCGCCCGGGAGTACGGGTGGGCCGCCTTCACCCACGGCATGGACGCCGCCCTCCGCGCCGCGTGAGCCGAACCGGAACCTTGGGGAGTGGTCACAGGAATGCCGTCGATCCGAATCTCTCGACCGGTTCAGTGGATCAAGCGGCTTGTCCGGTCCGATCCCCGGTTGACCGGCCGTGACCCGACCGTACATGTCTGCGAGGCGCTCGCCCGCCTCGAAGCGGCCGCGCCCACGACCGCCGCCCTAATCCGGGAATCCGCCGCCAGGGCGGTCGAAGCCGGCCAGGCCGCGACGGTTCAGGCGGACCTCACGCGGAACGCTCTGTACACCCAAGTCGCATTCGTCCTCCGTCAACTCGAGACAGCCCACTCGGATACCCGGCAACTGCTCAAGCAACTGGCCGGTCTAGACCCGTGGAAGGTCCGGGAGCTCGAGAGTTTGCTGAGGTATCTCCGCCTCCGTCAGTACCAAGACGACATCGCGGCCGGTCGCCTCGCGGTGCCGCACCTGGACACCGCCCACCCCGGGGCCCCGAACACGCCGGACTCGATCCACCCGTGGGGCGCTGTCAACGACAACTCCATCTGCCTGCGGTTCAACGTCCGGCTTGCCCAACTGTTCCCCGACCGCCCGCACCTCTCCGTGCTCGATCTCGGGTGTGCCGGCGGCGGGTTCGTCCGATCACTCCTCGACGACGGACATTTCGCGGTCGGGCTCGAAGGGTGCGAGACGCCGAAACTTCATCGCCTCGGAGAGTGGGGCACGATCCCGAAGCACTTGTTTACCTGCGACATCACCAAACCGTTCCGCCTCTCCGATCAATCCACCGGCACACCGCTCCGGTTCGACGCCATCACAATGTGGGAGGTGATGGAACACATCCCGGAAGTTGACCTCCCTCAACTGGCCGCGAATGTGATAGGACACTTGACCGTAGGCGGGGTATGGATCTGTTCCGTGTCCACGGTCCCGGACCCGAACCCGGAAGCCGGGACGGACTATCACAGCACCGTCCGGCCCGAAGATTGGTGGATGAGACGGTTCGCGGAATTCGGGTTCGACCCCGTGCAGAACCACCCGATCGGCCGCTACGATTGGCTCCGCGGGGCCGGAAACGCTCGGATGGACCGTCGCGCTGAGGACGAGGGCATAGGCTTCCACGTCGTCCTACGTCGGAAACCGACTGATGGCTGACGGCGACATCACGCTCGGAGGATCCCGTGAAGCTTCTGCCTGCGTCCGCTCGGTTTCGCTTGCTGGTCCGGAAGTTTCGGGCACTGTTCGGCGATCCCTTGCTCCCCACGCAGATCGACGAGCAGGCGGTACTGACGCGGTCAACCATCGCGCGGGTGGCGAGTCGACTGGATCAGATCGAAGCCGCTCTCCTGGACACCCGATTACACGTCTCGGCCGCACGCAAGGAAGGTGACGCCCGCGGGAATGCCGCTACCGCCGCGGAAGTATCATCTCGGGCCGCCAGCGCCGAGCTCCGGGAACTCGTCACCGCAGTGCGCTGCGAGTTGCAAGACTTTTTCGCCGCCGAGCGAGCCCGTCAGACCGCTGACCACCATGCCCTCCTCGAAGGGCTAGAGGCCGTGCGGTCCGAGCTCACCGTCCGGGCAGCCCTTTTGCGGGAAGCAACCGTTGGCCGATTGCCCGCGACCCCGCACGCCCTTCCCCACACCTACGTCCTCACGGCCTTCGACTTCAACCACGCCCAGCGAAAAGTCCCCGTCGACCCGCGGCTCCTCCGCGACCCAAAGACCCATACATTTTACTTCTTCGACGCAGACGGCGTCCCGGACGGGTTCGACGCCCCCGCCCTCGCGGAAGCAGACATCCGCCCAGACTTGGCCGACGCCGGCCGCAATCACCTCGCGGAGTGGACGTTTTTCCTCGCCGAGTACGAGAAGCCATTCCTGACATACCCGTTCGTCGCGGTGTCTTCTCGCTTCTACGAGAAGAACCGCCGACTCGCGGGTTCCCTCGACATGTATCTTCCACAGTTCGGGGAGTATTTGGCCCGGTACGGGTACGGCTACCTGCCGTCGTACGACCGGCAATTCGACTTCGTGGACCTCCGACAGTATCACCAAAACCGCTGGCTGGCCACACGCCCGGAGGCGTACGACCTCATCGACGAACTCTACGGGGTCCGCATCCCGGACGTGTACGGCCACACCGCTGACTACTGGTGCAATTACATCGGGTTCCGGTCGCGGGCGGACTTGGTGAGCTACGTCGAGTTTTACTTGCCTGTCATCCGCAAGTTCTTCGACGATCAGTACCACCCCATCGCGGAGTACACGGGTACCGTCGTCGACCGCATCAACGCCTTCCGCAACGAGAAGCCGTTCACGCTTCTCTTGGAACTGATCTCCCACCTGTACTTTTACAAGAACCGGATTCCGTATTGCGGTTTACATTACGATGGATTCTATGAAGTGTCCGAGCACACCCGGTCTTTCCGCCGGCTGCTCTCGTTCCACTGAGTCCCCTGGAGATCACGGATGATCTGTCGCGTCTGCGATTCGACCAACCTGGAGCCGGTGCTCGACCTCGGCGACCAGCCGTGGTGCAACCACTTCCTCAAGCCGGACGAGATCGGCCGGGAGCCGGTCTACCCGCTGCGGCTCGTGTACTGCCACGGCTGCACGACGACGCAGCTCGACTACACCGTCAAGAAGGAGGTCATGTTCGGCGACCACACCTACCTGTCGGGGGTGACCAAGTCGCTGAGCACGCACTTCCGCGCGGTCGCGGAGGAGGTCGACGCGGTCGTCCCGGCCCGCGGGCGGAAGAAGACCGTCCTCGACATCGGGTCCAACGACGGGACGCAGTTGAAGCACTTCCAGGCCCTCGGGTTCGACGTGCTCGGCGTCGAGTCGTCCAAGACCACCGCGGAAATCGCCGTGAAGGACGGCGTCCCGACGGTGAACAAGTTCTTCAACCTCGACACCGTCCGCGAGGTCGGCCGCAAGTTCGACGTCATCAACGCGGCCGGCGTCTTCTTCCACCTGGAAGAACTGCACTCCGTGACGGAGGGCATCCGCGAGGCCCTGGAGCCGGACGGCGTGTTCTGCGTCCAGTTCCTGTACATGAAGAAGATCGTCGAGAACCTCGCGTTCGACCAGATCTATCATGAACATTTGCTCTACTATAACCTGAAGAACATCGAGACCCTGCTGAACCGGCACGGGCTGGCGATGTACGACTGCCGGCTCGCCCCCATCCACGGCGGGTCGATCATCGGGTTCGTCGGCCACCAGGGGGCGAAGGCCCCGACGGAACGGCTCCTCGCGTTCCGCAAGGCCGAGGACGAGGCCCTCAGCAACGACATCGAGACGTACCGCGAGTTCGCCCGCCGGGTCGAGGAGATGAAGGCCCGCGACCTGGCCTACCTCGCCGCGAAGAAGCGGGCCGGCAAGCGCGTCTTCGGCATGGGGGCCCCGGTCAAGGGGAACACCCTGCTGAACTACTTCGGCGTCGGCAAGAACTACCTGTCGTGCCTCGTCGAGAAGAACAAGCTGCGGAAGGGGCTGTACGCCCCCGGCACGCACCTGCCCGTGTTGATGGAAGACGAGCTCGAATCGCCGCCGGACGTGTACTACGTCCTCGCGTGGAACTTCCGCAAGGAGATCCTCGCGAACAACAAGCCGCTGCTCGACCGCGGGGTCGAGTTCTACTTCCCGGTCGACGCGGAGGCCGCCTGATGCACGTGCTCGTCACCGGCGGGACGGGGTTCCTGGGGTCCGCACTGGCCGCCCGGCTGCGGGCCGACGGCCACACCGTCCACGCCCTCGGCTCCCGCGACGCGGACCTCACCGACCCGCACAGCCTGGACCGGCTGAGCCGGGTCCGGTTCGACCGCGTCTACCACCTCGCCGCGTGGACCCAGGCCGGCGACTTCTGCCTCCGGCACCCCGGCGAGCAGTGGGTCAAGAACCAGCAGATCAACACGACCGTCCTGGCGTGGTGGCAGCGGCACCAGCCCCAGGCGAAGTTGATCGCGATGGGGACGAGTTGCGCCTACGCCGCGGACCGGGAACTGGTCGAGGAGAACTACCTCGAAGGCCAGCCGATCGACAGCCTGTACACCTACGCGATGACCAAGCGGATGATGTACGTCGGCCTGCGGTCGCTGGCGAAGCAGTTCGGGGTGCGGTACCTGTGCCTCGTCCCGTCCACCCTGTACGGCCCCGGCTACCACACCGACGGCCGGCAGATGCACTTCATCTTCGACTTGATCCGCAAGATCCTCGGGGCAAAGCTCGGCGGGCCGGTGCCGGTCCTGTGGGGCGACGGCCACCAGAAGCGGGAACTCGTGTACCTCGACGACTTCGTCGACGCCACGGTCCGCCTCGCGGACGGCGTGGACGACGACCTCGTCAACATCGGGGCCGGGAAGGAGCACACGATCCGCGAGTTCGCGGCCGCCATTTGCGACCACGTCGGGTACGACTTCGCCAAGATCCGGTTCGACACGACCAAGTACGTCGGGGCGAAGTCGAAAGTCCTCGCGGTCGGCAAGCTGGACCGCCTCCTGCCGAACCGGGCCCGCACGCCCCTCGCGGACGGACTGGCCCGCACGGTCGAGTGGTTCGAGGCGAACTGGGAGCTGCTGCACCCCGCCCCCGCCCAGGCGGCGTGACCGGACCGGTCCCGCGGGCGAACTTAACGCCAGAGCGTGCGGCAGAATCTGCCGACACGTCGTTCCATCTTCCGCCTCGGTGTGGTACACTGTACCTCACACCGATGGCGAAGAAAATCGACCTCGAATCCGCTGCCGCTCGCTACGCCGCCCTCTCGGACCAGGCCAGCCGACTGGCCGGCGAGGCGGAGTACCCGGGCGCGCTCCAGGCCGCCCGGGAGAGTCTCGCGTTCGCGTGGGACGCGATCCGCTTCCGTCGGCGGTACGAGAAGATCGACAAACCGCCCCTCCCGTCCGTCGATCTCATTTTCCGGGTCGCACCGCCCCTGTTCCGCGTCGACGCACTCGACGCCGTCGAGGGGTTCCTGGACACCGCCACCAGGACCGAACGCGGCCTCTACTCTTCCCTGCGGGACGACCTTGCCAGCGCCCGCCGGATGACCGCTCTCGCGGCCCGGCTGTGGGACGCCGGCGAGTTCGACGAGGACCAGCCCGGCGGCTCCGCCGTCCGCGGCGCGGGCGAGTCGGTGGTCCAGATTTGGGCGCGGATGGGCGTCGTCGCGTTGCAGCGGTGGGGCTACCACCACGTCTCGTCCCCCGCCGGGCTGGTCATCGCCCGGTGCCCCGCGTGCGGCGAAGACTGCCTGGAACTCGTCGCGGACGTACTCGACCCGATGCGGTGCCCCCGCTGCCGACGGGAGGAGGAGTTCACCATCCTCCGCCGGATTTACCCGAACCGGGAGGACTGATGCTGGCGATCGTTCTCGGGGCCGTCGGGTTGGCCGGCGGGGCGGTGCTGACGTACGCCTTCATGGATCAACCCCGGCGAGAGGCCGTGCGTCGACGGGTCCTTCTCGATCGCGAGCGGGACGAGCTCGCGGCCCGCCGAGCGGAGCTGGACCGGACGGCGGCGGAATCGGCCGAGCGGACCCGTCGACTCGCGGAGGCCACGGCTCGGCTTCAACGCGACACGGCCGAACTCGCGAGCAGGCAGTCCGAGTTCCAGCGCCGGGCCGTCGCGTACAGCGATTTGGCGGCCGAGAACCGCATTCTCAAGGCGGACCTCCGGAACCTGACGGTCCGGCTCGCCCGCCACCAGTACGGGCAGCAGCAGGCCGCGACCGAACAGGGCGGGCTCGCCCGGTCCCTCGGGGACGTGGCCCGGTGGTACCTCGCGGAGGTGCGGACCGCCGCGCGGAAGGGGCTCACCCCGTCGAACTACCACACCGTGAAACAGCGCGTGCGGACTGCGTTCGCACGGGTGCGGGTGGCGGGCGTCGACGCCACTCCGGCCGAGGAAGCAGAGGCCCTGGCGGAACTTCACGAGCTGTACGAAAAGGCGGTGCGGACGGCGGTCGAACGCGAAGAGCAGACCCGACTGCGGGAGTCGATCCGTGAAGACCAGCGCCGGGAGCGCGAAGCCCAGGAGGAAATCCGCCGGGCCGAAGCCGAGCGGGCCGCCGTCGCCGCCGCCTTGCGGGCCGCCGAGGCCGCCGCCCGGTCCGCGTTCGCCGACGCCGAGGGCCGACACGCCGCCGAGATCGACGCCCTCCGGACGAAACTGGCCGAGGCGGAGGCGAAATCGCAGCGGGCGATCTCGGAGGCTCAGAAAACCAAGGTCGGGCACGTCTACGTCATCTCCAACGTGGGCTCCTTCGGCCGGGACGTCTACAAGATCGGGATGACCCGCCGAATCGAGCCGGGCGAGCGGTTGGACGAACTGAGCGGAGCTGCGGTCCCGTTCCGATTCGACGTCCACATGATGATCAAAACCGACGACGCCCCCGCGCTGGAAGCCACCCTGCACCGGATCTTCCACAAGCAGCGGGTCAACAAGGCGAACCCCCGGAAAGAGTTCTTTCGGGCGTCCATCGAGGACATCGTGGCCGCGGTTCGCGAGCACCACGGGGAGGTCGAGTACAAGGCGGACGCCGAGGCTCTGGAATGGATGGCGAGTCAGACGATGACGGAACAAGATCTGGCCGAGACCGAGCAGGCGTTCGCGGACGCCGAGCGGATCGCCCGGGCTCACCTCGGCGGGCTGGCACCCGGTGACGACGAGTGACGACCGGACAGGTTGGGGCCTCGGTTGCCCTCACGAAATCCACACATTTTCCTTGCCGACTATTCATTCGACCCCGTAGCCGCAGCACCTAACACACCTTCACCCCCTGCGGCCGTCGCAGCGCAACCCGGACGTACTCGCACCACGCCGGGAGTTCGGGCCGGTCCGTGCCGGCCTGCGGGCGAACTTCTGCTTCCGACAAGAGGACCGACCATGACCCGTGCCGTAGCCGCCCTCTCTCTGGCGACCGTTCTGGCCTCGGCCGCGTTGGCCCAGCCCGTCGCCAGGGACGCGCCGAAGGCCAAGCCCGCCGAGCCGACCGAAGTGAAGAGCTTCTCCGTGGAGCACTTCACCCCGACCGAACTGAGCGGGGCGCTCGCCCAGGTCTGGGGCAAGCTGCCGCGCAAGGCGGGCGAGGCCGTCAAGCCGATGCCGAAGGTCGCGGTGAACGACCGGACGAAGACGCTGATCGCGATCGGGACGAAGGCGGAACTCGAAACGCTGGCGAACATCCTGTCGGCGATCGACGCGGACCCGGCCAAGGCCGGCGCGGACGGCGCGCCGGTGTTCCTCATCAAGCTGAAGTACGCCCCCGTTCAGGAAGCCCTCTCGGCCCTCGGGTCGCTCGACCTCGGCGACCACGTCCTGCCGCTCGGCCAGCAGAAGACGCTGATCGTCGTCCCGGTTTCGACCGCGTGCGGGGCTCAAGTCCGGCAGGTGATCGAGAGCCTGGACAAGGAGACGACGAAGGCGACCCCGAAGAAGCCGACCAACTGAGCCGCGTCTGCGGGCGCACCGCGCCCGCACCTTTTCCGGTCCGCGAGGCCCGTCCATGAAGCTGGAAATCCTGCCGTTCGAGGCGGACGACCTGATCCGCGTCCGGTGCGAAGGGCCGCTGAGCCTGGCCGGGTTGCCGCTGGGGGCGGACCCGCTGCAACCGCTGCTCGGGCCGAAGGCGTTCTCCCGGAAGGTGCTCCTCGACCTGAAGCGGGCCGAGGGGGCCGACACCAGCGGGGTGGCGTGGCTGCTCCGGACCACCGACCGGTTCGCCCAGGCCGGCGGCCGGCTCATCCTCGTGTCGATCCCCCCGATGGTCGAGCAGATCGTTCAGGTGCTCGGGATCGGAACGAATTTTCATGCGGCGCGGTCGGCGGACGACGCCGGCCGGCTCGCGGTCCGCGACGTGTTCCCGGTCGACCGGGAGCCCCCGGTCGTGGCCGGCCGGGTCGGGGCGGTCACTCCGTCTCCCGGTTCCCTCTGACCTTTCCTCGCCCCCGAGCGATCGCCCCATGACTGAGCCCCGAGCCGCGCTGGCCCTCGACGCCCCGTCCCCGCGGATCGAGTACGCGCGGCCGGCACCGTCGTCGGGCCGGTACGCGCCGCCGAACGGCGTGCCGACGTTCGCGACCGAGCGCGACCCGGACCAGATCCTCGTCAAGCTGATCGCCCACGCGGTCGGCCTGCACGCGAGCGACCTGTTCTTCCACATGAACGAAGACCACGTCGAGTTCGCCGTCCGCCACCTGGGGATCGTCCGCCCGGTCGGGACGGTGCCGATCGAGCTCGGCCGGCGGTGCCTGTCGTACATCAAGACGATGGCGAACCTGAACATCTCGGAACGCCGCAAGCCGATGGACGGGCGGTGGCTGTACACCGCGGGGGCGAGCCGGTACGACCTGCGGATCAGCACGATTCCGACCCTGCACGGCGAGGACTGCACCGTCCGGATCCTGGACCAGGCGCACCGGATCCTGGCCCTCGACCAGCTCGGGATCGACGCCCACTACCACGACATCCTCGTCCAGCTCCTGAACAACCCGAGCGGCCTGATCCTGGTGACCGGGCCGACGGAGACGGGCAAGAGCACCACGCTCTACTCGTGCCTGGCGTACCTGAACAACGGCGAGCGGAAGATCAGCACGATCGAGGACCCGATCGAGTACTCGATCAAGGGGATCCGTCAGTCGCCCGTGTCGGCGGCGACCGGGGTGACGTTCGACGTGCAGCTGCGGGCGGTGCTGCGGCAGGCCCCGAACGTCATCATGATCGGCGAGATTCGCGACAACGAGACGGCGATGCTGGCCGCCCGCGCCGCGTCCACGGGGCACCTCGTGCTGTCGACGCTCCACTCGCCGGTCGCGTCGGCGGCGGTCCACAGCCTCACCCGGCTGGGCGTCCACCCGCACCTGCTGTCCCACTCGCTGCTCGGGGTGGTGTCGCAGCGGCTGATCCGGACGCTGTGCCCGAACTGCAAGGAAGGGTTCGACGTGCCGGAGATCCACGCCTTCAAGGAAGTCCGCCCGTGGCTGAAGGCCGGACAGGGCACCCGGCTGTACGGCCACCGCGGGTGCCCGGAGTGCCACCAGTCCGGGTACGCCGGGCGGACCGGGGCATTCGAGATCATGCGGGTGTCGGCCGGCCTGCGGGCGCTGATCGACGACGCGAGCCAGGAGGGCGCGATCCGCCGGAAGGCGGTCGAAGAGGGCATGTTGGAGTTCCGGCAGTCGGCGATGCTGAAGGTGGCCCAGGGGCTGACCAGCATCGAGGAAGTGATCCGCGTCCTGCCCGTGGAGTATTTGACCCCGGCCGTCGCCGTCTGAGACCGGCCCCCGCGCACCCACAGGATTTCCCATGCTCGGCTCCCGCCGCCTGAACCTGGACCGGCTCATCGAAATCGCCCGGTCGCTCAAGTTCTCGCTGTCGTCGGGCATCATGCTCCGCGACGCGGTGTCCCTGCTCGCGAGCCGCGGGACCGGGCCGGTCCGCCCGGTGGCCGGCCAGATCACCAAGGATCTGGAAGCCGGGTGGTCCTTCAAGGACGCCCTCGACAAGCAGGCCGACTCGTTCCCGCCGCTGTTCCTGTCGCTCGTCGAGGTCGGCGAGGAGACCGGGAACCTGCCGGAGGTGATGACCGAGCTGGAAAAGTACTACGAGATGCAGGTCCGCCTGAAGCGGGAGTTCGTGGCGGGGGTGACGTGGCCCCTGGTGCAGTTCTTCGCGGCCATCTTCATCATCGCCGGGCTGATCCTGGTGCTCGGCATCCTGCCGAGTGCCGACTCCGACCGCGGCCCGATCGACCCGCTCGGGCTGGGGCTGCTCGGGCCGGAAGGGGCGGTGTACTTCCTGGGGGCGGTGTTCTCCGCCCTGCTCGTCGCGACGGTATCCTTCGTCGGCGTCCGCCGGCTACTCCGCCGGCGGGCGGTCGTGGAGCGGCTGATCTTCCGCATCCCGGTGGTCGGCGGGACGGTGAAGGCGATGGCGTTGACCCGGTTCTGCGTGGCCCTCAACCTGGTGCTGGAGAGCGGCGCGCCGATCCTCAAGACGTTCCGGCTGTCGTTCTCCGCGACCGACAACGCCGCGTTCGAGACCGCCGCCCCGGTCGCCGACGCGGCCCTCCGGCGGGGCAGTTCGGTCACCGACTGCGTCACCCGGACGGACCTCTTCCCGGACGAATTCCTGAGCATGGTCGCGGTCGGCGAGGAGAGCGGCCGGCTGCCCGAGGTGCTGCACCAGCAGGCCCTGTACTACGACGAACTGACCCGGCGGAAGCTCGCCCTGCTGAGCAAGATCGCCAGCGGGGTCGTCTGGCTGACCGTGGCCGCCATCATCATCACGGCGGTCATCCGGATCTTCCTGATGACCTACGTCGCGAGCATCGAGAAGTACACCTGAGACGTCACCGCCCTCCCGGAGGTTAACCGATGCGGCTGTGGAACCGGCTGACGGGCGGAGCCCTCGCCGCGCTCGACTGGGACGGCAAGCTGCCGGAAAAGCTCCTCGTGTACCGGTTCACCCGCGACACGACCGAGATCCGGACCGGGGCCACACTCACCGTCCGGGACGGGTGGGCGGCGGGACTGGTGTGCAACAACCAGGTCGCGGACGTGTGCCCGCCCGGCTCCTACGGGCTGGACGCGGACAGCGTGGCGACCCTGCTCGGGGCCGGCACCCGGTGGTCCCCGACCCGGTCGACGTTCCACGCGGACGTGTACTTCGTCTCGATCAAGCCGTGGGTCGGGCTGGCGTGGGCGCTGCGAAACCTGACCCCGAGCCGGTCCGGGGCCGGGCAGAAACTGTCCCTTCAGGGCACGTGCGGGTTCCGCATCACGAACCCGGCCCTGTTCCTGGGCGAGCTGCTCAAGCCGAACGTGCCGCTGGCCGAGTACCCGTCCGCCAACCTGCGGAACGTGATCGCGGTCCAGTTCGGGGAGTGGGTGCGGGCGAAGCAGATCACGACGGAGGACCTGGCGGCCGACGGCGAGCGGCTGATCGGCCGGGCCCGCGCCCGGATCGCGGCCGACCTGGCGCGGATGGGGGTGGAACTGACCGAGTTCCTGGTCGCCGGGTCGGGCGAGTTCGCCGGGTACTCCGACGCGAAAACCCGCACCCCGTCCGAGCCGCGGCCGCCGGTGACGCCCCCGAGCTCGTCGGACACGAAGGAGGCAGAGGACCCGCTGGCCGACAAGCCGGCCCCCGCGTCCGGCCCGATGTCCGTTCGGCTTCCGCTGTCGGACGCCCCGCCCGAGTCCGGGCGGATGTTCGTCTCGAACCGGCCCGCCCCTCCGTCCGAGCGGATCATGCTCCCCGACCCCGAGTCGGACCGCGACCTGTCCCTGTCGTCGTTCCCGCTGCTCAACGGCTGGGGGGCCGGCCCCGTCTCCGGGCGGATGCGGACGCCGGAGGTGACCCCGCCCCCCGTCGGGGTCGACAAGACGCCCGCCCCGATCGCCTACCACGTCGCGGTGAAGGGCGCGCCGACCGGGCCGCTGGACCTCGCGAAAGTCAAGCAGCTGATCCAGTCCGGGGAGGTCACGCCGGCCACGCTGACGTGGCGCAAAGGCCTGCCGGAGTGGGTGCCCGCGGAGTCCGTCCCCGAGTTCACGATGCTGTTCGCCCCGGTCCCCCCGCCGCTGCCCGCCGAATGACCGCCAGGGCGACGCAGTGTTTCAAGCTTTACCGATTCAGTCAGTCAGTCGCTCGGCGAGTGACTGCACTTCCGTCCTCGAAAACCAGTGAAGTCGTCTCGGGACATGAGCCCGCAACTCGCGGAGCGAGTTGCCTACTTTCACGCACTACGTCGCCCCGGAGTGACCGCACGGCGGCTTGACACCCCCGGCGCGTCCCGCTATCTGGCGGCGGGGAACCTGCTCGTTTTCGGGGGTAGACCATGAAGCGGCTCGTCGGGCCGGTGCGGGCGTGTGCGCTTGTCGTCGCGGGGTTCGCGGTGGTGTCGCCGGGGTGTGCCACCGTGGTGGGCGGGGCGAAGGACCAGAAGGTGACGATCACCAGCGACCCGCCGGGGGCCGCCGTCCTCGTCGACGGGCAGTCCTACGGCGTGACCCCGGCGGAAGTGCCGCTCAGCCGCAAGACCGAGCACGTCGTCCAGCTCCAGCACCCCGGTTACGAGCCGGTGCAAGTCTCGCTGAAGCGCACGCTGAACCCGTGGCTGCTCGGCAACGTCGTGGTCGGCGGGTTCCTGGGGATCGTCGTCGACGTGTGTACCGGGGCCACCCACAGCCTGTCGCCGGACACGTTGAACCTGAAGTTGCAGCGGACCGCGAACCCGACGTCCGGACCGTCCACGCCGGGATCGCCGACGATTTCGCAGTGACTGACGGCGGGGCTCCGCGGGCTCAGACGCCGACGACCGGCAATTTTCGCCGGCCGATGCCTTCGAGCCCCTTCCCGGCGGGGGACGCGGCCGCGACCTTGCCGGGGTTCTCCCGTTCCCAGCGGGCGACCTCTTCCATGAGGGCGTCGACGATTTCGGCCTCGTCCACGCGGCGGACGATCTCGCCGTTGCGGAAGATCATCCCCTTGCCGTTGCCGGCCGCGATACCGATGTCCGCCTCGCGGGCCTCGCCGGGGCCGTTCACGACGCAGCCGAGCACGCTGATCTTCACCGGCAGCCGCTTGCCGTTCAGCCGGGCTTCGAGTTCCGCGATGATCTTTTCCAGGTCGATGGCGAGTCGGCCGCACGTCGGGCAAGCGATCAGTTCCGGTCGGCGGACGCGGCGCTGGGTCGCTTGCAGGATGTCGAAGGCGGCGGCAATTTCCGGGACGGGGTCGCCGAGCAGCGAGATGCGGATCGTGTCGCCGATGCCGTCGAGCAGCACCGGCGCGAGCCCCGCCGCCGACTTCGTCACCGCGTAGGGCGGCTTGCCCGCCTCCGTGATGCCGATGTGCGTGGGATAGTCCGCCAGTTGCGCGAAGAGGCGGTAGGCTTCCACGGCGACGAGCACGTCGGACGACTTCAGCGACACGACGATCTGGTCGTAGCCTTCCCCCTCGGCGACTTCGATGAGCCGCAACGCGGACTCGACCATCGCGGGCGGGCAGGGGAAGCCGTACTTCTCGTTGATCTCGCGTTCCAGCGACCCGGCGTTGACGCCGATCCGCATGGGGATGCCCTTGTCCTTCGCCTTGCGGACGACCTGCTTGAAGCGGTCGTACCCGCCGATGTTGCCGGGGTTGACGCGGATCTTGTCGACGGGGTGGTCGAGCGCCGCGAGTGCCATCTTGTAGTCGAAGTGGATGTCGCAAATCAGCGGGATGCCGATGCGGTCCTTGATGGCGGACAGCGCCCCGGCGTCCTCCGGCTTCGGCACGGTGACGCGGACGAGTTCGCAGCCGGCCTCTTCGAGCGCGTGAATTTGTTTGACCGTGCCGTCCACGTCGAACGTGTCGGTGGTGGTCATGGACTGGACCCAGACGGGATTCTGCCCGCCGAAGACCTTGTCCCCGACGCGGACCTCGCGGGTCTTGTGCCGGGGCTTGCCGGGCACGCGCGGGGCGGCTTCGAGGACGGCGTAGTCGAACCGGGCCATCGGGGAATCCTTCGCGTCGGTTTGCGTCACCGAGTGAACCGATTTCAGTCTACCGATTTCACCGGAATCGCGTCTACGCCGGGCACCTCAGTCGGTCACTCGCGGAGCGAGTGACTGCGCATCGACCCACTGAAACGCGTGTTGCGTTCTCGGGACATGAGCCCGCAACTCGCGGAGCGAGTTGCCGACTGATCCGACCCGCCTCGCCCGGACTCGTTGGTTCCCCCCGCCCCGGTCGTCTTCCCCGTACTCGTTCCCCGGAGGTGCCCCGTGCGTGTCGTCGTTTGCCTCGGGCTCCTCGTCGTCGCCCGCCCCGCGTACTCGCAGTCCGAGGAGCGGTCCGGGCTGGCCATCGAGCTGACGGGGCCGGCCAAGCTGTACCCGGACGAACTCACGCGGATCAAGGCCGTGGTGAAGAACACGGGGAAGGAGCCGGCCCGCGTCGTGATCCCGCTGGACGGCTCGCAGGAAGGCGTCCGGAAGGTGCGGTACGACTGGGCCGTGACGGCGAACGACCAGAAGCTGACGCCGAAGGTCACGGGGCGCGGCGACTTCGACCCCAAACAGTCTCCCATCAAGGGCGGCGAGGTCGTCGTACTCAAGCCGGGCGAGGACATGCCGCTGTTCCTCCCGTTCGCGGCCGGCGACTTCTTCGACCTCCGGCAACCGTCCGTCTACGAGATCACCCTGACCTACCGGTTCGACCCGAAAGGCCCGAAGGACGTGGCCCAGGGGAAGGACGGCGAGAAGACTCTGCAGGAGATGGAATCCCTCGGGAAGGTGACGGTGATGTCCGAGGCATTGCGGGTCCGCGTGCTGCCGTTCCCGCCGCAACTGGCGGCCGCCGACGCGAAGCTGAAGGCGGCCCAGGCCCGGCTCGAACTGCTCCGCGGCGTGCTGAAGGAGGTCATGGACAACCTCGACGCCCCGAAGGCCGAGCAGGCCGCCGCCGGCGAGCGGCTCGAACGCGCGGAGAAGGCGTACATCGAAGTGGAGAAGGAGTTCACGAAGCTGCTGGCGGAGTTCGACAAGACGCGGCCGAAGAAGCGGTGACGCGGCCCCCTTCCAGCCGCAGCACGCGGTCGACGCAGGACGGAATCTCGGCGGGGAAGTGCGTCACGAACACGAGGGCCTGCCCCGGCCCGAGGTTGGCGTCGAGCCACGCCCGCGCCCGTTGAACGGCCCGCGAATCGAGCCCCTGGAACGGCTCGTCGAGGATCAGCAGCGCCGGCCGCTTCACGACCGCCCGCACGAACAGCACGAGCCGTTGCTCCCCGGTGGACAGCTGCGCGAACGGCCGGGCGGCCAGGTGGCTCAGCCCGAACTCGGCCATCCGCTCGCGGACGGTCGCCGCCTGCTCGGGGGTCGGTCGGCGGTACGCCACAGCGTCCACGAACCCGGTCGCGACGGTCTGCTCGGCGGTCAGCGGCTCGGTGAAGTACAGGTGCAGTTCCGGCGACAGCAGGCCGACGTTCCGCTTCACGTCCCAGATCGTCTCCCCGGTCCCCCGGCGCTTCCCGAACAGCGACACGTCGTTGGCGTACACCTGCGGGTGGTCCCCGACCGTGAGGCTCAGCAGCGTGCTCTTCCCCGACCCGTTCGGCCCGAGGAGTGCCCAGCGCTCGCCGGCGCGAACGGTCCACGAGACGCCGTCGAGGACGGGCCGGCCGCCGTAGGCGACGGTGACGTTGCGCAGTTCGAGGAGGGGAGATGACGGAGAAGGCGACCCCTCCCCGAAGCGGAGAGGGGAGGAAGAAAAAATGCTTTGCTCCCCCTCTCCGCTTCGGGGAGGGGGTTGGGGGGAGGGGTTGACCCTTCATCCCCGCACGAACCGAAACCCGATCGCGTGGGCGGAGTTCCTTGACCCCGGCCGCATTCCGGGAACAATGAACGAACCGCCCCGCCGTGCCCGTGCCGAGGACACCGACGATGCCGAAGATTCCGCCCCGCCCGCTGTGCCGGGCCGCCGCGTTCGCGGCCGTCGTCGTCGGGTTCGTCGCCGCCATCTCCGCCCCCGCCTCGGACGCCGTCATCCTCACGGACGGCTTCGTGCTCAACGGCAAGGTCTTGAAGGAAGGCGGCTCCGGGTACGGGTTCGACATCGTCGAGGACGGCCCCAAGGTCACCGTCTTCAGCATGCACACCAAGAAGGGCGGCAAGGTCGAGAAGGACGTGCTCCGCCCGGACTACGTCGCCTACAAGCGCGACTTCCCCGGCACCCGCGGGTTCCGCCCCCCGGCGATGGGCGAGCTCAAGGGCGGCGACTTCAACGACAACTGGCGGCGGACCCTCGAAGTGAAGTCCGCGGACGGCAACTTCACCAAGATCGAGCAGATCGTCACGTACCTCGACCCGAACGCCTGCTACGTCGCGTCCACGTCCCACAACATGCGGGTCGCGTACCACACCCCGGAGATGGACCCGAAGCAGGTCCGCCAACTCCTCGTCAACCACCCGGACCTGAAGGACAAGGACCCGCTCAAGCCCGACCCGCTCAAGCGGCTCGCGATCGCGGTCTTCATGAAGGACGCCGGCTGGCTGACGTCCGCGAAGCAGGAGATCGAACGCGCCCACAAGGAAATCCCCGGCATCTGGGACAAGGACGCCCTCGACCGCGAGGAGAAGGTGAAGTCCGAGATCGAGGCGGCCGAGAACCGGCTCGTCATCGAGGAACTGGAGGCGGCGGTCGGGTCCGGGCGGTACAACGCGGCGAAGTCCATCCTCACGGTGTACGCCCCGAAGACGAGCGACCCGAAGGACACCACCCGGCTGGCCGTCGTGAAGGCGCAAATCGAAACGGTGCTGCCGAAGTACGACCTCACCCGCAAGCTGCTGCGGGACCTGCTCGACCGCGCCAGGCTCGGCGACTCGGCGGACGCGCAGGGGTCGCTCGCCGGGGCCGCCGCGGTTTCGACCGCCCCGCGGAAAAAGCCACCCGAGCCGCTCGCCACGCTGATCGCGGCGGGGGAAACCGTCTACGAGGAACTGCACCCGGACTCGGTCGGGAAGATCGAGATCTTCACCACCCTGGCGAAGCAGGAGGACGACAACCGCAAGAAGGGCAAGCCCTCGGCCGTCAAGCCGGACACCCTGCTCGCGTGGGCCATCACGGGGTGGCTCAAGGGCAAGAGCGGGGCGGAAGAAAACGTCGAGACGGCGGTCAAGTTTTGGGCCGCCCGGCAGATGGCCGCCGCGTACATGGCCGAGGACGTGGCCAACAACCGCCGCGGACTGCTGAACGAGTTCCTGAAGTCGCCCCACGCCCTGCCGGCGGACGAACTCGCGCAGGTGATCTCCGTCCTGCCGCCGACGTCGCCCGAAGACCTGACCCGGCCGCTCGGCGTGAAGGTTCCGAAGGACGACGCCGGCGGGGTCGACGGCATCTGGAAGCGGAACACGGCCGGGGACGGCGACGACATCCGCGCCGGCGGCGTGAACTACCTCCTGCGACTTCCCCCCGAGTACCACCACGGCCGATCCTACCCCGTCCTGATCGCCCTGACGCACCCGACGATCGCCCCGGAAAAGCTCGTCGGCTCGCTGGCCGGCGAGGCGGACAAGCACGGCTACATCGTCGCCGCCCCCATCTGGACGGGCACGTTCGACAACGGCTACGACTTCAACGGCAAGCAGCACCGCACCGCCACGCTGGTCTTGCGCGACCTGCTCCGGCGGTTCCAGGTGGACGCCGACAAGGTCTTCCTCTTCGGCTTCGGCGAGGGGGCGAACTTCGCGTTCGACCTCGGCCTGTCCCACCCGGACCTGTTCGCCGGCGTCGTCACCTTCGGCCCCACGTCCAAGTGGGACGTCCACATGCACACGTGGCGGAACGCGCAGAAACTGCCGTACTACGTCGTCACCGGCGAGTACGGCGGCGGCTCCGCCCAGACGATCCGCAAGGTCTACGAGAAGTGGATGCCCCGCGGGTTCCCGGCCCTCATGACCATGTACAAGGGCCGCGGCGTCGAGTGGTACGGCTCCGAGTTGCCCAAAATCTTCGACTGGATGGGCCGCAAGGCCCGCGTCCGGGGCACCGCGAGTTTGCGGCTCAACGCCACCGCGTTCGAGCCGTGGCAAATCTGCCGCGAGACCGAGGACCGCTTCTACTGGGTCGGCACGACCATGCTGAAGCCCGCGAACACGGTCGAACGCACCGCCCCCGGCAAGGCCCTCGTCCCCGCGACGATCGGGGCGGACATCCGGACGGGCAACCTTATCGACCTGCAAGTCTTCGGCGTCAAGAACGTCGTCGTCTGGCTGGAACGGGACATGATCGACTGGACCCGGCCGGTGAAGGTCCAGATCAACGGCGCGGCCCCGCACGGGTACAAGGCGGCGGAACTGAAGCCGGACCTGCCGCTGATGATGGAGGAACTCTACCGCACCGGCGACCGGAAGATGCTGTTCCTCGGGAAGATGACGTTCGACACGCCGGGGTGAGTGACGCCGGAAGTCGCAAGCACGAACGGACACCAACCCGAAGCGCAAGCGAGGGACGGACAAAACCCCTCGCTTGCGCTTCGGGTTGGTATTCTGGCGGACTCGCAAAGCCTCGGCCCGCCCTCCCGCGAACGGCTTCCGCTCGGTTGCCCGGTACTCCACTCCCATTTCCGAACCGGCCTTCGTATCGTTCCTGAATCCGCGGACCGATGCGAGGGCCACTCCCCATGCGACTCGACACCCCGTTCGTTCGTTTGCCGCTGCGCGTCGACGCCGACCGCCTGGCGGCGGAAGTGGCGGCGTTCGCCGAGAAGGACTGGAAGCCGCACCCGCAAGGGTACGCCGGGAACGACGCGCTGTCCCTGATCGCGAAGGGGGGCGAGCCGCTCAACGACGCGGTGAAGGGGCCGATGCTGCCGACGCCGCACCTGGCGCGGGTGCCGTACCACCGGCAGGTCCTCGCCGCCCTCGGCTCCGTGCTCGGCCGCACCCGGCACATGCGGATTCAGGGCAACGGCGAAGCGACGATGCACTGCGACACGAACTACTACTGGATGCAGCGCGTCCGCGTCCACATTCCGGTGAAGACGTACCCGGAAGTCCGCTTCCTGTGCGGGCACGCCGAAGTCAACATGAAGCCCGGCGAGGTCTGGATCTTCGACACGTGGCGGCTGCACAACGTCCTGAACGAGAACCCCGGCACCCGCATTCACCTCGTCGTCGACACGGTCGGGTCCGCCGAGTTCTGGGAGATGGTCGCCGCCGGGGAACGCCCCTTTGCCGACCCGCCGACGAAGGCCGCCGTTGCCGACCGTGTCGTGAAGTTCGACCCGAAGGCCGAGCCGGAACTGCAGACGGAACAGTGCAACTTCCCGGTCGTGATGTCGCCGTGGGAAGTCGAGTGCCTGTTCGCGGACCTCGTCGGGGACCTGGCCCTGTCCGAGAAAGCCCCGCCGGACCTCGCGGGCCGGTTGCAGGAAAAGCTGCTGACGTTCCACCGCACGTGGCGGAACCTGTGGTCCGGGCACGGGCCGAACCCGAGCGGGTTCCCGCACTTCAAGAAGCTGATCCAGCACCTCGACGCGGACCTGAAGGCGTTCGAGGGGAAGTTGCCGCTGCCGAACCACATCGACGCGGCCGAGGCGATCCGGCAGGCGGTCGTGCGGACGGCGGTGAACCCGGAATTAGCACCGTCTGCCGGACCGGCTCCGCCCGCTGCGGCATTGGTTCCGCCCCCTTCAGAACCGAAGCCGTCTGCCGTGGTTCACGCGACTCCGAAGCCGAGCCCGACTCCTGTGCCCACGCCGAACGGTCCGCCGTCGCCGCCGGCCGCAGACCCGTTCGACCGCCCGGTGTTCATCGTGGCCGCGCCGCGTTCCGGCAGCACCCTGCTGTTCGAGACGCTGGCGAAAGCCCCGGACTTCTGGACGATCGGCGGCGAGAGCCACGAAATCTTCGAGGGGAAGGCCAACCTCGGCCCCGCCCGTCACGGCTGGGCGTCGAACCGCCTCACCGCTGCGGACGCGGACCCCGATGCGGCGAGATCACTCCGCGCGGCGTTCCGATCGCAGTTGAAGGACCGCGACGGCAAGCCGCTGCCGCCGGATGCCGGCCCCGTGCGGATGCTGGAGAAGACGCCGAAGAACGCGCTGCGGATTCCGTTCCTGAACGCGGTCTTCCCGGACGCACGGTTCATCTACCTGTTCCGCGACCCGCGGGAGAACGTCAGCAGCGTCATCGACGCCTGGAAGTCCGGCAAGTTCGTGACGTACCCGACGCTTCCCGGCTGGGACGGCCCGCCGTGGAGTTTGCTGCTCATCCCCGGTTGGAAGGAACTCGCCGGCAAACCCGTCGCCGACATCGCGGCCGCCCAGTACCGCGTCGCCCACGAGCAGATCATGGAGGACCTCGGCAAGTTGCCGACCGACCGCTGGACCGCCGTCTCTTACACCGACTTCCTCGCCAATCCCCAGGCCGCGTGCGAAACCCTGTGCAAGTTCGCCGGCGTGCGGTGGGATCAGGCCCTTACCGGAGCGTTGCCCTTGTCTCGCCACACGCTGACCGCCCCGGACCCGGACAAGTGGAAGAAGAACGAGGCGGAGTTGACCACCGTCTTGCCGCAACTCGAACCGGTCGCGGACCGGGTGAAGGCGTTCGCGTTCCCGAGTGCGGCGAAGAAAGCGCCGGCCCCCGCCGCGGCCGCGAAGCCGCCGGAACCGCCGAAGAAAGAGGGTGAACCGGCGAAGCGCGACGTCGCGTCCGAACCGCTCCGGAGCGTCTTCACGACGGGGCTGGTGACGCTCTTCGAGGAACTCCGCATCTCGCTGCTGGTGTCGACGTACCAGGCCGGCAAGCTCGTCGTGGTGCGGGCGCACGAGGGGAAGCTCAACACGCACTTCCGCAACTTCGAAGGCCCGATGGGCATGGCCGTGTCCGGGAACCGGCTCGCGGTCGGGACGAAGAACCACATCTGGGAACTGCACGACCAGCCGGACGTGGCGAAGAAGCTCGAACCCGTCGGCAAGCACGACGCCTGCTACCTCGCGCGGGCCACGCACACCACCGGGGACATCCGCGTCCACGAGATCGGCTGGGCCGGCGACGAACTCTGGATCGTGAACACGCGGTTCTCGTGCCTCTGCACGCTCGACCGCAAGTACAGCTTCGTCCCGCGGTGGCGGCCGAAGTTCGTGACGGCCCTCGCCCCGGAGGACCGCTGCCACCTCAACGGCATGTGCATCACGGGCGACCCGCCGCGGCCGAAGTACGTGACGTGCCTCGGCGAGACCGACACCGCCGGCGGCTGGCGCGAGAACAAGAAGAACGGCGGGATGCTGCTCGACGTGGAGACGGGCGAGATCATCGTCCGCGGGCTGTCGATGCCGCACTCGCCGCGGCTGTACAACGGCCGGCTGTGGATCCTCGAATCCGGCGTCGGCGGGTTCGGCTACCTCGACCCCGTCACCGGGAAGGTGCAGAACATCGCGACGCTGCCCGGCTTCACCCGCGGCCTGGACTTCGTCGGCCCGTTCGCGTTCATCGGGCTGTCGCAAGTGCGCGAAACCGCCGTCTTCAGCGGCATCCCGATCACGGAAACCCTCACCGAGCGCACCTGCGGCGTCTGGGTCGTCGACACCCGCAACGGCCGCACGGTCGGGTTCCTCCGCTTCGAGGAAGGGGTGCAGGAAATCTTCTCGGTGCAGGCGCTGCCGGGCATCCGCTACCCGGACGTCATCACGGACGAAGAGCAATGGCTGGCTAACTCGTTCGTCCTCCCGGACGAGGCACTCGCGGCGGTGCCGAAGGAGATGCGGACGGCGAAGGCGTGAGGTGTGTCGGAGAGAGTTGTGTTAAACTGCCTCCTGTGAACGCGGAGCATCAGGATGGTCAGACACCAACCGGTTGTGGTCGGATTGACCGTCTGTCACGACGTGAGCCGCGACCCAGTGCGTGGGGAATTGTCGATCCATCGCACATTCACCGGACTGGAGTGCGAGTTTTTCCCAGCGGCATCGAATCCGTTCTGTGTGTACTGTTGCCTGACCGACGGGGAAGGTACTGGTGATTTGGTGCTGGCCGTGACAAGAATCGCCGATCCGATGGACATAGCGCGGCAGATCGTTTTTCCCCTTCAGTTTCGGTCGAGACTCGATTTGATCGACTGTGTGATCCGAGTGAGTCGCTGTATTTTTCCAGCAGCAGGTATCTATTCGATTTCCCTCTCGCTCGATGGGGAATGGATAGCTCACCGGTCAATCCGCGTTTATCTTCGTGAAGAGGCAGAGTCATGACCCCGACCCCCGAATCGCTCCCCGCTCCCAAGGGGCAAGGGAAACCGGATTACCCGAACCCGGTGTACGTCGAGTTCAGCGACCTCGACCACCCGTGGGAGCCCATACCGCCGGACGAGCTTCGCGAACTGCTCAAAAAGTTCCCGCCACTTCCGCCGATTCCGCCCAAGGATTGATTGGGTGATCCATGGCCCGCAAGCGGCCCGGCAAGCCCGGCCCGTTCCTGATGCACGTCGAACTGCTCCGCGAGCGGATCGCGAACCCGGAGCAGTACCCGTTCTCGCTCCCCGTCGTGCGGCACCTCGCGCGGCTGGAGTTTCACCCGAAGGTCACGTTCTTCGTCGGCGAGAACGGGTCCGGGAAGTCGACGCTGCTCGAAGCCATCGCGATCGAGTGCGGCCTGAACCCGGAAGGCGGCAGCCGCAACTTCAACTTCGCCACCCG
This sequence comes from uncultured Alcaligenaceae bacterium, assembly GCA_964444365.1. Classification (GTDB taxonomy): domain Bacteria; phylum Planctomycetota; class Planctomycetia; order Gemmatales; family Gemmataceae; genus CAYUHJ01. Next base: position 3,076 of record CAYUHJ010000060.1, on the reverse strand, counting down.
CGAATCGCACTCCGAACTGCACCAATTCCTGCGGGTGGCGAAATACCCCACCCTCGCAAGTGACAGCTACTTCCTCCGCGCCGAGAGCTACTTCACAGTCGCGTCCGAAATCGAGCGGCTCGGCGTCACTGGCGGCTACGGGGGCGCGTCACTCCACGAGCAATCGCACGGCGAGTCGTTCTTCGCCCTGTTCCGAAACCGGTTCCGCTCGAACGGGCTCTACTTCCTTGACGAACCCGAAGCGGCGTTGTCCCCGCGGCGGCAACTCGAATTCCTGGCGATGCTGCACGACTACGTCCAACGCGGCGGCCAGTTCGTGATCGCAACCCACTCGCCGATCATCATGGCGTACCCGGACGCGCGGATTTACTCGTTCGGGTCCGACGGGATTCGTGCCGTGAACTACACGGAGACGGAACACTACCTCATCACCCGCGGGTTCCTCGGCAACCCCGCACGGTCGCTCGCCGAACTGTTGAAGGCGGACGCCAAGTGAGTTCCGCGCCGGACCCAACCCGCTACAATCTCACTTCCCGCCCGATTCGCCCTTCCCGAAAGGCCCTCCCCATGCCGACCCGCGCCTTGTTCGCCCTGCCGCTGTTCGCGGCCGCCTTCGCATTCGCCGCCGACCCGCCGAAGTCCGACCCGAGCCCGTCCGACGTGCCGAAGGGGGAGACGTTCTCCTTCGCGTTCGCGGAGTCGAAGGTCTTCCCCGGCACCACGCGCACCGTGACCGTGTACGTCCCGAAGCAGTACGACCCCGAGAAGCCGGCTTGCGTGTACGTCAACCAGGACGGCGTGCAGTGGAAGGCCCCGGAGGTCTTCGACAAGCTCATCGCCGCGAAGGAGATGCCCGTCACCATCGGCGTGTTCGTCACCCCCGGCGTCGTGCCGGCCGCGAACAAGGAGTCGCTCCCCCGGTTCAACCGCAGCTTCGAGTACGACGGCCTCGGCGACGCCTACGCGCGGCTGATCCTCGACGAACTGCTGCCCGCGGTCGAAACGAAGGCCACGAAGGACGGCCGGAAGATCCGGCTCTCCCAAGACGGCAACGACCGCGCGATCGGCGGGTCCAGCAGCGGCGCGGTGTGCGCCTTCACCGCCGCGTGGGAGCGGCCGGACGGGTTCTCCCGCGTCTTCTCGGCGATCGGCACCTACGTCGGGCTGCGCGGCGCGAACAACTACCCGACCCTCATCCGCAAGTTCGAGCCGAAGCCGATCCGCGTCTTCCTGCAAGACGGCGAGAACGACCTGAACATCTACGGCGGCGACTGGTGGATGGCGAACCAGGAGATGGAACGGTCCTTGAAGTTCGCCGGGTACGAGGTCGAGCACGCCTGGGGCAAGGGCGGGCACGACGGCAAGCACGGGACCGAGGTCTTCCCGGACGCGATGAAGTGGCTCTGGAAGGGCTGGCCGGAGAAGGTGAAGGCCGGGGCCGGCTCGCCGCAGTTGAAGACCATCCTCATTCCCGGCGAGAACTGGCAACTCGTCGGCGACGGGTACAAGTTCACCGAAGGCCCGGCCGTCAACGCGAAGGGGGAGGTCTTCTTCAACGACGTGCCGAACAGCAAGACGTACAAGATCGGCACCGACGGCAAGCCGAACGAGTTCGTCGGCGAGTCGAACAAGGGGGACGGCCAGGCGTTCGGGCCGGACGGCAAGCTGTACAGCGTCGCGGGCGGCAAGGAACAGATCGTCGCCTACGACGAGTCGGGCAAGGGCAGCGTGTTCGCCGACGGGTTCCGCGGCAACGACCTCGTCGTCCGGGCGGACGGCGGGGTGTTCGTCACGAACCCCGGCTGGGACGGGAAGGCCCCGAGCCGGGTGTGGTTCATCTCGCCGAAGGGGGAGAAGAAGGAAGTCGACACCGGGTTGAAGTTCAGCAACGGGTTGACGCTGTCGCCGGACCAGACGCTGCTGTACGTCGCGGACTCGCGGACGCACTGGGTGTACAGCTACACCGTGAAGCCGGACGGCACGCTCGGGAACAAGCAAAAGTACTTCCACCTCCACGCCCCGGACACGGCCGACGACGCCGGGGCGGACGGCCTGCGGACCGACCGCGACGGCCGGCTGTGGGTCGCCACCCGGCTCGGGTTGCAGGTCTGCGATCAGGCGGGGCGCGTCAACTGCATCATCCCGACGCCGAACGGGAAGGTGTCGAACCTGACCTTCGGCGGCGAGAACTTCGACACGGTCTACGCCACCTGCGGCGACAAGGTGTTCAAGCGGAAGGTGAAGGTGAAGGGGACGAACAACTACGAGCCCCCGTTCGCCCCGAAGCCGCCCAATCTGTGACGGGGTGCGGTCGCGAGGTCGTGGCGGTCAGGCCACGGCCTCGGCCGGTTCCGCCCAGTGCCACTTCCGGCCCGGCCCGACGGTCAGCCGGCCGACCGGGGTGACGAGTTCCCAGTCCGCGAGTTCGGGCAGGTTCACCCCTGGGGGTGGCTGCTCGGGCGGTCGGCTCGCGGTGGGAATGACGACGGCGGTCGACCCGTCGGACAACTTCAGCACGATCCCGAACCCGGTCGCGCTCGGAGACTGGCAGGCGAACGAGTCGGCGGCCACGACGACCGCGGCCGGCGTGATGGGGATCTGAGGGTCGCTCCCGACGCGGTTCGGGGTGCCGACGGCCTCGACTCCGCAGGAAGCGACGTGGGGGCCGCGCTTGACGAGCCACGCGGACCCGCGGGTGTGCAGCCGGTGGGTGCCGTGTTCGTAACGAAAGTCGCCGGTTCGGGTCTTGCGAACCGGCCCCCAGGCCCGTTCTCCCAAGTGCAGCACGAGTTCGCGGCCGTAGCTCTCTTTCGCGAACAGGAACGGCTCGCCGACGAGTTGCAACACGTGCAATCCGAATGGCGTGCCTTCGGCCGCCCCGATCGGCGTTTGCGTGTCGATTGTGGGAGTCATTGACCTTTGAACTCCTCGGCCTTCTGGCGAAGTTCGTCCCAGGTGAAATTCTGCCCGCTCGATCCAAGATTCATGACAAAGACACAAAGGTAGGAGTTGCGCAGTTGGTGTCTGGGGCGGTTTTGTCCCCCTCTCCCCGCTGGGGAGAGGGGTGAGGGGTGAG
>CAYUHJ010000059.1:0-29299 GCA_964444365.1 uncultured Alcaligenaceae bacterium | reverse complement strand
TCTTCTCTTCCTCCCCTCTCCGCTTCGGGGAGGGGCCGGGGGAGGGGTTGCCTTTTCCCGTCGCTCATTCCTGCGGCTCCACCACGAGCATCGGGCCGTCGCTGTCGAGGTACCACTCCAGTTCCGTCGGCGAGCGCAGCCGCAGTTTCGCGCCGTCGCCGAGGTCGATCGTGTCGCCGGCCGTGAACTCCTCGCGCATCTGCTGGAGGTAACCGAGCATCCCCGCGAACAGATGGAACACCCGGCCCGTGTCGGCGTGGCTCGGCAGGTGGTATGCGAAGTCCGGCAGGCCGAGGCGGGCGTTCGCGAACGTCCGCGCCCACGGGCGGTCGGAGTCGCCGACATCGAGTTTGACGAAGCCGCCCCACAGGTACGGGATCGGCAGGCCCCGCAAGGTGGCGAGAATGTCCTCGGTTTCCTCCGGAATCAGGTCGAACGCCGGCACCGCGGCGCGGGCGTCCTCGTTCAGAATGACCAATCCGCCGAAGCGGGACACGGCCGCCGCCACCGCCGCGAGGGCGACGTAGCGCTCGACCGGGTCCGACTCGAATCCCGCGTAGTACAGCAGCGCGTGCGAGCCGTGCCGGAGCGCTTCCTGCTTCAAATCCGGGGGGAGCCGGGCGGGCACGACGCACGTTTCGAGCGGGCCGTAGGGCATCGGGGCGTCGCAGGCCACCAGTTTGACGACGTGCGGACCCCACGAAACCAACCCCAACACGCTCGCCGTCGGGCCGCCACCGGACACCTGTTTCGCAGCGGATTCGCCCGCCGCGGGGACGAGTTCGACGACCGACTCGGCCATCGTCGGGTGGTGCCCCCGGACCGCCTCGGCGACCCCGGCCGCTTCCAGGGCCAGCCCGCCGGCGAAGAGCACCTGCAACCCGAACGGCGGGTCGGACACAACGGCAGCGGCGAATCGCGCGGAGAAATTCATTGTCGGCGGGTTCTTCTTCGACTCGGAAACGTCACGCTGTTATCATACACCCCGTCCGACCCTGCCTTCCCCCACACACCTGTCGAACCGAGGATTTACTATGCCGGAGCGAGGCAATCTCTCCCGCCGCGGGTTCATGAACCGGTCCATCGCGGGGCTGACCGCCGCGGGCCTGCCGCTGTGGTACGCCAAGGAAGTTCACGGGGCCGACGAGGCGAACAAGGCCGTCGCCGCCAAGGCCGTCGCCCAGAACGACAAGCTGCTGGTCGGCTGGATCGGCATCGGCTCGCCGTCGAGCCGGGCGTTCGGCGTGTACGGCACCACGAAGGGCTTCAAGAACCTCCAGCACGTCGCGGTCTGCGACGTGGACGGCCGGCACGTCAAGCGGGCGCAAGACCACCTGAAGAAGGACAGCCACGACGCCGAAGCCTACGACGACTTCCGCAAGCTGACCGACCGCAAGGACCTGAACATCGTCTGCGTCACGACCCCCGACCACTGGCACGCCCTCGCCGCGATCGACGCGATGCGCAAGGGCAAGGACGTGTACTGCGAGAAGCCGCTGACCCTGACGATCCAGGAAGCCCTCGCCATCCAGAAGGTGTCCAAGGAAACCGGCAAGGTCCTGCAAACCGGCAGCCAGCAGCGGACCGAGATGGGCGGCATGTTCCGCCTGGCCGCCGAAGTCGTGCGGGCCGGCCGCATCGGCAAGGTGAAGACGATCGAGTGCCGCATCGGGGGCAACCCGACCAGCGGCGTCATCAAGGAAGTCGAGCCGCCGAAGGAACTGAACTGGGACATGTGGTGCGGCCCGACCGCGAAGGTCGCCTACCGCTACGAGAACGACCAGAAGACGAACTGCCACTACCAGTTCCGCTGGTTCTACGAGTACAGCGGCGGCAAGATGACCGACTGGGGGGCCCACCACCTGGACATCGCGCAGTGGTGCCTCGGCATGGACGGCAGCGGGCCGACCGGCGTCGAAGCCATCGAAGCCGCCAAGCCGCACGACGGCATCGACGGCTTCAACTGCCACCCGACGTTCAAGGTCCGGTACACCTACGCGAACGGCGCGGAAGTGATCGCGATGGACGGCCGCGGGACCGACGTGAAGGGCCTCGTCCGCGCGGACGGCAAGCCCGCCACCAAGAAGGTCAAGAAGGGGGACAAGGTCGAGGACGTGCCGATCGAAACCCTCTCCGGGAGCGAGAACGGGGTGCTCATCGTCGGCGAGACCGGCACGGTGTTCGTCAGCCGCGGCACCATCCTCGCCAGCGACGGCAAGATCCTGTCCGAGCCGTTCAAGGAAGACCCGAAACTGTACCCGAGCCGGCCGACCAACCACTTCGGCAACTTCCTCGAATGCGTGAAGACCCGCGAGGCCCCGATCTGCGACCCCACCGTCGGCGGCGGGTCCGTGATCGTGTGCCACCTCGGCGTGATCGCGCTGAAGACCGGCAAGAAGCTGACGTGGGATCCGAAGACCAACCGGTTCACGGGCGACAACGCGGACGAGGGCAACAAGCACATCGCCCGCGAAATGCGCGCCCCGTGGAAGCTGGAAGCGTGAGTCGAGTGATTCGCCGCGCCAACCTTGTGGTTGGCGCGGCAGTTTCGTTTTAGGGTTGACACCCCGGCGCGAAATTGGAATGGTCCCGCCCGGATCGGGAGGGACTGTGATGTTGCGTGTGCTCGTGCCGCTGTTGATGTTCACTTCTGTCGGGTGTTCCCACCTCAGCAACACCGAAGCCGGGGCTCTCGGCGGCGGCGCGATCGGCACCGCGGCGGGGGCGGTCGTCGGGGCGGCGACCGGAAACCCCCGCACCGGAGCGGTCGTCGGCGGGCTGGCGGGGGCCGGCATCGGCGGGCTCGCCGGGCACGCCGCCGACCAGCGGGAACGCCAGGAAATTCGGCAGGCGGAGGCGGTGGCGACCGCGAACGCCCAGGCGTCCGCCGCCAACCCGCCGCTCGGGATCTCCGAGGTGGTCCGCCTCACCCAGCAAGGCGTCGACCCGAACGTCATCATCGGCCAGATTCAGAACACCCGCTCGACGTTTCAGCTCTCCACCGGGGACATCGAGTTCCTGACCGCCAACCGCGTCGACCCGCGGGTGATCCAGACCATGCAGGCCGCCCGGCCCGCGAGCCCCGTCGTCTACGCCCCGCGGCCCCGGCCGGTGTTCGTCCGCGAAGACCCGGACGTGATTTTCGTGCGTCCGTACCCCTATTGCCGGCCGATCTGTTACCCCCCGCCGCCGCCCGTCGGCTTCGGGGTGGCCGTGTACGGCCGGTGACACGCCCAGTTGTGGGGCGGACCGTGTTGCGGTCAGGAAGTACCATCACCGCCTAATGCCGCCCCGGTCCGCCCGGAAGACCCATGCTCCACCGCATCCGGTTGCTGCTCGAACTGATCCGCTTCAGCCACACGATCTTCGCCCTGCCGTTCGCGCTGCTCGCCGCCGCGCTCGCCTGGACGGACGAGCCGTTCCGGGTCGTCGACCTCGTCGGGATTCTGCTGTGCATGGTGTTCGCCCGGTCCGCGGCGATGGCGTTCAACCGACTGGTCGACCGGCACCTCGACGCGAAGAACCCCCGCACGGCGGCCCGCCACCTTCCGGCGGGGACGCTGAGCGTGGCGACCGTCGCCGGGTTCACCGTGCTCGCGTCGGCGGGGTTCGTCGCGGCCACGTTGCTGTTCTGGTTTCGCGAGCCGCCGAACCCCTGGCCCCTGTACCTGAGCGGGCCGGTGCTGGCGTTCGTGCTCGGATACTCCCTGGCCAAGCGGTTCACGAGCCTGGCCCACGCCTGGCTCGGGGTCGCGCTGATGCTCGCGCCGGTGGCCGCGTGGATCGCGGTGGCGGGCGTCGGCGACCTGACGGTGCCGGTGGTCCTCGGGGCCGCGGTCGCGTTCTGGGTGACGGGGTTCGACGTGCTCTATGCCTGTCAGGACGCCGGCTTCGACGCGGCGGAAGGGCTGCACAGCATCCCCGCCCGGTTCGGCGTCCCCGCCAGCCTGCGGATCGCGGCCGGGTGTCACGCCGTCATGTTCGCGCTGCTCGTCACCCTCGGGTTCGTGTCGCCTCACCTCGGCGCGATTTACTTCGCGGGGCTGGCGGCGGTCGGCGCACTGCTGGTGTACGAGCACCGGCTCGTCCGGCCGGACGACCTGACCCGCGTGAACCGGGCGTTCTTTCAGGTGAACGGCGTCATCAGCGTGGGGCTACTCGCCGTGGTGCTGGTCCAACTGGCCGTCCGCTAGAACCCGCCGGGGCGGTCGGGTAGAATCGCACCGCTGCCGGTGCCGGACCTTCCCCCCTCCGCGAGCGTGTCATGCGATCCGCCCTGTTCTTCGTCGCCGCCGCCCTGGTCGCCGGCTGCCAGCCGCCCGGCGCGACCACCCGCCAGGAGTTCAAGACGTTCGACAATTCGGCCCACGAGGGGTACATCGTCAGCATGCCCGGCACGCCGCAGTACCGGCTGACGAACCAGACGTTCAACCCGACGACGGTTTACTACGCCGACAACCCCGGCGTGCGATACGAAGCCCATTCCGCGAAGGTGCTGGTGCTCGGGCCGGGGTCCGGCGAGCCGAAGCCGGTGGAACTGGCGAAGATGCTCCGCGAGTCGCGCGACCGGTTCCTGAAAGAAGTCAACGGCACGGAGGTCTACACGCAGGACACCGCCCTCGACGGCAAGACGGGGATCGAGTTCGGGGCGACCCTGCAGCAGCCCGCGAACGGCGTGCTCAAGGGCCGGATCTACTACTTCGACTGGCGGGTGTACGGCGTCCTCGCCTACGGGGAGCGGTCGGAGGTCAACGGCCCGGACGCCTCGAAGTTCTTCAACTCGTACCAGATCACGGCGAAGAAGGCGGGGAAGTGACGCCGGGCCCGACTCCCGGCTACACTACTCTCATGACGCGCTTGCTTGCCATTCCCGTGCTGCTGCTGGCGGCGACCCCGGCGGCCGCCCGCCCGTTGCCGGCCCCGCTCACCTATGCGAAGCCGACGGCGGCCGGGGTACTCGTCCAGCTCGGTGACCCGGCCGAGGAGGCGAAGATCACCGACCCCGCGATCGTCGCCGCGTTCCGCACCGTGCGGGACAAGTACGCGAAGTCCGGCCTCTACCGACAATCCGGCGAACTCGTCTGGGAACTGAACGCGCCGTACGCGCCGATCGACAACGTTTTTCCCGCGGCCGACGGCGTCCACCTCGCCCGGCTCGAAGGGGACTGGTGGATCGAGCGCGACTACCCGTCCGACACCAACCGCCTGCCCGCCGAGGAAGAAACCAGGCAACTCGCGGCCCCGGCCGTCGGGTTCTACGCGAACGGCCGGCTCGTCCGCACCCACCCCGTTCGCGAGTTGCTGACGAACCCGTCCGACTTGAAGCACTCCCCGCGGTTCGTCCTGTGGGCGGCCGGGGCCGTCTTGAAGGAAGACGGTCAGTTCGTGGTTCTGACCCAGGACGCCACCCGCAGCACGTTCGACGCGGCCGGCACCGTCGTGGCCCGCGACCGCGTCGGGCTCAACAACCCCCTGCTGACCAAGGTTCTCGTCGCCAGCGGCACGTTCGCCGTGCTGATCCTCGGGGCGTGGGCGTGGTTCGCGTTCGGTCGCAAGTCCGGGTGACCGCCACCGACATCGGCCCGCCCGCCCCGCCGCGGTAGAATCCCCACACCATCCGACCTTCGTGGGGGACCGACCATGCCCGATCTGCCCGACGGCGGCACGTTCGAAATGCAGGGCTCCGGCTCGAAGCCGTACACCCTGAAAAACGTCGGCGGCGTCTATTCCTGTTCGTGCCCCGCGTGGCGGAACCAGTCCACCGGGATCGAACGCCGAACCTGCAAGCACCTGCGCAAGCTCCGCGGCGACGCCGCCGAGGAAGCCCGCACCGGAGGTGCCCTTCCCGCCAAGCCCGTGACGGCGACCGCCGGCGGCGAGGAGGCCGCCGGCACCGCCCCGCCGGTCTTGCTCGCCGAGTCGTGGGACAACGCCGCCGACCTGACCGGGTGGTGGATGAGCGAGAAGCTCGACGGCGTACGCGGCTACTGGAACGGGTCGCAATTCCTCTCCCGGCTCGGCAACAAGTTCCACGCCCCGGACTGGTTCACCGCGGGGCTCCCGGCCGTGCCGCTCGACGGGGAACTGTGGGTCGCCCGCAAGGCGTTCCAGCGGACCTCCGGCATCGTCCGCCGACAGGACAAGGCCGACGTGTGGAAGGAGGTCCGCTTCCTGGTCTTCGACGCGCCCGCCGTCGCCGGCCCGTTCGAGGCCCGGTTCGAGTTCCTGCGGTCGGCCGTCGCGAAGTGGAAGGCCGCCCACGTCGCGGTCCACGACCACATCGCGTGCCGCGGCGTCGACCACTTGCGGGAGGAGTTGAAGCGCGTCGAGGGGCTCGGGGGCGAGGGGCTGATGCTCCGCCAGCCGGGGTCGGAGTACGTCGCCGGGCGGTCGAGTACGCTGCTGAAGGTCAAGTCCTTCCACGACGCCGAGGGGGAGGTCGTCGGCGTCGAACCTGGCAAGGGCCGGCACAAGGGCCGGGCCGGGGCGCTGGTGGTGCGGCTCGCGAACGGCAAGCAATTCTCCGTCGGCACCGGCCTCTCCGACCGCGAGCGCGATAGCCCGCCGCCGGTCGGGAGCGTCGTGACGTTCCGCTACCAGGAGCTCACCGACGCGGGCATCCCCCGCTTTCCGAGTTACGTCGGCGTCCGCGCGGACGTGTCCGCGAAGACCCTGGCGAACCCGAAGAAGGGGTAGAAACAAGGCGAGCGTCGCTCGTGTGAGCGACGCTCGCCTTGTTTCTAGTGTCACCCGACGGTCACTTCTTCTCGACCACCTTGACTGGGCCGGTCTCCTGCAACCGGAGCTTGCCGTCGGACACGGCGAACACCCCGGTGGCGCGGATCTTTTTCGCGGACTTCGTCTCGTCGTCGTGCTTCTTACCGGGAACCACGACCGGGACGGGGTCACTCGCCACCGCGAGGGTTTCGGTGTCGAGCAGCTTGAGGTCGTCTTTCGCGCACGCCGGGGTGCCCTCGACCGCGGCGCGGCCCTGGGGCGGGAATTTGTCCTTGTTGAACTTGTCGACGGCGGTCACGGACTCGACGACGAACACCAGCCGCTTCTTCTCGGCGAGCTCGAGCATGCCGGGCGTGTTGAAGAGCGGGGCCCCGTTCGCGAACAGCTTCCCTTCGTCCTCCGTCGTGACCCGACCGGTGAACGCGAACGCGGGCTGCGGGTTCACGAGAATCCACCCGTTGTTCGCCCAGTATTTCTTGGTCCATTCGGCCGCCTTCCCGACCGGGATGTGGGCGAGCAGGACCGTCTTGGCGGAATCCTCCCCGACGTTGAGGACCATGCTCATCTCCTGAACGCCCTTCAGGCCGCCGCCGTTTAGGCCCACCCCGCCCCCGGCGAGCCCGAAAGCCCCGCCGCCGCCGAGATTCTGGGCCGGGGCTTTCCCGCCTGCTCCACCGATGCCGCCGGCGGCTCCGAAGATCCCCAGATTCGGCACGTTCCCGCCGCCGAGTACACCGCCCCCGCCGCCAACACCCGTGCCAGCGGCTCCACTGACGGTCGTGGTCAAGACGACCTTGGCTCGAATGGGCGGCAGCTTTTTGCTGTCGCTCGACTTGGGTTCGGCCGCAAACAATCCGGCGAAGACTGTCATTCCGAACGTCATCACGGCGGCAACGGATAGGAAACGCATCGGTCGGTCCTCGGTGGTGGAAAGCCACTGAACACCCGAACGGTGGGCGGCCGAGGATGTTGGCGAAAAAGTCCGATCGGACCTTCATCACCCCTCCCGCGGGCCGCGGCTGCCGGGGCGGGGAATCCGCCGGTTCGCCCCGCCCTCGGCGGGGGGCTTGCCGCGGCCCTTCCCCTTCCGCCCCGGCTTGACCTGGGCCGTCGCCACCTTCTCGCCTTTCAGCGACGCGATCTTGTCCCGCAGTTGGGCGGCCCGCTCGAAGTCGAGGTTCTCGGCCGCGAGGAGCATTTCCTTCTGCAACTCCTCCAGGAACTCGGCGGTGACGATCTCTTCCCCGGACACACCGGCGGCGGCTTCCGCGACTTCGATGGCCGCGATTTCTGACTCGATGACGTTGCGGATCGCGGACTTCACGCTCTTCGGCGTGATGCCGTGCTCGGCGTTGTACTTGAGTTGCAACTCTCGCCGGCGGTTCGTCTCGGCGATGGCCCGCTGCATACTGTCCGTGACGGAGTCCGCGTACAGAATCACCTCGGCGTTGACGTTCCGGGCCGCCCGGCCGATGGTCTGGATCAGCGACGTTTCGCTCCGCAGGAAGCCCTCCTTGTCCGCGTCGACAATCGCCACCAGTGCGACTTCCGGCAGGTCGAGCCCTTCCCGCAGCAGGTTCACCCCGACGAGCACGTCGAACGCCCCCTCGCGGAGTTCCCGCAGCACGGTGATCCGCTCGATCGCGTCCAGTTCGCTGTGCAGCCACTTGCACCGGACGCCGCCGTCGCGGAAGTAGTTGACGAGGTCCTCGGCCATCCGCTTCGTGAGCACCGTGACCAGCGTGCGCTCTTCCTTCTTGGACCGCTTCTCGATCTCCTTCACCAGATCCTGCACCTGTCCCTTCGCCGGCTTGATGTGGACGACCGGGTCGACGAGCCCCGTCGGGCGGATGACCTGCTCGACGACCTCGCCGCCGGTGCGCTCGAGTTCATACGGCCCCGGCGTCGCGGACAGGCACAGGCACTTCGTCAGTTTTTGCTCGAACTCGCCCCACTTCAACGGCCGGTTGTCCATCGCGGACGGCAGGCGAAACCCGTGTTCGACGAGCGTCGCCTTCCGCGCCTGGTCGCCGTTGAACATCCCGCGTACTTGCGGCAGCGAGACGTGCGACTCGTCCACGACGACGAGAAAATCCTCGGGGAAGAAGTCGAGCAAGCAGTACGGCGCTTCCCCCGGCTTCCGCCCGCTGAACCACCGCGAGTAGTTCTCGATGCCCGAGCAGTAGCCCACCTCGCGGAGCATGTCCAGGTCGTACCGGCAGCGGGCCTTGAGGCGTTCCATTTCGAGCAGCTTGCCCTCCGCCTTGAACTGCGCGAGCCGCTCCTCCAGTTCCGCCTCGATCCCCTTGATCGCCTCGCGGGTCCGCTCCTCCGGGGTGACGAAGTGCTTGGCCGGGTAGACGTAGGCCTCCTCCAGCGGCTTGATCGTCTCGCCGCCGGTGGGGTGGATGATGCTGATGGCGTCGACCTCGTCGCCGAACAGCTCGACGCGGTAGGCGTACTCCTCGGACGACGGCCAGATCTCGATGGTGTCCCCCCGGACGCGGAACTTGCCGCGCTCGAATGCGATGTCGTTCCGCTGGTACTGGATGTCGACGAGCCGCAGCAGGAGGTCGTCGCGTTCGATGGTCTCGCCCTTCGCGAGCCGCACCACCATCCGCTTGTAGTCGCTCGGCGAGCCGAGGCCGTAGATGCACGACACCGACGCGACGATGATGACGTCTTCTCGCGACACCAGGGCGGACGTGGCGGCGAGCCGCAGGCGGTCGATGTTCTCGTTGATCGACGAGTCCTTCTCGATGTAGATGTCCCGCTGCGGGATGTACGCCTCCGGCTGGTAGTAGTCGTAGTAGCTGACGAAGTACGACACCGCGTTGTGCGGGAAGAAGTGTTTCAACTCGGTGTAGAGTTGCGCCGCCAGCGTCTTGTTGTGTGCGAGCACCAGCGTCGGCTTGTTCAGTGCGGCGATGACGTGCGAGGCGGTGAACGTCTTCCCGGTCCCGGTCGCGCCGAGCAGCACCTGGAACTTCTTCCCGCCGCGGAACCCCTCGACGAGTTGCTCGATGGCCTTCGGCTGGTCCCCGGCGGGGGCGTACTCGCTGACGACTTGAAACGGCGCGGGCATGGTCGGCTCCTCGGCGTGAACCGTACCATTGTACACTTCAGCCGGGAGAGTGCGTACCCTCGGGGGTGTCTCACGCCGCCCGTCGGGTTTCGTTCCGCCAGAGCCGGGAAACGGCCGCCAGGTCGTCTGCGATGCCGGCGAGCCGCAGTTCGGTGGCAGGAAGGGGCTGTCGTGCGACCTCGGCCCCGTACCCGGTTCGCACCAGCACCGTCCGGCACCCCGCCGCGGCCCCGGCCTTCACGTCGCACAGCTTGTCGCCGACCATCCAGGACCGGGCCAGATCGATGGAAAGATCCTTCGCGGCGGCGAGAAGCATCCCCAGCGACGGCTTGCGGCAGGTACAGGCGATCCGGAACTCGCCGACGCCGTGGGTCGGGTGGTGCGGGCAGTGGTAGTAGGCGTCGACGCGGGCACCCGATTCGGCCAGCACCGCCGAGAGGTGGGCGTGGACCTCGGCCACGCGGCTTTCCGGGAAGTAGCCGCGTGCGACGCCGGCCTGGTTGGTAACGACGACGACTTTTACTCCGGCCTCGTTCCACAGGCGAATCGCGGCCGCCGCCCCCGGAAAGACGCGAACTTGCTCCGGGGACGAGAGGTAATTCACCTCTTCGATGATCGTGCCGTCGCGGTCGAGAAACACGGCTTCGTGAAGCATGACGGCTCTGAGCAGAAGCAACCCTTCCCGAAACGGAGAAGGGAGGAAGGGCGGTGGTTTTACTCCCCTCTCCGCTTCGGGGAGGGGGTTGGGGGGAGGGGTTGACCCTCCGTCACGCGGCCCGGCGCATCTCGGTGAACCGCGACGCGAAGGCGCGAAAATCTTCCGGCGTGCCGATGTCGTAGAACGGCCGGTCGCTGCCGAGGGCCGCGAGGCGGACGCCGTCGTGCAGGGCGGCCGGGAACACGTCCCGTTCCAGTGACACCGCGGTGTCACCGGGGACGCGGTCGAGCAACTCCCGTTCGATAACGTACGCCCCGGCGTTCAGCCAGCCCGGTGTCCCCGCCGGCGTCGCGGCTTTTTCGCGGAAGCCCTTCACCAGCATCCCGGTCGCGTCCACGTCCACCGTGCCGAAACGTCCGGCGTCCGGCAGGCGGGCAAGGGTCAGCGTGGCGAGAGCGTTGCACCCCGCCCGGGCGGCGCGGTGTTGCCGGACGAGCTTGTTGTGGTCGAAATCGAGGTACGTGTCCCCGTTCACGACGACCGCGGCCGGGGCGAAGAACCGCTCGGCGAGTTTCAACGCCCCGCCGGTGCCGCGGAGGTCCTGTTCTTCGGAGTAGTCGATCCTCACGCCGAACGCGGAGCCGTCGCCGAAGGAGTCGCGGACGTGCCCGGCCATGTGCCCGACACACAGCACGAAGTGCTTCGCACCCTGGTCGCGGAGGAGTTCGATTTGCAGCTCGAGGAACGGCCGCTCGCCGATCGGCGCGAGCGCCTTGGGGCGGTCGGACACGGCCGAGCGGAGCCGGGTTCCCAGGCCGCCGCAGAGCACGACGATCGGCAGTTCGCCAAGCGGACGGGCCATTTACGCGGCCTCCCGGAGACGGAGCGGCGGGGCCATGCTTCCCCGGCGGCTGCCGGCGTGGAGCACGTGCGAACCGGGGGCGTCGAGTTCGAACGGCACTTCGACGAGGTCCGGCAACGCGTTCCGGATCGCGTCGTGCTTTTCCGGCGGGGCGAAGAACAGGATGAACCCGCCGCCGCCCGCCCCGAGCAACTTTCCGCCGATGGCCCCGGCCGCGATCCCGGCGTCGTAGGACTCGTTGATCGCGTCGTTCGAGATGGCCGCGTCGAGGGCCCGCTTTTCCTGCCACGACTGGTGCAGCAGTTCGCCGAACTTCGTCAGCGACCCGGACCCGGCCAGCACGCTGTACCCGTGGTCGACCATCGCCCGCATCTTGGCGAGGCGTTCGAGGTTCAGGCCGACCCGCTTCACTTGCCGGTTCGCGAGTTCTTCCGCCCGCCGCTTGATGCCGGTGAAGAAGCAGATCAGGTGCCCCTCGAACTCGGCGAGCCGCTGCGGGCCGATCGGCAGCCGGTTGACGACGAAGTGGCCCATCCGCTTGAATTCGATGAGGTTGAACCCGCCGACGGCCGCGAACGTCTGGTCCTGCACGCCGACCGATTCCTTCAACACCCGGCGTTCCAGATCGATCGCCTGGTACGCGAGCTCGATCGCCGGCACCGACCGCCGCTGGAAGGCGTAAATCGTGTTCAGCAACCCCACGACGAACGACGACGACGAGCCGAGCCCCGTCATGCTGGGAAGTTCGGCCGAGTGGTGAACCTCCACGTCGCGGGAGACGCCCGCCCACCGGAGGCACTCGCGGAACGGGGCGTGCTCGAGTTCGTCGACGGACTTCACGCACTCGACCTGCCGGTAGCACCAGCGGATGGTGTGGTCGAACATGCCGCTGTAAAAGTGGGACATGCTGAAGTACGCGGACTTGTCGACGGCCGAGCCGAGGACCGCGCCGCCGTACTTCTCGAAGTATTCGGGGTAGTCGGTGCCGCCCCCGAGGAAGCTGATCCGCAACGGGGTTTGCGTGATAATCATGCGTGGCACCCGGTTCCGAAAAGTTTGTCGCTTCGGGAGCTTGTATCGACTGTTCCGGCCGTGCGGCTTGAGCCGGTCGCGGGGGTGGCGGGAAGTTACCGACTGATCCCACCCGCTGCCAGCCCAACCCGGGACGCCGGCCGCTGTCCCTTCCCACTTCCCGGCTGTTGCGCTACCATGCGATCTTGTCCCGCTTTCCCGGTCGAGCCTGGCATGTCAGACCCGTTCTCCGAGTTCCGGGCCGCCGCGGCGGCTGTCCGCCCCCGGGCGGCCGTCGTGCTCGGGTCCGGGCTGGGGGCCGTGGCGGACCGGTTTCAGGCCGCGGCCGGCGTGGCCTTCGGCGAGATTCCCGGCCTTGTCTCCCCCACCGTCGTCGGGCACCGCGGGCAGGTCGCCGTGGGCCACTGGGCCGGCGTCCCGGCGATCGTCTGCTTCGGCCGTGTTCACCTCTACGAAGGCCACCCCCCGGAGCGGTTGACCCGGCTGGTCCGGCTGTTCGCCGAGTGCGGGGCGACGGCGGTGCTGCTCACGAACGCCGCGGGGGGAATCCACCCGTCCCTGACGCCCGGGTCGCTCATGGCGATCCGCGGGCACTTCAAACTGATCGGCGAGGAAGCGTGGAAATCGCTGCCCGACGGCCGGCCGTGTTCCGCCCCGTACTCGCCCCGGTTGCTCGACCTCGTGCTGCGGTCCGAGGCGGCGGCGGGCCGCGACCTGCGCGCGGGAACCTACGCCGCCCTGACGGGGCCGAGCTACGAAACCCCGGCGGAAATCCGCTGTCTGCGAACGGCGGGGGCCGACGCCGTCGGGATGTCGACCGCCTGGGAAGCCGAAGCCGCAGCCGGTCTGGGGCTGGAGGTCGCCGCGATTTCGTGCGTCACGAACCTCGGCGCGGGCCTGTCCGACGGCCCGCTCAGCCATGCGGAAGTCGAGGTCACCGCCCGCACCGCGATCGGCCGCCTGGCCGAACTCGTGGGCGCGGTCCTGGCCGCCCTCCCACTCACGCCATCCTGACGCTCCCCGCCGGCCAGATCATGTTGTGGACCGCATTCAGAAACATCGCCATCAAGAAGTCGATCACCAGGATCGCGACGAACGACAGGACGAACCCCTCGGTCGCGGCCCGGCCGACGCCTTCGGCCCCCGGCTTGCTGTTGAACCCCCGGTGGCAGCAGATCAGGCTCAGCACGCCGCCGAAGATCACCGCCTTGCCCATCCCGACGAGCACGTCCCACGTCTTGACGAAGTTCCGCGTGTGCTCCCAGTAGTGCTGGCCTTCGATGTGGAACACCCTCAGGCAGATGAGCGAACTGCCGAACACCCCCATCAGGTCCGCGAGGACGGTCAGCAGCGGGATCATGAGCACGCACGCCAGGAACCGCGGGCCGACGAGGTACTTCACCGGGTCGACCCCGAGGCACGCCAGGGCGTCGATCTGCTCGGTCACCCGCATCGTCGCGAGTTGGGCGGCCATCGCGGTGCCGACCCGCCCGGCGAGCATGACCGCCGAGAGCACCGGCCCGAGCTCCCGGACGACGGACATGTGAATGACCGCCCCGAGCGACGTGTCCAGGCCGATGAGGTGGAACTGGGTGTACGCCTGGACGGCGAGCACCATGCCGATGAACATGCCGGTGATCGCCACGACCCCGACGCTGCTGACGCCGACCTCGACGCAGACGCGGAGGAGTTCCGCCCCCTTCAGGTGCCGGCCGAACACCCCGGCGACCGCCCGGGCGGAAAACAACGTCCAGTCCCCGAGTCCGGCGGCCGCGTCTGCGACCGTTTCGACGGGCGACTGGTGAGCCTCTTCGACCGCGGCCATCGGGCACCCCCCTGCGCGAACCGGCAACATGCGGGGGAATCATGACCTGTCGGCGAACCCGCCGTCAACCCGACCGCCGTCCGCCCGAAACGCGACGACCCGCTCACTTATTGCCGTGAGCGGGTCATCACTGAGGCCGTCGACTCCAGAGGAGCCGTCCGGTATCGACACCGTGTTGTCCGTCGGGAGTTTTCGATATGTGGCACCGGACAAAGGCCGGTGCCACAAGCCAAAGCACCGTGTTGGAACTGGACACTCCCTTACCCGACGAACACGCCGTTGGTCAGCACGCCGCCGCCGAAGCCCGTGTCCACGAGGCCGTTCGGGGCCTGGAACCCGGACGTGAACGTCGTCAGCCGGGTGCCGAGGTAGTAGCCGACCTCGGCCGGGAACCCGTCGCCGCTGCCGACGACGAGGTCGGCGATGGCGTCCCCGTCGATGTCGCGGGCGGTCACGCGGATGCCGGCGCGGTAGGTGTCGAAGTCGCTCCGGACGAAGAAGTTGGACCGGCTGACGCCGAGCTGGTCGTCGAAGAAGCCGAAGTTCTTGGCCGCGAGGATCTGGGCCATGTCGCCGATCCGGACGCGGGGGCCGCCGCCGGGGCCGCCGCCGCCGATCAGGTCCGCGAGGCCGTCGCCGGTCACGTCGCCGAGGGTGACCCACACGCCGCCGCGCTGCTGGGCCTCGAACACGAAGGCGTTCGCCAGCGGCGGCAGGGTGGGCCGGTTGCCGTTCGCGCCGGCGATGTTGACGCCGTCCCAGATCGTCGCCCGCGGGCCGCCGGCCCCGGTCGCCCCGACAACGAGGTCCGGCACGCCGTCCCCGTTCACGTCCCCGACCGCGACGTTCGCGCCGACCACCGCGAGCGTGCTCGGGGAGGTGTCGGCGATCCCGTCGTTGGCGTCCGCCAGGCCCGCGAAGTTGGCCATCAGCACCGGGCTCGGGTTCGCGTTCGTCAGCGACGACCCGCGGAACACCCGGACCTGTGCCCCGAGCGTGCCGTTGTTCTGCCCCGCCCCGACGACGACGTCGGCCTTGCCGTCCCGGTCGAAGTCCGCACCCGCCACGTAGACCCCGGCGGTGCTGCCGCCGAACGCGGAGAAGTCGGCGAGCACGTTGCCGAAGAAGCTATACACGATCACCCGGTCGCCGCCGGGGCCGGCCCCGATGATGTCGTCGAGGAACCCGTCCCCGTCCACGTCCGCCTGGGCCGTCCGAACGACGACGTTCGACCCCGGCACCGCATCAATCGGGGCCTGGGCCGCGGCGTAGCCGGTGAACGTCGCGTTGACGGCGTCCTTCACCACGGTGCCGTTCGACGGGCCGCCGAGCAAGAGGTTCCCCGGCTGGCCGATTTGCCCGGTGACGCGGATCGCGGCGGCTTCCCCGGCCGACCCGGCGACGCCGACGACCCGGCCCTGCCCGTCGACGACGGCCCCGACGAAGTTGTTGGTGTCCAGCGCGGACTCGCGGGTGAAGATCCCCGTCGTGTTGAACGTCGTGTCGAGGGTGACGTCCGGGTTCAACCGCACGATCGCCGCCTGGCTGCTGCCCGCGATCCCGGCGAGGTAAATCTTGCCTTGCTGCCCCGGCAGGAGCCGGGTAGCGAAGTCTTCGCCGGCGATGTTCCGGACGAACGTCGCGCCGATTGCGGAGAGAGTTGTCGAACTGAATTCGAACGCGGCAAAGTCGATCGCCCCGGTGCCGTCCGCCGTCCCGCCGACGTAGAACCGCCCGGTTTGCGGCTGGATTACGACCCCGGACGCGAAGTCCGTGCCCGCCGTGAGGGAGATCGTGTTCGAGGCGGAGAGGACGAGCGATTCGCTGTACCGGGCGAGGAGGAAGTCGCCGCCCGCGCCGCCCAAACCAGCCGCGAAGACGTTGCCCGTCGCGGGGTCGACCGTGACCGCGACGAACGTGTCCGCCGAGTTCCCGAAGTCCGGAGTGACCGGTCCACTCAACAGGGTCAGGTTCGTGTCGTACCGGGCGAGCAGGGCGTTTGTGCCCGTGGTTCCGGCAACGTAAACGTTGCTCCCGAACACCGCGAGGCCCAGCGCCCGCTCGTCGAGCGACCCCGAGCTCGAAACGGTCTTCTGCGAACCGGGAACCAGCGTCCCCGCCGCGTCGAGCTTGAAGATCGTCGCGTCGCGGTCGGTGCTCGTGAACTCGAACGACCCGGCCACGATGATGCTGCCGTCGGAAAGGACGGCAACCGCCTCGGCCCGGTCGTCTTCGCCGGCCGGGTTGCCGTAGTTGACGGTCGCGATCCCGTCTCCCCCACCGAAGGTGGTGTCGAGCGTACCGTCGGCCTTGAGCTTGACAACGATTTGGTCCACGCCGTCGGTCCCGACCGCGATGTAGCCGCCGTCGCCGGAGTTGGCGACGGCGGTCAGGACGTTCGTTCCCGTACCGAATTGTTGGGTGAAAACCCCGGCCGTGCCGAACGAGGGGTCGAGCGCTCCGATCAACGCGGGCGTCGAGCGGTCCTCCAGGGGGGTGATATTCAGACGAGTTGACGTAGCGATGCGGGCCGGCTTCTGCCGGCGGGACGAACGGGGCATGGGGCGGAATCTCCGTCTGGTTTAGGGCGTGAGAGAGGCGACCGTACCACCTCGTGATATGCGTCCTGCAGTCCGTCTCGGCAGGCGAGTCCACCGAGATTCCCTATGTTACAACAGGAATCTTCGATGCAAACCGCCAAACTTTTCTATTTGACTCCCTTCTTTCAGGGAGTCGACACCTGAGGTTTCGGCCATGGCGTCGTCCGCGGTTCGGGTTCGCGATCTGCGGTTGATCCTCGAAATCGTCGGCGAATGCCGGGACCTCGGCGACGAGGCCGCACGATGGACGTCGCACCTCGCCCGCCGTGCCGCCCCCCTCATTGACGGCGACCACACGGTGACCGGGTTCTTCGAGGATCAAGCCCTGGCCGTCGTCCGGGCCGGGACCCCGGAGCATGGCGACCCTCGCGGCCGGGAACAGTTCGTCGAGGCCAGCGGGTCGTTTCAGGTGGCGTGGGGGTGGGAGAACGGCTTCCACCCGGAGGCGTACCTGCGGCTGCACCGGGCCGTCATCGCGCGGGGGGAGAAGTTCCACCCGCTGATGGCCGCGTACCTCGCCGCCCGCGACCGGGACGACGGTGTCGCCCTCAGCCGAGAAGACGTCGTCCGCGACCCGGATTGGTTCCGGTCGGAGTGCTACCGCGACTTCATCGAACCGGCCGCCGCCGGGCCGATCGTCATGAATTACCGCCGCGGGCGGCACGTCGGCGGCTCCTGGTGTCTGATCGTGACCCGGACGGCCGGCCGACGAGATTACACCGCCCGGCAGAAGGCGATTCTGCGGGAGTTGAACGCCGCGATCGCACCCCTCGTCGGCGGACCGCTGGCCCAGCTTCGGGAGCCGTCCCCGGCCGCGCTGGCCCCACGGGTCCGCGCGGTGCTGAAGTGTTTTCTGGAAGGGGACTCCGACAAGCAGGTCGCGAAACGGCTCGGCATCTCGACGTACACCGTGAATCAATACGCCAAGGTGATCTACCGCCATTTCGCCGTCGCGTCCCGTGCGGAACTCCTCGCCCGGTGGGTCCGCCGTGGCTGGGGCAATCGCTTCGCCTGGGCGGACGAGTGACCTGCCCCGTTGATTGCGCCGATTCAGTTCAGCTTCACGCTCATCGGGCTCGACGCGACCGCGATCGGCTTTTCCCTGGTACTTCCGTCCGATCCCCGGACCGCGACTTTGTACGCCCCGGGCGGCAGCACGAACCGCGGCACGGCGGTCTGCCCGCCCCGGCCGTCGCCGCCGAACAGTTCCGCCGACGCGACCGGCTTGCCGTCGGCCCCGCTGACGGTCACCTTCCCCGCCCCGCCCGGCACCTGCACGGTGACGGCGGTGGCCTTCGCCGGTTCCGCCGGCACCACCGCGAACAGGGCGACCGAGTCCTGTCCCTCGTTGTTCAGGATCAGGTCCAGCCGGCCGTCGTTGTTCAGGTCCGCGAACGCGGCGGCCTGCGAGTTGAACACTTTTTGCGACAGGCCGACGGCGTCCGTCCGGTCCTCGAACGCGCCGTTGCCGGCGTTGCGGAAGTAGCGGTTCGGCCCGCGGAGGCACGCGACCACGAGGTCGGGTTTGCCGTCGTTGTCGAAGTCCCCCCAGGCCGCGCCGACGGCGTGGGCGGTGAGCTTGCCGAGGTCGCCGGCCCTGGCGGTCGAGTCCTCGAACTTGCCGCCGCCGAGGTTGCGGAACAGTTTGTTCCCTGTCGGCTGCGGGACGAACACGTCGGCGAGCCCGTCGCCGTCGAAGTCGCACAGCGCCGGCCCGATCTTCCCGGGCTTGTACGCGATGCCCGAGTCCGTGCGGCACTCGAACTTCCCGTTCCGGTTCAGCAGCACCAGCCCGTTCGCCGCCCCGAAGAGCACGTCGGGCTTGCCGTCGCCGTCGAAGTCCGCGACGGAGAGGGTGTCGCCGCGGTGGGTGCCGCACAGCCCGTCCGCCCCGAGGCCCCAGGCGGCGGTCGCGTCGGCGAACGCGGGCTCGGTGCTGGGGCCGGACGCGGTGCCGCCGTTGAAGGCGAAGGCGTTCTCGCCGCTGGCGTGGCACGTCTTCACGAGGAGCTGGTTCTTCCCGGCCCGGAGCTTGAGCGTGACCTTCGACTGGTCCGCCGCCGCCTGGCGTTCGACTTTCTCCGAGTGAACCTTCTCGCCGTTGAGCCATACCGTCAGGCTGCCGCCGGTGCCGAAGGTCACGGGCAGGTCGCGGGCGGCGGGGGCGTCGATTTCCCGGTGCAGGTAGACCGCACAGTTCGCCCCGAACGGCGCGAGGCTGCCGACCGCCCCGTCCGCGAACTCCTGCTTCGTCCACTTGCATTCCATGTCGCGCTTGCCCTTGTGGGCCTTCGCGAAGTCCGGCGAGGTCTTCTCGTCTTCCGGGGAGAACGCGGTCTCGAAATTCTCCTTGCCGTCCGGCATTTTCCGGAACGGGCCGACGGCGTGCCACGGGCCGAACGTCGGCGGCGTGGGCGGGGCGGTCTTCGGGACGCTGCGGATGTTCCGTAAGAGCTTCAGCCCGTCGAACGCCGTGGCGAGCAGGACGTCGGGCATCCCGTCGCCGTCGAAGTCCCCCCAGGCGGCCGCCGTCACCGGCGTTTCGAGGGCCGGCATCACCCTGGTGTCGTCGCGGAACAGCCCCTTGCCGAGGTTCGTGTACAGCCTCGGCCCGGTCGCCGTGGCCAGGAGCAGGTCCGGCTTGCCGTCCGCGTTGTAGTCCGCCCACACCGCCGCCCGCGACCCGCCGACGAGTCCGGGCAGCGACACCTCGCCGAACCCGTCGCCGTTGTTTTGCAAGAGTGCGACCTTGTTCGCGCCGGCGAGGCAGACGTCCGGCTTGCCGTCGCCGTCGAAGTCGACGACCGAAATGGCCTGGGCGTCAGCGTCCGTCTTGCCGAGGGCTGCGAGCTTGTCGAAGCCGGGCATCCCCGCGACCCGGCGGATGTCCTCGCCGCCCCAGCCGACGAAGTCGCGCTTCGGGTTGTAGTCGAGGAGCTTGTTGCTCGCCTTGACCCGCTGCACCTTGGCCGTCTTCTTGTGCAGCGCTTCCTTGTCGCCGTCGACCATGCACGAGACGACGATCTCCTTGCCGGCCTCGATCTCCCGCACGGCCTGGACGCACTTGTCGACCTTCCCCGCGAAACTGCGGAGCAGGAACGGCTCGCCGTGGGACATGCCCCACCACTCGCCGTTGGGGTACGCCTGGTACCACGACGTGCCGAAGAACGTCTCGGACGCGGAGCCGTTGTGGAAGAAGACGGCGGTCTTGCCGACCTCCGCCCAGTTCATGATCTCCTGCCACTCGCCGGGCCGCAGCCCGCCGCGGCCGATGTTGTGCTTGATCGTGTCCTGCGGGTGCTTCCCCTTCAGGTCCGCGGTCTTCTGGTAGATGATCAGGTTGTTCTGCTTGTCCACCTTCGTGACGGTCATCAGGCAGATCGTCTGCGACTGGCGGATGACCTCGCCGAAAGACATCGGCGCTTCGATCCACGCGGACGCGGGGGAGACGGAGGCGAGGAGGAGGATGGAAGCGAGCAGGAGGCGGACAGGCATGATTGAGACTCCTGAATCAGTTATGCGAACCGACTCCGACGCAATTCATCCATTTGATTCGAGCGCAAGATGACAAGTTCGGCTGTGTCTTCCGGAATCTCTTCGGTAATCCAATACCCGTGCTCTGCTCCCGTCACAGCCTTCATTTCTTCGAGCCACCGATCCCATTCGGCTTGGTAATCGCTTGCGACCGAAACGCCGAGCACGAGGCTGCCGTCGCTGAGGAAATAGACGCCTACTATATGTGGATCCCCAGCATCAACATTGCGGAAAGTCAAATCGTAAGAAACCTCTGGATGGGCACAACAATGGGCGATCACTTCCTCAGCGGTTTTGAGCACGAATTGGGGCCCATCAGAAAACTGCGGGACCGGGTAATCCTCAGCGTTCGGTTCTTTATTCGGTGAGAACTTTCGCATGAACTTATCGATCGTTTCACGGGTGCGATTCGGCGCAAGCACATAGATGTCGATGTACACAACACGCTCCCTCTACTTCTTCAACTTCTCCAGCCGCTCCGCGGCCGCTTTCGCCCATTCGCTGTCCTTCGGCGCGTCCTTCAGCAGCTTCTTCAGCACCCGTTCGGCGTCCTGCGGTTTGCCGTCGTCGATCTGGGCGTGGGCGGCGGACAGGGCGGCGGCGAAGCCGATCTCGGGGTAGTCGTAGCCGTAGGCGGCCAGCAGGAACGCGGCGGCGGCGTCGGCCTTCTTTCCCTGCGCGAACCGGCACTCGCCGATCTTCACCTGGGCCTTCGCCGCGACCTCGGCCTGCGAGGCGGCAATCACCGCGGCGTACTGGCCGACCGCCTCGTCGAACTTGTTCTGGCCCTGGAACGCGAGGCCGATGCCGTAGCGGGCGTCGGGCGCGAACGGGCTGTTGCCGTAGCGTTGCAGGAAGACCTCGAACGCCTGTCGGGCTGAGTCCCAGTTCTTCGCGGCGAGGTAGGCTTGCCCCAACCGCAGGACGGCCCGGTCGCTGACGCCGCCGACGTTGTGGAACTCCCCCTTGTCGCGGAAGACGGCCAGTTTCTCGGCGGCCTTCGCCCCGTCGCCGGCCGCGAGCAGGCACTCGCCGGACCTGTAGATCGCCTGCGCCAGGTAGGGCGACTTCGCGTTCGCGGCGACGCCTTCAAACTGCGCCCCGGCAGCGGCAAAATCTTTCTTCCCGTACAGGCTGCCGCCGAGCCGCAGGCGGATGCGTTCGGTCGTGTCCGGGGAAACGGCCCCGTCGGTCGGCTCCTTGTCCAGTGCCTCTTTCAGCAACTTCACCGCTTCGGCGTGGTCGCCGCGATCGGCTAGTAATTCGCCGACCTCGAACAGCGCGTCGACAGCGAGGGTCGCTTCGGGGAACTCCTCGGCGACGCGCTTGTACGTGGCGAACGCCTTGGTTTCGGACGGCTGCACCGGAACCGCGCCGCGGTCGGGCGTCGTGCCCGGCGGCAGCGTCTTTTGCAGGTCTTCGCGGGCCTTCGCCACTTCGGGCTCGGCGAGCCAGCGGTAGGCCCACGCCGCGTCGTAGTACATGCGGGCGCGGCCGGGGGCGTTCGGGATCGTCGGCTTGAACTGGTCCGCGCGGGCGGTCAGTTGGGTCGCGACCGCCTCCGCGGCCCGGCGGGCGGCGTCGATCTTTTCCTGGGCGGAGCCGAGTTTCGCGGCGTTGCCGTTCGCCTCGGCGCGGATTTTGACGCCGTTCTCGTACAGAACTTTCGCCTCCGCGAGCGAGCACTGCCCGGACCGCAGGGCGGCTTCCGCGGCGATCGGGTTGGCGGCGGCGTCCTTCACCACCTGCTCGAACAGCGGCTTCGCGTCCTTCGGCTTGCCGCTCTCCAGCAGCGCGACGCCGTGGTGATACCGCAGCAGGTGCGCCCAGTCGACCTTCTCCGGGTCGGCCGCGAGGACGCCGTCGAACCGCTTGCGGGCGTCGTCGAGGACGATCGCGGCGTCGGCCGGCTTGTTCTCTTCCCGCAACAGCGTGGCCATGTGAAGGGCCGCGAGGGGGGCAATCGGGTTGGCCTTGAGGTCGTTCCCCTGGGACGCCCCTTTCAGGTCGTTGATCGCGCCGCCGCGGTCCCCCATGAGGGCTTTCACCTTGGCCTGTTCGAGCCGGGCGAGCGACGCGAGGGGACTTTGCGGGTACTCCTTCGCGAGCTTGTCGTAGGCCTCGCGGGCGGTGTTCAGCGTCTGGTTCCGCTCGTTCGGGTCGGCCAGCGCGGACCCGAGCCGCTTGCGGCAGTACGCGAGTTTCAGCAACGCGGCGGGGGCGTCCGGGGCTTTCGGGTTGGCGGAAAAGAAGCCGTCGAGCAGGTTCGCGGCGTTCGTCAGTTTCGTGCGGATGTCGTTCTCCGCGATGGCGTCCTCGGCCTTCGCGGGGGTCTGGCGGATGACGCAATCCGCGAGCAAGAACGCGGCCCCGGCGAGGTCGCCGGTCCGGTCGGCGGCGGGAATCGCGTCGAGGATTTTTGCGGCGGCGGCGACGTCCCCGAGTTGCGCGAGGCAGACGCCGGCCCCGTACCGGGCGTAGTTCACGCGGTCGAACTCGGGGTACTTTTCGGCGACCTCCTTGTACCGGCTCGCGGCGTCCTCGAACTTCTGCTTCATCGCGGCGAGTTGGTTCCGGTCAGTGGATTTGAGCAACTCCGCGGCGCGGGCGTAGGCGTTCTCGGCCTGCCGGAACATCACGACCGGCATCAGCGGGCTGTCCTTGAACGCCCGGCGGAACTCGTCCGCCCGCTGGTTCGAGCCGTCGAAGTTGCCGGCCGCGCCGAGGGCGGTGACGAGCCGGGAGAGAAGTTCGTCCCGCCGGCCGGGGAAGGCTTGCTCGTTCCACAGTTGCTCGTACACGGGGACCGCGTCCTTGAACTGCTTCGCGAGTTGCAGGGCGTCGGCGTAGTCGAACCGCATCTCGGGCCGGCGGGCCTTCGCGTCCGGGTCGTTCTGCTGGGTCAACTGGTCGACCCGCTCGACCGCCTTGCGGTAGGTGTCGAGCGCCGCTTTCGTCTTGTTCTCGCGGTCGGCCGGGTTGTTCGGGTCGGCGGCGAGGGCGGTCGCGAACTGCGCCTTCGCGAGCCAGAACGTGGCCTGATCCGCGAGGCGGGGGAATTTTCCCGCGTCCGTCAGCGGAGTCAAAGCCTTGGCGGCCTCGTCGTTGTTCTTCAGCTGCACGAGGCAGAAGCCGATGCGAAGCTGGGCGTCCGGGGCGAGCACCGACGCGGCGTTGTCCTTGGCGAACGCCTGGAACTTGCCGAGGGCTTCGGCGACCTTGCCGGCCTCGTAGTTGATGCACGCGGCGTGGAAGGCGGCCCCGGAGACGTACTCCGGTACGGGGCCGGCCGCGAGGCGTTCAAGCCGGGCCTTCTCGGCGGGGTTGGTCTTGAACCGGTCCGGGTTCTTGAGCAGTTCGACGACCTCCTTCCTCTGGCGGTCGAACTCGGCGAGGACGCCGTCGTAGTAGACCGCCGCTTCCGGCGTCTGGCCGTCGAGGTGCAGCACCCGGCCGATGAGGTACCGCGCGTGCGGGCCGAAGGCGGGGTCTTTCGTGTCGGCCTGGTTGAGCGACCGGCCGGCGGCGACGAAGTCGCGGTCGAGGAAGCACGCGAGCCCGTGGACGTACAGCCCGAGCGACCGGTTCTTGTTCTTCGCGAACGCGGGGTCTTTGGCGAACGGCTCGCAGGTGCCCCGCGCCTCCTTCACTTTGCCGAGCCGCAGTTCCATCTCCGCCTGATCGCACCGGGCGCGGCCGGCGTCGTCGTCCTTCTTCTGGCCGGCGTACCAGTCGCGGGCGGCGGCGAACCACTTGTGCGCCTCCGCGAACCGCTGGTCGGCGGCGGGCTTTCCGGGCGGACCCTTGTCGAGTTCCGTCAGCCCGAGGGTCCGCTGGCAGGCGGCCATCAGCGCCATTGCCGGGCCGCGGTCGGGGAAGCCGCCGTCGTTCACCGGCGGGCCGAGCGTTTCGATGGCCTTCGGGAAGTCGGGCTGCGGCGAGTTGACGAGCACCAGCGCCAGCCCGTACCGTGCGGCGTTCGCCTGCGGGGTGTTGCCGAACTTCGCGATCACCTCCTGGAACTGTTGCCCCGCGACGGGAAGGTTCCCTTCGTTGTACGCCTTCCGCGCCGCGGTCAGCACGACTTCGGCCTGCTTGTCCGGCGGCAGCGGGGCCTGGGCGGCGGCAGGGACCGCGAGAACAACCGACCCGAACACGGCGGCGGCGAGTCCGCGAACACGGCGGGGGGGCATCATCGGAGCGGACTCCCGGAATCGGCGGAAGGAGAGCGAGGGCCGGCAACAGACGGCCGGCAGGCGGGGCGTTCGGCGGTCCGCGGGACCGGGGCAGCGAGGGGAAACCGTCCGCGGGGGTGTTGACATTGGAGTCCGGAACCGGGTGGAAGTCAACCGGTTCTGCGGGATTTATGGCTCCGCACCGCTGCGGGTGGCGTTCATCCCCACACATTCTTCTCGATGTCGTGCTCCTTCACCCCGCTGGCGCGGAATTCCCATCCTGCGGCGTTCGTTTCGATATACTGATCTTGCTATAGCCCCACTGGGTAGCCGCTTCTATCTCGTTCGGAGCACAGCATGTCGCACTTGTCCCGGATGTCCGCAACCCTGATCGCGATGGCTGCGGTTGGCGTTGTCGCCATCTCGCCGCCAGAACGCCCGGCGATGGCGCAGCCCGACAAGAAGCCAGCCGAGATCAAGCCGGTTGGGTCGGACTTTGCGTACGTCCCGACCGACGCGATCGGAGTCGTGCATCTTCGCGTGGGGGATCTTCTCAAAAGCGAAGGGTTCAGCCTCTATCTGAAGGTTCTCGGCAAGGCCGACTCCAAAGTGCTTGACATCCTGAAGAACGGCTTTGCAATCGATCCCCTGACCATCGAAACCTACACGGCCGTTGCGCTGCCGATCGCGGCAGGCAATTCCGAGCCGCAGATGGTCAGTGTCCTCGCCTTCTCCAAGCCCTACGACAAAACCAAGATCCTCACCACCGAGTTTTCCGGCGTGAAGCCGAAAGTCGCGGGCAAGAAAGAGTACTACCTCGAGCGCGAAACAGGCTTCACGTTCCCGGACGATCGGCACGTGATCATCGGGCCAGAGGCTTCTCTCGTCGCGTACCTCACGCACCCCGATAATCCGGACGGGAAATTCCGAGAGCGATTACGAGCCGACGCCGCGGGCAAGCTGATTTATGCCACGGGCGACCTGTCGCGGATTCCCATCCCCGCCCAGGCGGCGAACGCCGTCCCTGCCGAGTACCGCGCGCTGCTGAAGGCGAAGTTCGCGACGTTCTCGGTCGACAACCGCGCCCCGACGGCCAAGATTGACTTCCATCTCACTTTCGCCAACGCCGATGACGCTGCGGACGGCGAGAAATCGGCTCTCCAAGCCACGCAACTGGCTCGGAGTTTCATCCCCAACTTGAAGAAAGACATCGAAGCGAAGTTGACCGCGAGTCAGCCCGCCGATGGGGTTCGCAAACTCGAAACGTACCCCGACGTTTTCGGAACGGCGATGGTGCTCGGCGGTCTGAACACGGCCGACGAGTGGCTCGCCGCGCCGCCGCTGAAGCGGGACGGCCAGAAACTGGCGATGACGGTGGAAGTGCCCGAGATGTCCTCGACCACGTACCTCGGGGTTTCCAGTATCGCGGTCGGGCTGCTGCTTCCAGCGGTGCAAAAGGTCCGCGAGGCGGCGGCACGAGCACAGGCCACGAACCACCTCAAGCAACTCGGCCTGGCGATGCACAACTATCACGACACGTTCACGAAGCTTCCACCCGCGGCGATCGTGGACAAGAACGGCAAACCCCTCTTGAGCTGGCGCGTCGCGATCCTGCCGTACCTCGAGCACGGTGAACTGTACCGGAAATTCAAGCTCGACGAGCCGTGGGATTCCGAGAACAACAAGCCGTTGATCGCGCTGATGCCGAAACTGTACACCGATCCGCGATCGCCGACGGAGCCGGGGCTCACGTACTTCAAGGTGTTCAACGGCAAGGGTGCGATGTTCGATGGTGCGAAGGGACTGAACTTGGCAGCGATCCGGGACGGATCATCCAACACGGTCATGATCGGGGCCGGCGGCGACGCGGTCATCTGGACGAAACCCGACGATTACGTCTTCGATGCCGACAAGCCGCTCCCGGAATTGATGAAGCCGTTCCCCCAGTGGCTCGCCGTTTTCGGCGACGGCCATGTCCAGGTGATTCGCGTCATGAACCAAAAGAACCTGAAAGCGATGATCACGGTGGATGGCGGCGAGGTGGTGGACCTCGACTGATCGGTTCGGACCGCCGGCCGGGTTCGCCTTCCGTCGGACCCGTTCTTGCACTAGGCTATCCCCGCCGATTCCACCGCATCCGTTCGGGGCCGACATGGAAGACCTGCTCACCCAGGTGTGGGACCTCCTCACCGCGATCGTGCTGAACCTGACGAACCCGGACGCCTGGAAGGAGACCCTCGGGAAACCGGGCGTGTTCTGGGCCGCGGTCGTCACCCTGGCGGCCATCATCTTCGCGGAAACGGGCCTTCTCGTCGGGTTCTTCCTGCCGGGGGATTCGCTCCTGGTCACCGTCGGCATCGTCGCGCACGTCAGCGACTGGAACGTCGGGATCCTGCTCGCCGTCCTCACGGCGGCCGCGGTCGTCGGGGACACGGTCGGGTACTGGTTCGGCGCGAAGGCCGGGCCGGCGATCTTCAACCGGCCGTCGTCCCGGTGGTTCAAGCGGGACCACCTCCTCGCCGCGAAGGCCTTCTACGACCGGCACGGCGGCAAGACGATCATCATGGCCCGGTTCATGCCGTTCGTCCGCACGTTCGCCCCGGTCGTGGCGGGGGCCGCGAAGATGGAGTACCGGACGTTCCTCTTCTACAACGTGATCGGCGGGGTCGCCTGGATTCTGAGCATGGTGCTGTTCGGGTACACGCTTCACCTGTGGGCCGACGCCCTCCTCCGCCCGGTGTTCGGGCCGACGTTCCGGATGGAGAAGCACGTCGACAAGCTGGCGCTGGTCATCATCGCGGTGTCGATCGCCCCGCTGGTGTTCAAGGGCCTGTCCGAGTGGCGAACCGGCCGGCGGGCGAAACTCCCCGCTCCGGGGGCACCCGTCGGATGACGCCTCGCCGGACGGTCGCACTTCTGATTCAATACCGTCATGCTGCCGTCCATCCCCACGCTGCTCGCCGAACTCGTCCGCCGTCCGTCCGTCAACCCGATGGGGCGGACGGACATTCCGCCGGACCTGCTGTACGAAACCCGCGTCACCGACTACCTCGAAGACCGACTCCGCGAACTGGGGGTGCCGTACCGGCGACTTCCGGTCGCGCCGGGCCGGGACAACCTCGTCGCGACGTACACGCCGCCGACCCCGCCGCCGTTCTCGGTCATCTGGGAGGCGCACCAGGACACCGTCCCCGTCGACGGCATGGTGATCGACCCGTTCGCCGCGACCGTCGAGAACGGCAAGCTCTACGGCCGCGGCGCGTGCGACGTGAAAGCCGGCATGGCGTGCATGTTGACCGCGTTCGCCCGGCTCGTTCGGGAAAAGCCTGACGGGTCTTCGGCGGTGACGCTTTGCTTCACCGTCGACGAGGAGCACACCTTTCTCGGCGTGCAGCACCTCATGGAGTCCGGCGTCCGGGCGGACTTCGCCGTCGTCGCGGAGCCGACGAACCTGGACATCGTGAAGGCCCACAAGGGCGTCGCCCGGTGGCAGATCGAAACCACCGGGGTCGCGTGCCACAGCTCCCGCCCGGACCGCGGCGTGAACGCGATCTACCGAATGGCCCGCATTCTGAGGCGAATGGAAGAGTACGCGGCGAGGTTGCAATCCTCCCGTGCCGACCCCCTCCTCGGCCCGCCGACGCTCAGCGTGGGGATGGTTCACGGCGGCGCGTCGCCGAACACGGTGCCGGACCACTGCCGCATCGAGATCGACCGCCGCCTGATCCCCGGCGAAACCGCCGCCACCGCCGTCGCGGACCTCGAAGCATTCCTGCGGGCGACTCCCGAGGTGAACTTCCCCTTCACGACGATCCCGCCGCGGCTCGCGTGCCCGCCCCTGAACCCGACCGGTTCGGACGTGCTCGTCGAAAAGCTCGGGGCCGCCATCGGGAAGCACGACGTGATCGGCGTCCCCTACGGGACGGACGCTTCCACCATCGCTGAGGCCGGCATCCCCGCGGTCGTGTTCGGCCCCGGCGACATCGCGCAGGCGCACACGAAGGACGAGTGGGTCGACCTCGCGGAGGTGGAGAAGGCCGCGGAGATCTTGTTCCGGTTCGCGTGCGGCAAGTGACCTCGATCAGCTCGCGGACTCGGCCGCGTTCGGCAACGGATTCCGCGCGAAGATCCACTCCTCGATCGGCTTCCCCTCGACGAGATGTTCCTGCACGAACCGCGGCACCCGGTCGGCCGTGAGGCCGCTGTAGTACGTCCCTTCCGGGTAGACGACCGCGATCGGCCCGCCGGCACACACGCGAAGGCACTGCACCTTCGTCCGGTAGCAGGCGTTCGGCCCGTCGGCGAGCGACAAGTTCAGCCGCTTCAGTTCGCCCTTGAGGGCCTCCCACGCGGAGTTGCCGACCGCCGGGGAACAGCAGTCGTCGCCGATGCACAGGAAAACGTGGCGGTGGTAGGTGCCGATGTGTAGCGTCTCGGCGATGCGCGCGAGTTTGGCGTTGTCGTCGTCCACGCGAACCTCCGGGAAACAAAGAAACCCCCGGTTTCCCGAGGGTTTTTCAGTGCGGGAGACAGGACTTGAACCTGCACGAGGTTGCCCTCGCTAGCCCCTCAAGCTAGTGCGTCTGCCAATTCCGCCACTCCCGCGGACACCGGAATTATGGCGTCCCCCCGCCGTTCTTCAAGAGAAGATTCTCACCACAGAGGGACGCAGAGAAGAATTTTGACAGGATGAACAGGATGCTCAGGATTTCGATCCGTGAGGAGTTACGCGGTTGGGGGTCCGGGAATGGCTTTTCTCCCCTCTCCCCGCTGGGGAGAGGGGTTAGGGG
>CAYUHJ010000058.1:22807-29423 GCA_964444365.1 uncultured Alcaligenaceae bacterium | reverse complement strand
GACCTCGACCCGCTGTCCGGCGCGACCAACCACAACGGCGGGGCCATCCACTTCGGCCCGGACGGCAAGCTCTACATCGCGGTCGGCGACAACGCGGCCGGGGCGAACGCGCAGTCGCTGGCCAACCGCCACGGGAAGATCCTGCGGATCAACCCGGACGGCACGATCCCGGCGGACAACCCGACGTCGTTCGCGGGGATCACCGGCACGACGACCGGCGCGAACCGGGCGATCTGGGCGGTCGGGCTGCGGAACCCGTACACGTTCGCGTTCCGGCCCGGCACGAGCGAGATGTTCATCAACGACGTGGGCCAGAACACCTGGGAGGAGGTCAACCGCGGCGGGGCCGGGTTGAACTACGGGTGGCCGACCACCGAAGGGAACTTCAACCCGACGACCTACCCGAACTTCACCGCCCCGGTGTACGCCTACACCCACGGGAGCGGCACGTTCCAGGGGTACGCGATCACCGGCGGGGCGTTCTACAACCCGGCGACCTCTCAGTTCCCCGCCCAGTACCAGGGCGACTACTTCTTCGCCGACTACGTGAACAGCTGGATCAACGTGCTCGACACGACCACCGGCACGGTCGAGCGGTTCGCGACCAACGCCCCGGCCACCGTCGACCTGCGGGTGACGGCGGACGGCAGCCTGCTGTACCTGGCCCGCGGAAGCAACCAGGTGTTCCGCGTGTCGTACACCGGGTCGACGGCCCCCGCGGTCACCCAGCAGCCGGCAAACGCCACCGTGACCGAGGGCGGGAACGCGACCTTCACGGTGGCCGCCAGCGGCAGCGCCCCGCTCGCGTACCAGTGGCAGAAGCTGGTCGGGAGCACCTGGACGAACCTCACGAACACGGCGGACTTCTCCGGCGTGACCACCGCGACGCTGACCGTCGTCGGGGCGGTCGCGGGGGACGCCGGGCAATACCGCGTGGTCGTGTCGAACACGGCCGGGACGGCGACCAGCACCCCGGCGACGCTCACGGTCACGGCCAACCGCGCGCCGGCGGCCTCGATCTCCCTGCCGGCCGGGCTGACGAACGGCAAGTTCGTCGCCGGCCAGACCGTCACCTTCGCCGGCACCGCGACCGACCCCGAGGACGGCACCCTGGCCGCGGCCGCGTACACCTGGAAGGTCGAGTACCTGTCGAGCACCGCGACCGGCACGCCGGCGGTCCGCCCGTTCGTGCCGGAGTTCAGCGGGTCGACCGGCGGCACGTTCACCCCGGCCACGTCCGGGCCGTACACCCTGACCGACGTCGCGTACCGGGTCACGCTGACGGTCCGCGACTCGGCCGGGCTGACGACCACGACCAGCACCGACATCCTCCCGAACGTGGCCGCGATCACCCTCGCGTCGGCCCCGACCGGCCTGACACTCACGCTCGACGGCCAGCCGTACACCGCCCCGACGACGGTGCAGAGCATCGTCGGGTTCGAGCGGCCGATCGGCGCGGCCGCGACCCAGACCGTCGGCGGCACGACGTACACGTTCCAGGGGTGGTCGGACGGCGGCGCGGCGACGCACACGGTCGTCACCCCGGCGGCCGCGACCACGTACACCGCGACCTACTCGGCGGCGGCCCTGTTCGCGACGAAGATCAACTTCCAACTCCCGGGGGCACCCGTCCCGGCCGGTTACCTCGCGGACACCGGGGCCGTGTTCGCCGCCCGCGGCAACGGGTTCACCTACGGGTGGAACGCGAACAACGCCACCACCGCCCGCGACCGGAACGCCGCCAACTCGCCGGACCAGCGGTACGACACCCTCATCCACCTGCAGAAGCCGGAGAACCCGAACGCCGTCTGGGAGCTGGCCGTGCCCAACGGGACGTACCGCGTCCGCCTCGTCGCCGGCGACCCGTCGCACACGGACAGCGTGTACCGCACGACCGCCGAGGGCGTCCTCGCGGTCAGCGGCACGCCCACGAGTTCGCAGCGGTGGTTCGACAACACCGTCACGGTCACGGTCGCGGACGGCCGGCTGACGATCGCCAACGGGGCCGGGGCACAGAACAACAAACTCGCGTTCATCGAAGTCACGCAGGTCGGCGGCCAGCCCGCGGGCCTGGTCGGCGAGTACCGGTTCAACGAAAACGCGGGCACGACGACCGCGGACGGGTCCGCCTCGGCCAACGGCGGCACGTTCGCGGGCGGGGCCGCGTGGGTCGGCGGCCGGTCGGCGGCCGCCGGCTCGGCCGCCTCGTTCGACGGGTCGGGCCGCATCGAACTGGCGGCCGACCTGAACCGGTGGCTGGGGGCGTCGGGCACGGTCGCCTTCTGGCTCCGCACGACCCAGACCGGGAACGACACGATGTGGCTCGCCCCGGGCGTCCTCGGGGTCGAGTCCGCGGGGGACGGGAACGACGTCTTCTGGGGCTGGCTCGACGGGTCCGGGCGGATCGGCGTGCAGGCCGGGGACGTGGCCGGGGCCAAGAGCGCGGCACCCGTCAACGACGGCCAGTGGCACCACGTCGCCCTGACCCGCGACCACGTCACCGGTCGGGTCGAGGTGTTCGTGGACGGCGTGAGCAGTGGCTTGGGGACGTCCGGTACCGGCGTCAAGACCACGCCGTTCCGGAGCATCGGTCGGATCGACGACACGGGCGGGACGCCGACCGGCTTCAACGGGGCCGTGGACGACCTCCTGGTGTTCGACCGGGTGCTGACCGCCGACGAGATCCGAGCGCTGACGTGACCCCAGCGGGTTGGCGGGGCGAGAAGCGCGTGCCCCGCCACCCGGAGGCGGGTCGGGTTCGTAAGCGCCCGGCCCTCTCCGGCACGCCCGTCGGACCCGTCGCCACGCAACGGCCCCGCGACGTGGCGTTCGTCCTCGACCGCTCAGGCAGCGTGTCGGGTTGGAAGATGGTCGCGGCACGGCGAGGATGGACCCGAGCAGGCGCGGCTCGGCGACAGGCTCAGGCGTCCTCCGGATGGCGGCGGCCGAACCGGAGGTAGAGGGCCGGGAGCAGGAACAGGTTCAACGCCGTGGACGTGACGAGCCCGCCCAGGATCACGACGGCCAGCGGGTACTCGACCTCGTGCCCCGGCTTCTGTCCGCTGACCACCAGTGGCAGCAGCGCCAGCCCGGTGGCGAGGGCGGTCATCAGGATCGGGGCGAGTCGCTCCTCCGAGCCGCGGCGCACGAGGTCCGGCCCGAACGCCTCGCCCTCGTGGTCTTCCAGGTGCCGGTAGTGGCTGACGAGCATGATCCCGTTCCGGGCCGCGATGCCGAGCACCGTCACGAACCCGACCAGCGAGCCGAGCGACACGACCCCGCCCGCGAGCATCACCCCGACCCCGCCGCCGACCAGGGCGAAGGGCAACGTGAACGCGACGATCAGCGTCAGCCGCCAGGAGCCGAAGTCCGAATAGATGACGAGTAAGACCCCGACCAGGGCGAGGCCGGCGAGCGCGAACAGCCGTCGGGTCGATTCGCGGCGGGCGGCCTCTTCGCCCAGGAATTCCGGGTGGTAGCCGGTGTCGAACTTCAGTCCCCGGACTCTGGCCTCGACCTCGGCGGCGACGGCACCCAGGTCGCGGCCCTGGACGTTGC
Organism: uncultured Alcaligenaceae bacterium; assembly: GCA_964444365.1. Lineage (GTDB taxonomy): Bacteria > Planctomycetota > Planctomycetia > Gemmatales > Gemmataceae > CAYUHJ01. Next base: position 25,865 of record CAYUHJ010000058.1, on the reverse strand, counting down.
AGGTGACGTCGAGCCGCCGCGACGCGGCCTCCCGCTTGATCTCGTTGGGCATCGGGACGACCCACACGTCGGCCACGTCGCGGAGCCGGACCTGCTCCCCGGCCGGGGTGTCGACCGGAAGGGCCAGCACCGCCGCCACGTCGGCCCGGCACTCGGGGGTGCCCCACACGACCACGTCGAACCGCTTCTGGCCCTCGTAGACTTCCCCGACTTTCAAGCCCTTCAGCAGCGTGGTCGTTGCCCGGCGAACGTGGCCGGGCGTGAGCCCGTACCGCTCGGCCGCGTCGGGCCGGAGGCGGACCTCGATCTGCGGCAGAAGGACCTGCGACTCGACCTTGAGGTTGGTGACGCCCTCGACGCCGCCCATGACCTTCTCGACCTCCTTGGCCTTGGCCCGGAGGCCGTCCAGGTCCGGGCCGAACAGGCGGACGACGATGCTGTAGCTGGTCCCCGAGAGCACCTCCTTGCTCCGCTCCTTGAGGTACGTCTGCACGTCGCAGAACATGCCGGGGTAGCTGTCCATCGCCGTCTGGATGTTCCTCACGGTGGCCGGGTAGTCCGCGTCCGGGTCGACGCTGATCCAGAGTTCGGTGAAGTTCGGGCCGTACACCTCGTCCGCGACCTCCGCCCGGCCGATGTGCGAGCCGAAGTTCCGCACCCCAGGCACCGCCCGGAGTTCGCGGCTGGCGAGGACCGTCATCCGGTCCATCTCCTCGACGGACGCCCCCGGCTTGGCGATGAAATGCATCAGGAAGTCCGTCTCCTGGAACTCGGGCAGGAACTCGGCCCCGAACCGGGTCGCCGCGGCCCCGGTCCACACGAACGAGGCGAGGACGACACCCAGGGCGGCGAACGGCCGGTGCAACAGGTGCGGCAAGACCCGGGCGTAGCCCCACCGCAGCACCCGGCCCAGCGGTGCGTCGTGATGCCCTCGGCCGGTGAGCAGCATGTAGGACAACGCCGGCGTCACGGTGAGCGCCACCCCGAGCGAGGCGAGGATCGCCAGGATGTACGCGGCCGCCAGGGGGCGGAAGAACGCCCCGGCGATGCCGTCGAGGAAGAAGATCGGCAGGAAGACGATCACCACGATCAGGGTCGCGTACACGACCGCGCTGCGGACCTCCAGCGAGGCATCGACCACCACCCGAAACGCCGACGCCGGTTCCGGCAACAGTCGGTTCAGCCCGAGCCGGCGGTGGATGTTTTCCACGTCGATGATCGCGTCGTCGACGACTTCCCCCAGCGCGATGACCAGGCCGGCGATCACCATCGTGTTGAGCGTCACCCCGCAGGCGGTGAGCGTGACGACGGCGGCGACGAGCGACAGCGGGATGGCCGTCAGGCTGATGACGGCGGTCCGCCAGTCGAACAGGAACGCTACCAGGACCACGACGACCAACCCGCACCCGACCAGGAGGGCGTGGGCGAGGTTGGCGACCGCCCGCTCGACGAAGGTCGCGGGGCGGAAGATGGTCGGGTCGACGTCGACGCCCGCGAGCCCCGGTGCCAGCTCCGCCAGGGCCGACTCGACCTTCCGCGTGACCTCCAGCGTGTTCGCGTCCGGCTGCTTTTCCACGATCAGCAACAGGCCGGGGCCGTCGTTGATGATCGCGTCCCCGATGGGCGGCGGCGAACCGATCTGGATCGAGGTCACGTCGCCCAGCCGGACCGGGGTGTTGGCGGGAAACGCCACCACGGTCCGGGCCAGGTCGGCCGGGTCGCGGACGGCGGCTCGGTGCCTCACCGCGAGCCGCTGGTTGGGCTGGTCCACGAACCCGCCCGAGTCGAGGGCGGTGGCGTCGGCGGCGGCCCGTGTCACCTGGTCGAGCGTCACCCCCTCGGCCCGCAGCCGGTCGGGGTCGACGAGGACCTGGAACTGCTTGTCCCGCTGGCCCCAGATGGCGACGTTCGCCACGCCGGGGACGGACATCAACTTCGGCCGGATCGTCCACACGGCCAGGACCGACAGGTCGCGCTGGTCGAGCGTCTTCGACGAGACGCCGACCTTCATGACCCGGCTGAGCGACGACAGCGGCTGGAGGATGACCGGCGGCCGGGCGACGATCGGCAGCCGCGGGGCCTCGGCCGCCACCCGCTCCTGGACGGCCTGCCGGGCGCGGTGGATGTCGGTCCCCTCCTCGAACAGCAGCACGACCGAAGACAGGCCGAGGACCGACTTCGACCGGAGCGTCTTGAGCCCCGGCGTGCCGTTCAGGGCGTTCTCCAGCGGGACCGAGATGAGGCTTTCGACCTCCTCCGTCGAGAGCCCCGGGGCCTCGGTCTGGACCTCGACCTTGGGCGGCGCGAACTCGGGGAACACGTCCAGGGGGGCGTTCCGTGCGGTGCGGACGCCGTACCCGACGAGCAGCACCGACACGGCGAGGACGACGACCCGGTTCCGGACCGACGACGAGACGAGAGACGCGAGTAGCGAGTTCGGAGCCGGACAGGATTGCATTGTGACGTCGCTCAAGTTCGGTGAGATCGCAGGAGTCCCGAGATGACACGACTGACTTCGTCGAGCTGCCCCAGACACGCAGCCGTTTCGCGTTCGGTGACGTAGGCGAGACGCTGTGCCAGGATCATCTGCGTCTCAACTTCCTGGATGGAACCGCGAGAGATGCGTAGGAAATGGCCAAACTCTTTGTCGGTGCCCCGTCCTTGGCCTTCCGCGACGTTACTCGGAATCGAGACCGCCGCCCGGCGGACTTGATTCGTTAGCGCGAATTGCTCGGACGCAGGGAACTTGGCGGAGACCCGGTACACCTCGACCACAACATCCATCGCCTTCTGCCACGCGATCAACTCTCGATAGGAAGTCACGACCCACCTCCCTCTTATGATGCTCGCAACTCTTCACTCCGAGCTCGCAACTCGCAGGCTCACTTGATGAACCCGGTTTCGGCCCCGAACAACTCCTGCACCCCGGCCGTGACGACGGGCGTCCCCGCGGGCGGGCCGGTCGCGAGCACGGCGTCGGTCCCGGAGGTGTACTTGACTTCGACCCGCTTGCGGACGAACCGGCGAGGTTCGATGCGTTCGTAGACCCAGGTCCCGC
>CAYUHJ010000058.1:5576-22797 GCA_964444365.1 uncultured Alcaligenaceae bacterium | reverse complement strand
CCGTGGACGTCGGTGACGACCGCCGACCAGGGGACCGTCGGGGCTTCCGCCGCGTCGTTCAGGGGGACGCTGACCGCCACCCGTTGCGTCGGGGCCAGGGAGCCGGACGGGTTCGGAATCTCGTAGTAGAGGTCGATCGTTCCCGCGAGCGGGTTGGCCGAGGGCGGGGCGGTGACCGGCCTGGCGGGTGACGGGGTCGGTTCCGGACCCGCCGAAAGCTTGCCGACGTGAACCGCGGCGACGCGGTCGACGCGGTCCGAATCCCCGACCGGCAGCGGGACCCGGACCCAGACGGTGGACAGGTCGACGACCTCGAAGAGTGCCGCCCCGCTCGGCACGGTTTGGCCCGGCAACGCCGACACGACCCGCAGGATGCCGGGCTCCGGGGCGTCGATCGGCAACGGGACCGCGGTGCCGGTTTCGACGTCGCCGACCACCCGAGCGAGAATCGTCCGGCGTGCCGTCGCGGCATCGAGGGTCTTGGAGGCGAGGTCGGCGGCGGCCTGGGCCTCGTCCACCTGGCGCTGGCTGCCCGCGCCCTCCTTCAGCACCCGTTTCGCCCGTTCCAGGGCGATCCTCGCGAGTTCGACCTGGGTCTTGGCCGTGTTGACCTGCCCGTCCACGTCGGCCAGGCTGGCGGACAAGGAGGCACGGCCGTCCGGCGTGAGGAGGGGAACCAACTGGAAGATGGCTTGCCCGGCCTTCACGGGTTGTCCCGCCTTCGGGATGCCGCCGGGAGGGGCCTTCAGCGTGCCGCCGAGGGGGGCCGTCACCTGAATCGCACGCCCGGCCGGGATCGTCACCTCGCCGCCGTAGACGCGGACCCGGCGGACCGCCTTCTTCTCGACGGGCCCGACCGCGAGCCCGATTCGTTTCTCGGCCTCGGCCGTCAGCGTGACCGCGTTCAGGTCCTCTTCCTTCACGACCTTCGCCACGGTCGCCGCGGGTGGCGGCTTCTCGGCCTTGGTACCGGCCGGCGAATTCGTGACGAGCCACCACGCGGCGGCACCCACGCCCGCGGCGAGTGCCAGTGTCAGTACCCCGGACGCGGCTCGGTGAAACAGGTTCATGGGGCCTTCTTCTCGCCCGGTGTCGCCGGGGGCGGGGCCAGCCGGCGGCCGACGCTGCGTTCGAGTTCGGCCCAGGTCCGCCGCAGGTCGCCGTGAAGTTGCGCCTCGCGGAGGTAGTTGTCGAGCAGCTGCCGGGTCGTCTCGAACACGACGAAGATCGTGACGTTCCCCTCTTGATACGCGGCCTGGGCCCGCCGGATCGCCGCTTCCACTTCCGGCCGAACCTTGGTCTTCAACACGAGGTACTCGGCGGACGCCTGTCGGTACTGGTACTGCGCCCGCTGCACGTCGAGAATGATCTGGTACGCGACGGTTTGCTGGTTTCGCACGGCCCGTTCCAGTTCCGCCTCGGCCCGGGCGACGTTCCCCTGGTTCTGGTTGAAGATCGGCAGGGTGAACCGCAGGGCCGGTCCGAAGACGTGACTCTCCTTGCCGCTGGTCGCGTCGAGGATGCCGAGGAACCGGACCCACCCCAGTTTCGCGAAGCGGAGGCGGGCTTCGGCCGCGGCGACGGCTTCCGCGGCCGCGATCGCGTCGGGGCGAATCCGCATCGCTTCCCGGGTCAGGGCGTCCGGCTCGAGCGTGTCGACCTGCGGCGGCGACGCGGGATCGAGCGGCAGCGGCCCCCGGAACGGGCCGATCCCCATCAGGTTCCGCAGCCGCTCGTCGGCGATCGGCACGTCGAACCCGACCCGCGTGGCGTCCTGCTCGGCCTGGAGCGCGTCGATCCGGGCGGTCGCCGCCTCCTGCGGGGAAATGTCCCCCGCCTTCAGCCGCTTCTCGGCCAGTTCGGACACCCTGCCCCGGAGCTTGACGCTCTCCCCGGCCACCCGCACGCGGTCCCGGGCCAGCACCGCGTCGGCGTAGGCTTGCCGGGTGTCGCGCATCAGGTCGAGCCCGGCCTGGGTCAGGCGGGCGGCGGTCCGGTCGGCCTCGTGGGCCGCCGACTTCACGCGGATCGGCCGCAGCCAGACGGCCTCGATGGGGAAATCAAACAGGTACTTGAACGGCTTGTCCGACATCGGCCAGAAGTAGACGAACTCCGGGTTCGGCAGCAGCCCGGCCTGGACGAGGTCGCCCCGGGCGAGGCCCAGGTCGGCGAGCAGTTCCTGGAACGCGGCGTTGTTCCACAGCGCGACGGCGACGGCCTCGTCTTCCGTGACGCCGTCGTCGAGCGACGCCCCCGGCGGCAGCACGACCTCCCGCGGCGGGGCGGGGCACGGCACCGCGTGCCCGACCCGGGCGACGAGTTCCGCCGAGACGGTCGAGCGATCGGGGGCCGGCGGGGCGGTCTGACAGCCCGCCCCGACCAGCATTGCCGCCGTGAAAATGGCTCGGGCTGTGGCGGTGCGACCGGTCACGCGGGTCCGTCCGAAAGTTGAGTCGATCCTCCCAGTTCCAACCCGGTTTGTATCGGGTGGGACCGGTTGTCAACTTTGTGCCGAGGGGTCCGATGAGGAAATTCCTACGCGCACCCGGCCGTACTGCTGCCCATTCTACCCATCTTCCGGATCGGGAAAGTCAAGCGGGGCGGGGCGGGCGGCGGTAGAATTTCGGGGTTCGCCGCCCAGCCCCTCGTGATCTCCCCTCATGCCCGCCCTCTTCTTCCCGAACCCCGACGCGGTGCGGCTCGCGATGGCGGCGGGGATCGTACCGTGGGACGTGGCGAAGGCGGCGGTGCGGGCGGGGTTGGACGGGGCCGGCCGGGCGTGGGTGGAGCCGCCGGCGGGCCTGACGCGGGACGCGGTGGCGGCGCTGCAGCGGATCGGGGTGCAGTTCCTGCCGCCGGGGACGGTCCCGCCGACGAAGCGGTTCGAGTCGTGGGGGGAACTGCTCGCCCTGCGGCCGTCGGCCCGGCCGCCGGGTGGCCCGGTGCTGCTCGAAGTCCCGGATTCGGAGCTGGCCCGGACGGCGGCGGAAGTGGTGCGGGTGCGGCCGCAACGGGTGCGGACGCGGTTCCTGCCGCCGACGGCGGGGCCGGGCCGGGCGTGGCTGCTGACGGCCGAGCCGCCGGTGTTCACGCTGGCGAAGTTCGACCTCGCCGGGGACTCCGTTCCGGCCGAAGCGTTCGTCGAGCAGGCCCCGCGGGCGTGGGTGCGGGTCGGGTGGCGGCACCCGCTCGACGACCGGATTCCCGTGCCGGACGGGTTCCTCGCGGTGCTCCGCCCGCCGGGCCGGTGGACGCTGTTCCCGGACGAGCCGTTCGCCCCGGAGCGGGACGTGTTCCCGCTCGGGCCGCCGTTGCGGGCGAACCGCGTCCGCCCCGCCGGCGCGGTCGCGGTCGAGCAGTCGCTCCGACTCCGCCCCGGCGGCGGCGACCCGCCGGGCACGTTCTGGGTGTTCGCCGGCGACGACTTGGACCGCCTGATCGACCTCGCCCGGAGCACGGACGAGCGACTGCTGCGGCAGTTTCACGTCGCCGGCGTGCGGTCACCGGCCGGCGGGCGGCGGGTGCTGCTCCGCGTCGCCCCCACGGCGGCGGACCCGCCGATCCTTCCGGCGAGCGACTGCTGGGCCGCCCACGACGCCGCGGCGAACGTCTACCTGCCGCGGGGGCAGCGGATCGCCCCGGCGGTCCGGTGGCCGGCGGTCGCGGACCTGCTCGGCGTTCGCCCGAACCGGGTGGCGTGGCTGGAGCCCGCGGCCGCCGGGGGCTTCGTCCCGCACACGGCCCCGGCGACGGCGTTCCGGCCGCTGCTGTCGCGGGTGGAGTACGTCCGCCCGGCCGCGGTCGCACTGGCCCCGGCGCGAACCGTCGACGGGGTGTTCGATCTGCCGCGCTTTAGCGTCATCGCGGACGCGAAGCCCGAGGTGCTCCCCCCGCCGCGGGCGGTCGCGCCGCCGCGGCCCGACCCGGTCCCGCCGGCGGAGCCCGCGAGCAGCTGGCTGGCGCGGTCGCTCAAGCGGGTGCTCGGAATCGGGTCTTCGCGGGGCAAGTCGAAGCGGAAGCGGTCGCGGACTCCCGGCCCCGACCGCGAGCCGACCCCGGGCGGGCGGGCCGGGGAGAAGCTGAGTTCGCCGCACGTGTTGCTGCTCGGCAACGAGTGGGCGGCCCGGCGGTCGGCCCTGGAAGCCCGCGTGCTGGCCGACCTGCCGGGGCTTCCCCCTGCGGCCCGGGCCGAGGTGTGGGCGGACCTCGCGGAGGTGTACGCCGCGGTCGGGAACCCGGCGGACGCCGCGGTGTGTTGGGCGAACGCGATCTGGGACCGCGACCCGCCGCCGACCGCGTGGCTGGCGAACTGGCTGAAGGCGGAGACGCGGGCGGCCCACGCGGGGAAGGACCGGCCGGCCCCGGACCTGATCGTGGAGAGCCCGCCGACGGTGCAGACCGCCCGGGTGGCGGCGGCGTTCCTCGCCTGGGCCGGCGGCCCGTCCTCCCCGGCCGGGGACATCGCCCCGTACCTGCCGTACTTCCTCGAACTGCTGGACACCCACGAGGCCGACCTACCCGCCCGGAGCGTGTGGCTGGCCCGGACCGCGGCCGCGAGGCTGGCCGGCGGCGACCCGCTCGGCCTGGCCCGGTGCCGGGACCGCCTGTTCCGCCGGCTCGTGGACGAGGGGCCGGGGCTCGACCTCGACGCGCCGTCGTTCCTGCGGTTCCAGGGGACGGCGGGCGGCGACCGGTTCCAGGCCGCCCGGGAGTGGCTCACCCGGCTCCGGGATCAGGTGCGGAAGTGGCTCGAAAAGCTGGCCGGGGCGGGCCGGCTGCAGTGGGCCGGGCTCGACCCCGAGTTCGGCTGCACGGCCGGGTACGCGGACCTGATGATCGCGTGGGGGCTGAGCAAGCTGGGCGACCGCGGCCGGGCGAAGGACCTCGAAGCGGCGGCGGCCGAGCAGATCGCGGCGGCGGCCGGGGCCGGCATCGACCCGGCCGTCCACCGCATCCTCGTGGCCGGGTTCCGCGACCGCATCCGCTCCGCCCAGGAGGGCCGCCCGACCCGCCCCGGCCTGCCGCCGTGGGCCGCCGCCGACCTCGCCGGGTCCGACGACCTCGGCCGGTACGCCGTCGACCGCCTCCGGGCGTGTTCGCGGATTCTCGAACCGGTCGACCGGGTGAACCCGTACCGCGGCCGCGAACTGCTCGGGTTCCTGGGGGCCGACGCCCTCGGCGACCGGCTCGCGAAACTGCTCGGCGACCCCGACCGGGAGGCCCGCCCCGAGACGGTCGCCGGCCTGCTCGGGGCGTGCGCGGTCAGCCCGTTCCCCCGGACGCTGCCCCGGACCGTCCTGACCCTGCTCGAACTCGCGCCGCGGCTCGACCCGGCCGCGGCGGCGGGCGTGCTGAAGTGGGCGGCGAAGGCGCTCGCGCAGACCCCCGAGTGGGTGCGGGCGGTCGTCCCCGCGGCGGACCGGCCGGTGGTGGCCCGGTACGAGGCCCGGGTGCTCGCCGCCGCCACGCACGCGGCCGCGCTGTTCCACCAGCCGGACCCGATCGCGCAGGTGCTCGGCCACCTCCGAACGGCGTGCCTCGGGCCGGGTTCGACGTCCCGGCGGGCGCTGGAGGTGGTCGCCGCCGACTTCTTCCGGGCGGTCCGCAAGCTCGGCCTCGCGGCCGCCGCGCGGGACCTGCTCGGCACCCTCGAAGCGGGCACCGGGGAGTTCCGCGTCGGGCCGCTGCCGCCGCCCGGTCCGCTGGAACTGGGGCTCGCGGTGGGGTGGTTCGCGGTGGGGAACCCGGACGCGGGGATGCGGGTCCTCGACGCGGCCCGCGACCGGCTGTTCAACCGCCCGATCGCGGACGACCGGGAGCGGACCGCCGTCGCGCTGGGGTACGCCGCCGGGCTCGGCCACGCCCCGACCCGGGTGGCCCTCGGGCGGCTCGAAGAACTGTTCCTGCGGCTGGACGCGATCGACACCCGCGGCGCGGCCAACCGGTACTTCACCGCCCAGCCGCTGGAGCTGATCGACACCGTGATCCGGGCCGTGGTCAGCGACGACTTCGCCGTCGGCCCGGCCGTCCGCGGCTGGCTGGACGACGACGAGTACCTGATCCGCCGCCGCATCACCCGCGACCTGGCCGCCGTGGTCGATGTCGCCGAGTGATGCTTCCTATCCCACAACCGATAGCATGCTTTTCGAGTGCAAACACACCTACATCAGTGGGCTGAAGCCCAAAGATTGACGACTGAAGCGAAGAGAATGATTGTATCGGTCTTAGTGCTTGTGCCGATGATCACATCGTTCAACCGGAACAAGTTTGCTCAACTCGGGGGGGCGAGATGGGAACAAAGTCGCGAGTTACGACGCTCATCTTGGCAACGTCACTGTTGGTGGGCTGCGCCGCCACGGTCGTCCATAAGGATCCCGGCCCGCACGATCGAGGAGTTCGCTTCTATCGACCGAAGCCGTACTTGCTTGTTCAGCCATACACAGAAGAAGTGACGATTACGGAATTCAAAGATGAAAAGCCAGATAAGTCAACCAAATCTGGAGCCTTATCTGGAAAGTTTGTCACGATGAAACTGGAATGGCTGCCCGATTTTTCCGAGGAGTATTCGATTCGTGCCAAAACCGGGATCGGCAAGAATGAAACCAGCTTCAAGCTCGAAAATGGTTGGAACCTCACCGAACTGAACGTGAAGATTGATAGTCGGGTTCCGGAAAACATTGAAGCGACTGCGAAGTTGCTTGAGGCGATTCCTAAAGCTGTAGGAGATAAAGCGAAAGTTGTAGGAAACTCATTCGTCGTCTGCGCGACGAACGTCCCGTTGGGGTATTACGAATCGGTGATCAGCCGCGGCCCGGACGGGAAGAAACGGCTCTATGGCTGGCGATATGTCGGGTTCATGCCCTACGCCACGTGTCCCCTGGAGGGGAGCGGCGTGGAGTGCTCGCCCTGCGATTCGGGGCAAATCTACGGCTTGGGGTTCGAGAACGGCGTGATGACCTTCCGTCCCCTTTCTGCGATGGCAGGCTCTGGCTCGAAACTCGCCAAAGAACAAGAATCGCCTTGCCACTAAAAGTCAATCGTTACAACAATCGACTATTTCATGGGCCGTTGGGCGGGCGACCAGCGTCATGCTGAATATGGGGTCGCTCGCTTGATTTACCGACCAGACTCGCACCGGGGTATCGGCAGACGTCCCCGAGCATGGAACAGCTTGCTACAACACGCCCTTCGTGGACGGCACGCCGGTCCCGCGGGGGTCGGGTTCCACCGCCTGCCGCAGCGCCCTCGCGACCGCTTTGAAGGTCGCCTCGACGACATGGTGCGTGTTCTTCCCGTGGTGTAGGATCACGTGCAGGTTGAACGCGCCGACGGACGACACTGCCCGCCAGAATTCTTCCGACAGTTGGGACGAAAAGGTGCCGAGCAGTTCCGTCGGCACGTCCGCCTTCCACACCAGGAACGGCCGGCCGCTCAGGTCGACGGCGGCCGTCACCAGCGTCTCGTCCATCGGCACGGTGGCGTCCCCGTACCGGCGGATCCCGGCCTTGTCCCCGAGCGCGTGGACGAGCGCCTTCCCGACGCAGATGCCCACGTCCTCGACCGTGTGGTGGGCGTCGACGTGCAGGTCCCCGTCGCACCGGACGCGGAGGTCGAACAGCCCGTGCCGGGCGAGGTGGGTGAGCATGTGGTCGAAGAACCCGACCCCGGTGGCGACGTCCGCGGTGCCGCGGCCGTCGAGGTCCAGGGTCAGGTCGATCTTCGTTTCCGCCGTCTCGCGGCGGATGGTGGCGGTGCGTGACATGCCGCAATTGTACGGACCCCGGTCACTCGGGCTTCCCCCGGCCCGCCGCGATGGGGTATGTTCCGCCCGCAGCCCCACCGGGACGGGGTCCGATTCACGGAGGAGCCGGCATGGCGGAAGGGAAATCGGGGATGAGCGGGTTCTTCAAGGCGTCCGTCGCCGCGGTCCTCGGGCTCACGTCCGGGGCGGTCGCGACGTACTTCACCGCGATCGTGGACAAGGTCGTGAAGCCGACGACGCCGGTCGCGAACTTCGCCGTCAGCGCGGAGGGGTTGACCGTCACCTGCCAGAACCACGGGACCGGCGAGTCCGGGTGGTGGGACTTCGGCGACGGCACCCCGCTGGAGCCGTTCTCGCCGGAGGCCAAGGCGGTCACGCACACCTACGCCAAGCCGGGCAGCTACCCGGTGAAGCTGACCGTCCGCAACTTCCTGTCGGACGAAAACGAGCGGACCGTCCCCGTCGACCTGTCGGCCGCGGCCGCGCCCCAGACCCAGCCGCCGACGATCACCGGGCTGACCGTCGAGCCGATCGAACCCCGCGCGCTCGCCCCGGCCACGTTCCGCATCCGCGGCGAGGTCAAGAACGCGGACAAGGTCATCTGGGACCTCGGCGACAAGCTCGAAGTGTCGACCGCGCCCGGCGCGTTCGAGCGGCTCGTCGTGTTCGACAAGCCGGGCAAGTACCCGATCCAGCTGATCGGCCACACCGGGACGACCGCGATCAAGCAGTCCGCGACGGTGACGGTGTCCGCCCCGGCGGCCGGGTCGCTGTCCACGGTCCTGCGGGTCCAGGATTCGGGCACCCGCGTCGAGCGGATCGCCGTCACCGAAATCGCGTCGTTCCCCGTGCCGGCGAAGGGGACGAAGGCGTTCGAGAAGGCGGTCCCGGCCCGGCCGGGCTGCACCATCGCGGAGGCGAAGCTCGGCGAGGTCAAGCCGGGGACCGTCGTGAAGGGCGTGAAGGTCGAGGTCGCCGCCGACCGGCGGTCGATGAAGGTCAGCGGCGAATGGCTGCTGACCGGCCCGGACGCGGCGAAGGCCGTCGGCGGGTCGGACGTGATGGTCCCGGTGACGGTCGTCGAGGAGAAGACGACGCCGGTGAACTTCCCGCCGGAAATGGTGTCCGCCCCGCTCGACGGGTGGAGCGCGGGGACGGGCCCGGTGCTGGCGTTGCCGCCGCAACCCCGCGGGGTGACGAACCTGACGCGGAAGGTGACGCTGGAAATCCGGGAGGCCGGGGCCGACGGCCGGTCGCAGGTGGTGGCGTCCGCGGCGGACGTGAAGTTCCCCTGGACCGGTGCGGTCCCCGCGTCCGTGTCCCGGCCGGCGGGCCTCGCCCTGAGCGCGACCCAAGCGGGCGACACCGTCCGGATCGCGACAGGCCGCGGCCGGTGAGTGGTTCGGGTGGGTCACTCGCTCCGCGAGTGACCTCGCTTGAATTTGACAGCGAGAACGTCCTTCTCCCAAGCGTGCCGACTCGCGGAGCGAGTCGGCCACCCGAGCCGTAAACCCGTTCGGTGGCACTCTGATTGCTAGAATGACTCTCCGCCCCGGTCCCCCGACCGGGGCGGGGCCGTTTCCCGTCAGGAGTTCACCCCACCCGTGTTCGCCGACGCCGCCTCGCCGCACGACCCGGACCTGATCTGGGTCGGGCTCGTGACCGTGCCGATCCTGATCGCCGTGAACGCCTTCTTCGTGGCCGCCGAGTTCGCGCTCGTGGCCATGCGGCGGTCGCGGGTGCAGGAACTGGTCGGCCAGAAGAAGCCGCGGGCGTCGGCCCTGCTCGCGTCGATCGACAACCTGAACGACAGCGTCGCCGCCGCCCAGCTCGGGATCACCCTCGCCAGCCTCGCGCTCGGCCTCGTGGCGGAGCCGGCCATCGCGGAGCTGTTCCGCCCCGCGTTCGCCGCCCTGCCGGGGGCGTGGCAGGGCGTCGTCACCCGGACCCTGTCCGTCACCGTCACCCTCGGGTTCGTGACGTACCTGCACGTCGTGTTCGGCGAGCAGATGCCGAAGCTCGTGGCGCTGCAGTCCAGCGAGAAGATCGCCCTGCTCATCGCACCCCCCTTGAACGCCTTCGCCCGCATGTCCCGCCCGCTCATCCGGCTGATGAACGGGTCGAGCGGCCTGTTCCTGAAGTGGTGCGGGTTCAAGGCCACGGACGAGGGGGAGGTCCACAGCGTCGACGAGCTGCGGCTCATCATCGAGCACACCGAAGAGGCCGGGCTGATCGACCCGGACGCGGCCGACTTCGTGCTCAACGTGTTCGCCCTGTCGGACAAGAACGTCGCGGACGTGATGGTCCATTGGGACAAGGTGAACGCCCTGGAACTGAGCACCTCCCCGGACAAAATCCTGGAATCCGTGCGGGAAGGGGCCCACACCCGGATGCCGGTGTACGACGGGAACCCGGACAAGATCGTCGGCGTGGTCAACACCAAGGACCTGTTCTTCCTGTTCAGCCTCCGCGGGGTCGTGGTGCTCGAAGACGCGATCTACCCCGCGCAGTTCCTGCCGCCGGACGAACCCGTCGCCACGGCGTTGCGGCTGTTCCGCAAGACGAAGCGGCCGATGGCGGTGGTGCGGAACTCCGAAGGGAAGACGCTCGGGATTCTGACGCTGGAAGACGTGCTGGAGGAAATCATCGGCGACATCGAGGACGAACACGACGACCCCGTCCGCCGCCGCACGATGGCCACCGACTACCTCCGCAAGAGCGGCCTGCTGACGAAGCCGGGCTCCCGCCCCGGCGACCGGCCCCCGCCCCCGGCGGCGAAGTCGACCTAGGCGGTCCGAACTCGGTTCCCGTACCCGCCGCCGCGGAGGCCGGCCGTTCGCGGCTCCTGGGACGGCCGAACCCAGAACAGCGCGAATCATCTTGCCCGATTCAGTCGGTCACTCGCTCCGCGAGTGACTGCGCTTCCGCCCTGAGACACGAATGGATACTTCACGCGCGGAGACTTGATCGTTCTCCCTCCCCCTTGAGGGGGGAGGGTTGGGGTGGGGGTGAAAGCTCCACTCCCCAAACCACCCCCACCCTCACCCTCCCCCCTCAAGGGGGAGGGGACCAGAACTCCAAGCGAGATCAAATCAGCCCGCTTGGAGTACACCTCTCTCGGGACCTGAGCCCGCAACTCGCGGAGCGAGTGGCCTACTTTCACGCACCGCGTCGGCCCGGGGGTCGGGCCGCTCGAATACTTGACAAATGTTCATTTGCAGCGTAGAGAAGTGTCTGCCCCTCCCCTTCACTTCTCAGGTGCCGCCATGTCCGACTTCGCCGCCCGACGGGAGACCTGGACCGCCGCCGTGTTCGAGGCCGTCGCCGCGTTCCGCTCCGTGCTGACCTCCCGGACCGCCAGCCCGCGGGACGTGCTCGCCGCCGGGGGCGAGATCTTCCGCCTCGAGATGACCCGGATGCGGCACGGCGGGACGCTGACCGGCACCGCCGACCACGGCGAACTCCGCCCGCTCGTCCCGGCGTCCCCTCCCGCCGCGGTCACGGAGGACGACGAGGACGAACAAGAGTGGGAAGAAGTGGCGGAGGAATCCGCCGACCGGACGGAGCAGATCCGCGAACTGCTTCAGAAGATTCTGGACCGCCGCCGGGAGGCGTCAGACCACCGCGAGCCCGATCCGCCGCGGGCGGGTGACCGGGTCGCGGGGGTCCGCCCCGACGACGTGGGTCGTTCGGACGGTGCCGTACATCGTGAACCCGCTGGCGTGGGTGACGTCCACCGTCACGATCTGCCCGACGAGCCGGTCGGTGCCGTCGAAGACGGCGATGTGGTCGGTCATCGTCCGCCCGGTGAGCTGGTTCACCGGGCCGGCCGCCCGCTTGCCGTGCCGGCTCGGGCCTTCGACCAGCACCTCCACCGCCGTCCCGACGAAGGACAGGTTGTCCCGGTAGCAGTTCGCGTCCTGCACCTCGAGCAGGTCCTTGTTCCGCCGCTTCTTGACGTCGTCCGGCACGTCGTCCGGGTACCGGTCGGCGGCCTTCGTGTTCGGCCGCTCGCTGTACTTGAAGATGAACGAGTTCTTGAACCTGGCTTCCCGCACCAGTTCGAGCGTTTTCGCGAAACTGTCTTCGGTCTCGCCGCAGAACCCGACGATGAAGTCCGAGCTGACCGCGACGCCCGGCACCCGCTCCCGGCACCGGGCGAGCATGTCGCGGTAGAACCCGGCCGTGTAGTTCCGCTTCATCCGCTTCAGCACCTCGTCGCACCCGCTCTGGGCGGGGACGTGCAGGTACTTGGCCACCTTGGGCAAGTCCCGCACGGCGTCGAGCAGGTCGTCGGTCATGTCCTTCGGGTAGTTGGTGACGAACTTGATCCGCTCCAGGCCCGGCGTGTCGTGGAACCGGGAAATCAGGTCGCTGAGGCGGGTGCGGCGGCCGTCGCCGTGGTCGTAGACGTAGCTGTTGACCGTCTGCCCGATGAGCGTGACTTCCTTGCACCCCTGGTCCACGAGCACGCGGACTTCGTTGACGATGTGGTCCGGGTGCCGGCTCTGTTCCGGGCCGCGGGTGCTCGGCACGACGCAGTAGGTGCAGAACTTGTCGCACCCGATCTGCACGCGGACGTAGGCCTGGAACGGGGTCGGCCGCATCTCCGGGTCGCGGGCCGGGTCGTAGCTCTCGAAGCTGGCTTCCACCTCGTGCCGGCCGCCGTCCGCCCGGCCGAGGCTGAGCGCGAACTGCGGTTGCCTGGTGCGGCGGACCTCGCCGATGAGGTCCGGGATCTTCGCGAGCTGGCCGGTGCCGACGACCAGGTCGACGAGCGGGGCGCGGGCGACGACCGCCTCGCCGTCCTTCTGGGCCATGCACCCGATGACGCCGACGACCGTGTCCGGGTGCTCGCGCTTCCGCGGCAGCGCCCGGCCGATGGCGGAGTACGTCTTCTCCTCCGCGTGCTCCCGGACGGAGCAGGTGTTGAACAGGATGACGTCCGCGTCGGCGGGGGTGTCGGTCAGGGCGTACCCGTGCCGCTTGAGCGACCCGACGACGAGTTCGCTGTCGAGGACGTTCATCTGGCAGCCGACGGTTTCGATGTAGACTTTGGGGGCGGTCATGGGTCGGGGGTCCGTTATCAGACGGGGCCGAGGGTCAGCCGTCAGGATAGCGACCGCGGGCGGCGGATGACATGCCAACGCGCCGCGGCCCGCGGACGGGGGTCCGCGGGCCGCCGGGGGTTCGACGCGGGGGTGCCGACCGGGGCCTTACGGCAGGGTCGGCTCGACCTTGGTGAAGAACGGCAGGACGCCCTTGTACTTCGGGTCGTTGACGTTGAAGCCGGCCTGTGGGCCGGGGTTCCGGAGGAAGATGTTGCTGACGGGCGACCCGGCCGGGTGGGGCTTGGTCGTCGCGGAGACGGTGGCGGTCATCAGGCCGGTTGCCGCGTCGAGGGCGGTGGCCGAGACGGTGACCCACTCGCCGTCGCCGTAAGCGCCGTCGCCGGTGCCGATGCGGAGGGCGGTCGGGGTCTGCGGGACGCCGTCCACGTACGGGGCCGGGAACCGGACCGACGTGGTCCCGACCGGGGCCGCCTCGGCGAGGTCCGCGAACCAGGATGGGCCGACCTGATTGCCCGCGTTGTCGACGCCGATCTGGGTGCGGTCGACGACGCCGACGTACTTCGCCCGCATGTCGCCGGGCACGACGTTGTACACCTCCCGGCCGAGGCGGGGGACGTTGGTCACGCCGAACGGCCCGGTGTTCTGCACCTCGAAGTAGCCGATCGTGAACGCGACGAGGTAGCAGTCGGTGGTCGTGGTCAGGTTGTTGAAGACTTTTCGCAGCGGCTCCCAGGACTGGTAGGGGTGCAGCGTGTTCCCGGCGTCGACCCGCTGGAACAGGGACAGCGTGTCGGTCGAGGTGCGGGGGCGGAAGATCGTGTCGTTCAGCCCCGCGGCGGTGAGGACGGTCGTGCCGTCGGCCGCCAGCATCGGCGAGCCGAGGGCGCGGAACGGGCGGTCGGTCCCCGCGGCGTCCTCGTGGACCGTGGTGCCGACGTTCGGGAAGCCGGGCGTGCGGGTCTGGCGGAGGTTCGTCCAGATGGTGGTGAGGTCGGTGGCCAGGAACCCGTTCCCCGCGGGGACGGCCCCGTTCGCGAGCAGCAGCGCGTCGAACACCTGGGACCGGCCGGTCGTCGGGTCCTGGTCCCAGAGCATGTTGATGTTCACCTTCCCCGGCACCCGGCCGCCGAGGGCTTGGCCGTGGCCCCACGGCTTGACGGAGAGCAGGTCGAACAGCCGGTACGCCGGGGACTGCGGGGCGAGCAGCGCCCCGGCGGGGTCGGCCCCGAGCGTCGGCCGCTGGAAGTCGTGGCGGTGGAACGCGGGGGCGGCTCCGTTCGGGATCGCGAACCGGTGGGTCAGTTGGTGCGGTGGCACGGTGGCCGTGTGCAGCAGTTCGGTGGCGTTGACGAGCTTCCGGTCCAGGTGGGTCATCCACTGGAACGGCAGGGCAAGGGTGGCGTCGGTCGCGCCCGGAAGGGTGTTCGACACGCCGTTGTGCTGGAAGAACGTGTGCTGCTGGGCGGTGAGGGCGGGGGCGGGCTGCTGGCGGACGGTCAGCCCGGTCGCCATCGTCCCGGTGTCGGGGTCCGCGGACTCGTCCCCGGCGAAGGGTTGCACCCGGCCGACGGAGCGGAACCCGGTCGGGGTTACGGCCGGCGTCCGGACGCCGTCGTTGGCCATCGCCGCGCTTTCCACCGTCACCCGCACCGCGTCGCGGACCGGGACGCGGGACATGTAGTCGACCGTGATGTACGGGTTGTCGGCCGCCTCCGGCCGGTACGGGCAGGCGAGCCGCCGCAGCACAACCGCGTGCTGGTTCGCGTTCACGTGGTTGTACGACCCCGCCGGCGGCATTGCGGCCGGGTCTTCCCACTCGGTCTCCTTGTTCTGCGGCGTGTCGTACTGGAGCTTGTTGGTGCTGGCTCCACCGGGGGTGGGCTTCCGCAGCATCTGGTTGAACGGGAACGCCCCCGTGTCCGGGACGAACGCGACGTTGTCCGTCTGGGCCGGGTTGAGTTCCGGGCCGATGACCGCGAACCCGTTGCGGTTCGGGTTGGTGGCCTTGTACTGGCCGTTGTTCGGCTCCAGGCGGTCGGCGGACCCGGCGGGGCTGGTCACGTCGAGGAAGTCCATCGACAGGTCCGGGGTCGTGCCCGGAAGCGGGATGCCGGTCACGTTGGCTGCACTCGTCGGGCCGGTCAGGCTGGTCCGGACGTTCGTGCCCTGCCGCCGGTACACGTCGATCTTGTAGCAGGAAATCCCGGCCGCCCCGCCGAACCGGAGGGGGACCGCACCCGGTGCGGTGTTGTCGAAGTAGAGCGGGTTCGCCGGGTCCGAGATGGCCATGCCGGGGTTCAGCAGTTCGATGAAGAACCGCACCTGGAACGGGTTGGCGGCGGACGTGGCCGTGCGGTCCGCCTGGCTGTTGGCGGCCTCCGCGTAGATCTCGTTCAGCACCAACCGCGGCTGCTCGACGCCGAACACCGTGCGGTTGTTGATGGCCGGTGCGGCCCCGGCCACGTCGAAGTTCGCCGCGTTGAACGGGTCGTTCGGGTCGACCGCGTTCCACACGAACGCGGTGCTGACGTCGTCCGCGTCGATCTGGTCGACGATGTTGGCCGACAGTTGGGCGAGCCACCGGAGCGCGTCGAACTGCGGCGACCCGGCGGCGACCGTCGGCGTCGCCAGCAGGTTCCCGTTCGCGTCCGGGGCGACGGTCGCGCTGGCCCCGGTCGCGAGCACCAACCGGGCGAAGATGTCGCGGGCGAACTGGTGGCGGTCGAGCCGGGCGGCCGCGTAGGAGGCGGCCGTCACGGTCGTGTTGTTCAGCGGCCACGGGGTGGTGGCGTTGACCGTCGCCGGGCGGGTGGCGGCGTCGCGGTAGTCGACCAGCGGCCGGTTCAGGTCGACCGACCCGACCCCGGCCCACAGGTTCCGCGCGACGTTGGCGGCCCCGTCCGGCGCGGCCCACGCCCCGGCGGACGCGGTCAGGAATTGCGGCACGCCGGTCAGCGCCGGGGGCACGTTCCCGCCGGCGAAGTCGAGCGTCTGGGTCCCGCCCAGCCCGAAGTTCGGCGCGAGGCCGGGGCGGGACACCGAGTTGCTGATGGTCGTCGTCAGCGCCCGGCGGACGGCCGCAATGCGGTTCGGGTCGCCGGCGTTGGTCGCCACGAACGGCCCCGACCCGGCGGGCAACCCTGCACCCAACTCGTCAGGTCTCAACTGCCCGAGGAAAGGAACTCCATACTTCAGAGAACGATCCGAGTAACGTGCTGATAATTGTCGCAAGTCCGAGTGAGGGAAGACACGTGGCGGAGCGGCCGGATACGGAGGTGTAAACACACCAAATGCCGCCCACTGGAATGGGTTCCACAGGGCCGGGTGGTTGGTCACCTCGGTGGCGTCCGCGTTCCCGAAGCCGGGGTACGTCGGCTGGGTGCTCACACCGGCCGGCAGCGTGAGGGGAGCGGTCGCCCCGGTCCCGTCGAAGTCGACCCGTGCGTAGTCGGCAGGGGACGTCTGCAGCGCGGGGTCGGTGAAGTTCCCGGCGTCCGGCTGGAACAACCGCACCGTCGGGGCACCGCCGTTCACGGTCGGGACCGCGCCGCCGTACCGGGTATTGACCATCAACGTCGCGGCGGCGGTGCCGAGGACGCCGTTAAGGTCGATCTCCCACGGGCCGTAGCCCTGGTTGGAGGCGTGCGTGCCGCCCTTGAGGTTGCCCGCCACGTTCAGGTTCACCCGGCCGTCGAGCGGCAGGACGAGCGGGGCGACGAGCGGCTTGATCAGCCGGCCCCGCCACCGGACGACCGGCAGGTTCGCGTCGACCCACACGCTGTCGTTCTTCTGCCGACCGTTCATGTAAATGAGGTTCTGCACGTCGCCGGTGTAGGTGCCGTCCGGGTTCATCGGCGGGAACGGGAAATCGGTCGAGTGCTCTTGTGGCCGCGGGCGGATGAGCATGTACCGGCCTTCCGTGTTCGTCCAATTCGCGTTCGATCCGGCATTCGGCGGCGGAAGCATGGGACCGAACGTACTCGGCCGGTGGAACGACGGGACGACGACCTCGCCGGTGTTCGGGTTGACGACCGCGAGGAAGGCGTTGTTGCGGTCCGGGTAGGTGTACGCCGCGTTCTTGCCGACGTATGCGGACGTGGGGGGAGCCGCCACAGCGGTCTGGTCGCGGGGCGTCGTGCTGACGTGCTCGGGGTCGACGACGCGGCTGTTGGCCGGAGTGGTCCGGTCGAACTGCCACGAGTAGTTGATGACCTGCATCCGCGGCAGGCCGCCGGACGGCAGGCCGACCGTCTCCTGGAACCCGCCGACGCCGTTGTACGGGATGAAGTTCAAGTCCCCCGGCCGGTTGCCGTAGACCATCGTCGCCTGGTCGTGGCCGCGGAACCCGGACAGGGTCGCGTCGCCGGTGTCGCCGACGGGGTACAGG
>CAYUHJ010000058.1:0-5566 GCA_964444365.1 uncultured Alcaligenaceae bacterium | reverse complement strand
GGGTACAGGATCTGCCCGAACACCGCGTTCGCGAACGGGGTCGGGTCCGGCGGGGCGTCGTCGGACGGCACCATCCGCGACATCTTGTGGATGCGGGCGGCCGTCGCCTCGCTTTCCGAGTAGAGCACGAAGCTGAGCCCGACGACCGCGAACAGCGCGAGCATCGTCAGCACGATGAGCAGGATCGCCCCGCGGCGGGCCGGCCGGCGGCGAACGGCGACTCGGGTCAGCATGGTCGAACTCCGACGGGTGTCCGGGCAAGTCAGACCCTCGCCCCTTGGGGGAGAGGGTGGCCGTCAGGCCGGGTGAGGGGAAGACCCCACCCCGCGAGACGCATCATGAGGGGAAAGAAACGTCCTGACTGCTGTGGCCGTTCCCCTCACCCCCAACCCCTCTCCCCCATGGGGAGAGGGGAGAGAATCACAAGTCCTGCTGAATCGTCATCTGCCGGGTGACGGCGTTCCGCACGTCGTACACCCGGAGGCGAATCTGTACCCCGCGGATGCGGGTCCCGGCACTCGCCTTGGCGGAATCCCATGTGCCGCCAGGAATGTCTGAGAAATCCACGTCGTTGTTCAGCATCAACTGAATCTGAAAGGACACAACGTTGGATAAGAGAATGTCGTTGCCGGTCGGCTGGGAGGTCGAATCCACCTGCCGCGTCGGGACCGCTCCGGCACCGAGACGGTTCCCGTCAAGGAAGATCGACAGGGGCGTGTTCAGATCGCCCGAGGCGTTCACGCTCAAATCCGGGAACAGCGGGATCTCGGCGGCGGTGAGCTTGACGGTTGGCGTGCTCGGAGCCGTTTGTGCGATCACACGCTGCCGGCGGTACAGGGTATACAACTGGAGCCCGGATCCGGGCAGGCCGGGGTTGTCGGCGGTGTTGGGGGCACCCGGCGGAGTGCCGAGAAAGTACGCCACCTCGGACCATGTGCTCGACAGCCGGCCGGCTGCAGAAAACCCGTTCTGAAGGTTCGCGTCCAACGCGACGTTGACGGGCGTTATGGGAACAGCGGCCGTGAAAATGTCCTGCTGCGTCAGTCCGCTCGACTTCGTGGTGAAATGCATCCAGTGGTCCCGGGCACGAGACACGGCTCCCGCCTCGGTGGTCCCCTCGACTGTCGGAGTGGAGCCTTGAGTCGCTCGGAAGAAGCCCTTTTTCTGTTGGGTTCCTTTCCAACCGAAGTTCGTGCCGTCCCACTTCTTGTTCACGGCGCGGTCACTCACGCGGACTGACAGCCCGGTCTCGTCTTCCAGGTGATACGCCGACAGGTCGTTTCGGATAACAACCTCGGCCGACCGCAACTTGTCCGTCAGATCGCCGATGGTCTTCATCTGACTGAGGGTGTCCATCCCGCTGCGGAACGACACGGCCAACACGGTCATGATGACCACGCACAGGGCCGCGGCGACGAGGAGTTCGACCAGCGTGAACCCGCCGCGGCGGCGGCCGGCGAGATGAGGGGCGGATGTCATGGCTTCACTCCGGAGCGGATGGGACGGACGGCAACGACGTGACGGGTTACGGCAACTCGCTCACCGGCCGCAACTGCGGCCGCTCGAACACCTCGGTCAGCCCCGCGAACACATAAAAACGCGGCGTGTGAGATGACGGCGAGCGGAGCGGCGTCTCCAGATCCACTGTGAACGCACCCGGCCCGGTCGGGTTCACCCCGACGATCCGGTAGAAGTTCGCCAACCGGACGGGTGCGGCACTTGCCCCCGGTGTGATCGCCCCGTCCATGATCCATCCGCCCTTGCGGACGTAGTTCAACGTCCCGTCGTATCCGGAGGGCAGGGTGAACGTGACCGTGGACACCGGAGTACCCGACGTTACGGTCGTCGGCGAACTCGCGTTCACGAGCAGTTCGGTGTTCGAAGCACCTAACAATAAGGGCCGGCCGTCGAACACGAGGATCGTCAGGTTCGCGATTTGCGGGTTGCCGATCCTCGGGCTCTGGACCACCGCCGACCAGTTGTACTTCGCCCCCCAGTCGACCGTGGCGGCCGGCGACCCGTTCTGCTGGAACGACATGTCGTCCGTCAGGCAGCACGCCCGGAAGATTGCCCCGGTCGTGGTGAGGGCCGCCAGCCCCCGCCGGGGGGGGACGGCGGTAGCCGTGCTCGCCGTGACCGTATTTGAACGCGAGATCCATGCTTGTTCCGCGGTCAGGGCCAACCGCGCCTGCCACCCGAGCGGGTCGACGAACACCGGATAGCTCGGCTCGTCAACCTTGTCCGGCCGAACCCACGTGCCGGTCCCCGGAACGTAAGTTCCTGTCGCGGTCGCGAGAGTGAACCGGTACTGTGTCCCACTCATCACCGTCACGACCCACGTCCCGTTCGCGGAAGAGATGCCTGCCACGCCGGAGATCTGCACCGTCGCACCGGTAGTTAGGCCGTGGTCCAAACTGGTGGTAACAATGACAGTGGGGGGGGCGAGCGCCACGTTGGAGATCGTCCCCCCCAGAGGCGGCATCGTCGTGGTCGTGATCGGCCCGATGACGCCGGGGTTGACCAGAGCCTCGCGAATGCCCGTCCGCTCCGTCGTCCCTTCCACCACGTTCGTCTGCCAGTACATCCGCAGGAACCCGTCCGCCTGCATGGCGGTCTGGGCGGCGCGGTCGTCCTTCAGGGCCTGGCCGATCTGCATCGCGCCGAGCGGGAACAGCGTCAGCAGCGACAGCAGCCCGAGCGCGACGACGAACAGCGAGACGAGCGCCTCGGTGAGGGTCAGCCCCGGTCGGGACGGGCGGCGAGTCATGGCGGCCTCCGGAAAGTCGACATGGTTCGGAACGGTGGGGCTCACAGCCCGCCGGTGTACAGCCCGTCGCGGACGTACTGGTGCAGGTTCCCCGGCGGCCCTTGCGGGTGCGTCGCGATCTGCCCGGTGGGGTAGACCGTCACGAGCGCCTGCTCGCCGGCCGTCCCTTTTTCCGTGTCATGAATCCACAGCACGACGATGCCGGTCGACCGGGTCAGGGCACCCGTCGCGTCGGCCACCATCACCTGCCCGTCCGGCCGGAACACCACGTCGAAGGTGCCGGCCGTGTTCACGCCGATCGTTCGCGTGTTGTCGGACACGATGGCCGTCCCCTCCGGGACCAGCAGCGCCGGCTCGCCGAACAGCGGCCGCGACGCGCCGTTGAACGCGAACTTGTAGGTAACGAGCGTCGCCTTCCGCGGGGTCGGCGTGGAGGGGTCGCTGTACGCGGCACCGAGATTCGGCATGCTCGATAGAAAGATTTCCGAGGCGTTGTTCGCGGTCGGAGCCGCGCCGAACTGGACGCGGTTCGCGGTCGCGGGGAGGGCCGGGTGCGCGGTCAGCCGGAAGGCCCCGCCGAGTTCCGGAAGCGTCAGCACGTCGCCCGAGCGGATCGCGCCGGTGCCCAAGGTGGCACCGGCGAACGCGGTCAGGTCCGCCGCCGTGTCCGAGACGAAGTAGCACTTCATGTCGGTCACCGCGGGCGGATTCGCGGTGTTCGTGTTGTACGAGAACACGATCCGCGGCCCGGTCGGGTTCGCCTCCTGGGCGGGGTTCGGCACCCAGGCGTCCGGGGTTTCGATGTACTGTGCGCTGGTAAACGTCGTGCCGGTGCGGAAGAACCGGACGCCGCGGGGCTGGCCGTCGCGGACGGCCCGGCCCTTGGCGATGAGCAGCCACCCGGACACGCGGTCCCCGGACCGGACGACCTTGTACGACCCGAAGGCGTCCGACCCGGCGACGCCGACGGCCAGCGCCGTCAGCACGATGGCCAGCGCCATCGCGACCAGCAGTTCGACCAGCGTGAACCCGCCGCGGCGGGGGGTGCCTGTCCGCGTCATGTTAGTTCCCCTTCATGCCGGCACGGCGGAGCCGGAAGCTGATGAGGTTGTCGTTGCCGGCGTCGGTGGATGATCCGGGGTTGCCTAACAACGTGCCCATGCTCTCGTTGGGGCCGAACGACACCACCGTCGGCACCCAGTTCCGGTTGTTGGTGTAGGTTCCGGGAACCATACCGCCGGGGTTGTATTGTGCGGGGTTGTTCCGAATCACGCCCCAGAACGTCGCGAGGTTGCTCCAACCGGTCAACTTGTTCAGCGGATCGAGCGGGTCGCGGGCCGCGCCGGTGCTGTACGGGGCGGCGTCGAGTTCGCCAGAGTAGGCTTGACGAAGGAACACAATGGGCCGGCCCCAGGAATCGACGAACATTTGCACCCCATTAATCGTTCGGACTTGGGATTGCAACGGAGTCACGTCGAACACCTCGCCGCCGCTGCCCGTATTCGTAAGAGTCAGGAAGAGGCAGGCCGCCGATTGCTCGTCAGCCGAGCCGGCGAACGTACTGATCGGGCCAAACGCCCCCGTCCGGGCCGGCAGCGTCAGCCCGCCAAATGTAACCGCGTTGGTCGCCTCGGCGACAGATGTCGGGAACTCGTTCTTGAGCTTCATGTACGTCAAGACGACGCGGATGCGGTCCGGGTCGTTGCCGCAGGCGTTCTGGAAACTCGACGGCGTGTTCTTCGCCTCGATCGCCGCCTGATCGAGCACCGCCTTCCACTTCCGGTCGATGCCCGCGTTCAACTTCTCCAGGTTGCTCTGCGTGGACGACACTTCCGAGCTGGCCCGGACGCGGAAGAACGCGCCGGCGGCGATGGCCGCGAGGATGGCGATCAGCGCCATCACCACGAGCAGTTCGATCAGCGTGAACCCGCCGCGGCGGGGAGCGGTCGTCATCGGTGGCCCTCCAGGGTGTGCGGTGCGGGGGTCAGTTCTGCGCCCCGAGGACGAGCCCTTCGTTGAAGTTGCCGAGGTCGTCGCCGCCGGCGGCCGCCTGAGTGTAGGACCCCACGCCGGGGGTCCACGTACCACCGGGGCCGAAGGCCTGGTTCGGACCCGCCGAGATGACCTGCACGCCGGTCTGGTTCACCGGTCGGCCCCCGGACGTGAATGGCTGAATGGCACCGCCGGGGGCGTACGTGACGGACCCGGACGGGTAGTTGCCGTCCACCGACCGGAAGTAGGCGTAGGGCGTCCGCCACGGGTCGACGTACCGAGCCGGGGCACCGACCAGGCGGTTCGTCGGGAAGTCGTAGTACGGCCCCTTCTTGTTCGAGCCGGGCGTCGAGTTGGCCGGGTTCGCTCCGTCCCACCCGGTCCCGCCGGGGCCGCCGAGGAAGAACACGAGGCACTGGTTGCCGTCCAGTGGGGATCCCCCGTTGGGGAGGCCGGTCGCCCCGCTCGGGTTCCAGCGGGGAAACATCCGACGGAGGGTCGCCATCCCGGGGTCGCCGGAGTTCGCGGGGATCGTGAAGCTGTCCGGCGGGAAGAACCCGAACTCGCGCTTGAAGTCGGCCGCGCCGAGGGCGAGTTGGTTGATCTCCGACACGGCGGTCGTCTTCGTCCCGACGCCGCGGACCCGCTGGACGGCGGGGACGATGATGCCGATCAGGATGGCGATGATCGCCAGCACGACGAGCAGTTCGACCAGCGTGAACCCCGGCCGGGGTTTCGTGTTCGCGCGAATCATGGTCCGGCTCCTCGGGGAAACGTGTCTGGGATTTCCTCCCCTCTCCCCTTGGG
>CAYUHJ010000057.1:8838-29531 GCA_964444365.1 uncultured Alcaligenaceae bacterium | reverse complement strand
GCTCGACACGCTCCCGATCAGCGTGTTCGTCGCCCACGACCCGGACTGCCGGGCGATCACGGGGAACCGGGCGGCCCAGGACCTGCTCCGGACCCCCGCCTGGAACCTCTCCCTGTCCGCCCCGGCGGACGAGCAGCCGGCCCACTTTCGGGTCTGCCGGAACGGGGTCGAACTGCCCGCCGACCGGCTGCCCGTCCAGCGGGCGGCGCGGGGCGAGGTGGTGGTGAACGAGGAGATGGACATCGTCTTCGACGACGGCCGGGTGGTGAGCGAGTTGATCTCCGCCGCCCCGCTGTACGACGCCGACGGCCGGGTGCGGGGGGCCGTCGGCGGGGCGCTCGACATCACCGCCCGGAGACAGGTCGAGGCGGAACTGCAGCGGACGGCGGCGACCCTCAACGGCCTGATCGCCTCGGCCCCGGTGGGGATCGTCCTGCTCGACGCCGACATGCGCTACCGGCACATCAACGGCCCGCTGGCCGAAATGAACGGCTTGCCCGTCGAAGCCCACCTCGGCAAGACCGTGGCGGAGGTCGTTCCGGACTTGCACGAAGAAGTGGCGACCATGTTCCGCCGGGTGATGCGCGACGCCGAGATCATTTCCGATTTCGTCCTCGAAGGAGAGACGCCCAAGGCCCCCGGCGTCAAGCGGGCGTGGCGGGAGAGTTGGTTCCCCGTCCTGGGCCCCGACGGCCGGCCGGACGGCGTCGGGGTCATCGTCCAGGAGATCACCGAGCAGTTGCGGGTCGAACGGGAGCGCGAGAACGGCCGGCGGACGCTCGCCGAGCTGGTCGAGCAGTGCCCGTTCGGAATTTACATCGTGGACTCGGACTTCCGCATCGCCTCGATGAACGCCGGGTCGCGGGAGAAGGCGTTCGCCAACGTCCGCCCGGTCGTCGGCCGGCCGTTCGACGAGGCCATGCGGATCCTGTGGCCCGAGCCGGTCGCCGCCGAGGTCGTCCGCATCTTCCGGCACACGCTCGACACCGGCGAGCCGTACCGCTCCGCGGACTTCGTCAACCCCCGCGCCGACACCGGCACGGTCGAGGGGTACGAGTGGGAACTCCACCGGATCGTCCTGCCGGACGGGCGGCACGGGGTGGTGTGCTACTACTTCGACGCGACCCCCCTGCGGCGGGCCGAGGCCGCCCTGCGGGACAGCGAGGCCCACTTCCGGAGCATGGCCGACCACGCCCCGGCGATGCTGTGGGTGACGGACCCGGCCGGCTCCTGCACCTACATCAGCCGGCAGTGGTGCGAGTTCACCGGCACGACGGCCGACCAGAACCTCGGCCTCGGCTGGCTGGCGTGCGTCCACCCGGACGACCTGCCCCCGACGGAGGCCAGTTTCCTCGCGGCCAACGACGGCCGGCAGCCCTTCCGCATCGACTACCGGCTCCGACGGCACGACGGCGAGTACCGGTGGGCCGTCGACGCGGGCCTCCCCCGGTTCGACGGCGGCGCGTTCGTCGGCTACGTCGGGTGCGTGTTCGACGTCCACGACCGGCGGCTGGGGGAGGAACGGCTCCGGGACGCCGACCGCCGCAAGGACGAGTTCCTCGCGACCCTGGCTCACGAACTCCGCAACCCGCTGGCCCCCCTCCGGACGGGTCTGCAGGTGCTGAAACTCGCCGGCGGCAGCGAGGCGGTCCAGCAGACCCGGGCGATGATGGACCGGCAGCTGACGCAAATGGTCCGGCTGGTGAACGACCTGCTCGACGTGTCCCGCATCACCCTCGGCAAGCTCGAACTCCGCCGGGAGCGGACCGACCTGCGGGCGGTGATCGCGGCCGCCGTCGAGACGGCCGGCCCGCAAGTGGAGGCCGCCGGGCACGCCTTCGCCGTGGCCGTGCCGGACGACCCGGTCCCGGTCGACGGCGACCCGACCCGGCTCGCCCAGGTGGTGGCGAACCTGCTCACCAACGCGGCCAAGTACACCCCCCGCGGCGGGCACGTGCGGCTGGCCGTCCGGCTGGAAGAGGGGACCGCGGTCGTGACCGTGACGGACGACGGGATCGGCATCCCGCCGGCCATGCTCGGCCGGGTGTTCGAGATGTTCACCCAGGTCGACCGCACGCTGGAGCGGACGACCGGCGGGCTCGGGCTCGGGCTGTCGCTCGTCAAGCGGCTGGTGGAGATGCACGGCGGCACGGTCGAGGCCCGGAGCGGGGGGGAGGGGGCGGGGAGCGAGTTCGTCGTCCGCCTGCCGGTCCTCGCCGCGCCGCCGGCCGCGCCGCCGGCCCCGACGGCCGAGGAGGGCGCGGGGGCCGGCCGCCGCGTCCTCGTGGTCGACGACAACGCGGACGCGGCCGACTCGCTCGGCCAGCTCCTGACGCTGCTCGGCAACGACGTCCGCACCGCGCCGGACGGCGAGGACGGCGTCCGGACCGCGGAGGCGTTCCGCCCGGACCTCGTGTTGATGGACATCGGGATGCCGAAGCTCAACGGGTACGACGCGGCCCGGCTCATCCGGGCGGAACCCTGGGGGCAGCGGATGGTGCTGGTCGCCCTGACCGGGTGGGGCCTGGACGACGGCCGGGCGAAGAGCGCCGCCGCCGGGTTCGACCACCACCTCGTCAAGCCGGTGGACCCGGCGGAACTGAGTCGCCTGCTGACCGACGCCCCCGCCGGGTCATCCGTTCGGTCGTGACCCCGCCGGGGGCGAGGGCGACGCGGTGCCCGGCCCGAGTCGCTCCAGCCAGACGCGGATGTCGTTGCCGTACTCGCTGGCCAGATCCCCCTTCACCAGCCGGCGGTGGAACGCGGCCGCCCCCCGGCGTTCCAGGTCCGCGGCCAGGGCGTCCTTGAACCGCTTCGCGGGGTCGGCCGCCACCAGCCGCCGGCACAGGCCGACGAGCTGTTCGTCCTGCACCACGTCCGCGGGGAGCAGGTCCGGCAGCCGCCGTTCGAGGGTCCGCTTCATCTCCCGCAGGTCGTCGAAGCTGGCGACCCCGTCGAACGCCGGGCGGCCGGACAGCATCTCGACGAGGACGTACCCCAGGCTCGCGAGGTCGGACTTCGCCGTCACCGGTTCGCCGTCGAGCACTTCCGGGGCGGCGTACAGGGGCGACCACACCCGCCGGCCGCCGGCCCGCTTCAGGTCCACGGCCGAGCCGATGTCCACGACCTTCGCGGACCCGGTCCGCTTCAGCATGATGTTCGCCGGCTTCAAGTCCCCGTGGACGACGCCGTCCCGGTGCAGCGCGGCGAGCGCGGCGAGGCAGTCCCGGACCACCTGGATCGCGACGCCCGGCTTGAACCGCGGCTGGACGGGGCCGGCCGTGATGACCACGTCGGTGACGTAGTCCCAGTGCTCCGGGTCGAGCCGGCGGCGGGTGCGGTCGAGCGTGTCCGGGGTGAGCAGCTCCCGCAGGTCGTGGCCGTCCACCCACTCCATCGACATGACCCGGACGCCGTCGAGCGACTCGAAGTCGTAGACGTAGACGAGGTTCTCGTGCTGGACCGTGGCCGCCTTCTTGGCCACCGCGGCGACCCGGCCCATGTCCTCGTCGTAGGCCTCCCCGGACGTGTACGACTCCGGGGAGAACACCTTGAGGGCGACCGGCAGCGAGAACCCGTCCGCCCCGTTCCGCCGCGCGAGCAGCACGACCCCCTGCCCGCCGCGGCCGAGCACCCGGAGGTCGCAGGACCGGGCCGCCCACGTCACTTCCGCGGATTTCAGCAGCGTCAGGTACTTCGTCACCAGCGGCCCGTCCTTCTGCGGGTGCGGCGACAGCGGCTGGTAGGTCGCGGTGGACTCCATGTCGGGACCAGTGAGGAACGGGACGCCGGCGACGCAATTAGAAATTGTAGCGGAACCGGGCGGAGGTGGGCGGGAAAGTGAGCCCGGGCCTGCGGGCGGGTGCGGCGTCGTCACCCGCGGACTGGCGTCCGCGGCTCGCTGATCGCGCACTGTGGCGAGCCGCCCACGCCAGTGGGCGGGTGACTGCGACTCGGACCCGGGGACTGGCGTCGGCGGCTCGCTGATCGCGCACTGTGGCGAGCCGCCCACGCCAGTGGGCGGGTGACTGCGACTCGGACCCGGGGACTGGCGTCCGCGGCTCGACACGTTGCGCGGTTCCCGCCGCGAGCCTACCGGTTGTACGACGAGTACCCCGGCGGTTGCGGCAGGGTGAACCCCGGCAGCGGCACGGGGGTCGTCCCGCTGTGCGGCAGCGTCCCCGGCTGGGGGGGCGGCTTCGGCAGCGGCGGCGGCTTCGGGGCGTCGTCCGGGACGGTCGGTTCCGGCAGGCTGCGGCCGCGGTCCCGGAGGAACTCGGCTTCCCCGAGGAGTTCGTCCGTGCGGACCGGCCGCGCCGGTTCGAGCTCCAGCCGCACCCGGCGGACGTCCTCGATCCGGCCGGGCCACAGCACTTCCGCGAACAGGTCGAGCGGCGGGTAGTCGTACCACCGGGGTTTGAACCGGACTTTTTCGGTCAGCGGCCGGTAGCCGGGGGCGACGGCCTGGAACTCGTAGCACCCGGAGTACGTGTACCAGCCGTCCGCCGGGCTCGGGCCGATCTGCTTGCCGTCCACGGACACGAGCGCGCCGGGCACGTTCGTCTCGACGACGAACCGCCGGTCGACGCACCCGGCCGCCGCCACGGCGAGGCCGACCGCGCACGCCGCCAGACCCCGATTCCAACCCCCGGTTCGCATTCCGCCTCCCGCCCGCGGGCCGGGTTGGTGCTATGGTGAAGAGCACGCCCCGGATAACCGCCCCGCCCGCCCCGGTCAAGGCGGGTTCGGCGGGAAAGTCCGTCCGAAACGCATCCCCACGGTGCGGCCGGCCGGCTACAATGTCTGGAACGTCTCGCCCGACCTCCCTCCTCCGGAGGTAAACTCGGATGCCCGTGTCGCACGCAGTCCGTTACGCCGCCCTCACCGACGTCGGCGTCAAACGGAGCCACAACCAGGATGCGTTCGCCACGCACCCGGCCACCGACGAGCCGCACTGGCACGAACTCGGGCACGTCTACGTCGTCGCGGACGGGATGGGCGGCCACGCCGTCGGGGAGAAGGCCAGCGCCAAGGCCGTCCGGGACATCCCGCTCGTGTTCCTCAAGCACGTCGCGAAGGAGGGGGCCCCCGCCGCGATCCGCCGGGCGTTCCGCGAGGCGAACCACGCGATCTTCACCATCGGCACGAACAACCCGGAGTTCAAGGGCCTCGGCACCACCGGCACGGGCCTGTTCATCCGCCCGGAGGGGGCGTGGCTCGGGCACGTCGGCGACAGCCGGGCGTACCGCGTCCGCGGCAACCGCATCCACCAGCTCACCTTCGACCACTCCTGGGTCTGGGAGGTCGCGAAGCGGCAGGGGATCGACCCCGACGAACTCGGGGACTTCAAGAAGAACGTCATCATCCGCTCGCTCGGGCCGGACTCGGACGTCGAGGCGGATGTCGAGGGGCCGCACCCCGTCGAGGCCGGCGACCAGTTCCTGATCTGCAGCGACGGGCTCAGCAACCTCGTCACGAACCAGGAGATCGGCGCGGTGCTGACCACGTTCCCCCCCGAGGAGGCGTGCAAGTTCCTGATCGAACTCGCGAACCTCCGGGGCGGGCACGACAACATCACCGTCGTGGTGGTCGCCGCCACGGAGGACGACGCGACCGACCGCCCGGAGAACCGCCCGAAGAAGGTCGGCGTCGCCGCCCGGTGCGCCAGGTGGTGGGCCGCCCACGTCCCGTGGCCGATCTCCCTGCTCGGGGCCGGGGTGGTCGTCGCGCTGGTGTCCATCGTGCTCAAGCTGAGCGAGGTCGGCGGGTTCAAGGAGCTGTTCATCCTGTCCGCGCTGCTCATCGTCGGCGGGCTGGCCGGGCTCGTGGTGTACGCCAAGAAGGCCGCCGAGGAGGACGACAAGCCGGACGAGTCCGCCGCCCCGAAGGAGCTCAACATCCACCGGAACCAGGAGTTCGCGATCGACCAGGAGCTGTTCGACCGGATGACCGCGCTGGAGGGGGAGTTGAAGGACGTGACCAAGGACAAGGACATCGGGATCGACTGGACGGCCCACGAACTGCACAACAAGCGGGCGACGGAGCACGCCGCCCGGTCCGCGTGGCCGGAGGCGTTCAAGGCCCGGTGCCTGGCGCTGCAGGTGCTCTCCGGGCCGTACAACAAGCTGCGGCACAAGCCGGAAGCGTTCCAGCCGAACTGGACGAAGCAGCCGACGTGAGCCCGAATCCCGTGGATTCCCGATTCCGTCTCCCCTCTCCCCGCCGGGGAGAGGGGTTGGGGGTGAGGGGATTCGCTCCATCCCCTTGCAATCGCGGATCGGGGCTGTCGGTTCACCCCTCACCCCCGGCCCCTCTCCCCAGCGGGGAGAGGGGAGACAGAATAGCGAACCCCTCTCCCCGCTGGGGAGAGGGGAGCAACGATCGCGAATCGAACCCACTCGTATGAGCCCCCCCAACGCCTTCCGCCCGCTCGGCCCCGCGGCCCGCCGTCCGACGACGACCCGCCCCGGCGACGCGCGGCTTCCCGCGGCGTTGCGGCTGCCCCCCCTCCCGGCGGACGCCGCGGTCGACCCCCTGGGGCGGGACGCCAAGCTCGCCCGGCTCGAAGCGGCCCTGTTCCTCGCCGACGAACCGCTGGCCGCGAAGAAGCTCGCGGACGCCGCCGGCCTCGCCGACGCCGCCGAGGCCCGCCGCCTGATCGGCCGCCTGCGGGAGCTCCTCGACGCGGACGGATCCGCGTTCCAGGTGGAAGAGTTCGCCGGCGGGTTCCAGTTCCTGACCCGCCCGCCGTACCACCCGTGGCTCGTCCGGCTTCGCCGCACCGGGCACGACCTGCGGCTGACGCCGGTCGCGCTCGAAACCCTGGCCGTCGTCGCGTACAAGCAGCCCGTGATGAAGGCGGAAGTGGAGGCCGTCCGCGGGGTGGCGTGCGGCGAGGTCATCCGCGTGCTGATGGAGAAGGGCCTCGTCCGCGTCGCCGGGCGGGACGCCTCGCTGGGCCGGCCGCAACTGTACGGGACGACGAAGAAGTTCCTGCAGGCGTTCGGGCTGAAGTCGTTGGGCGACTTGCCGGACGTCGAGTCGCTGCCGAAGCCGAAGTGACCGGTCGAATCCCCCGTTCCGGCCGTTTCGGTAATTCGCGAAATCCAGTCAACCCGGCAAACCCCGCGTGCCGAATAGAAGGGCGTCAACCCGAACGCACGGCAGGAGCCGGCGGGCGGTTGACCCGGGGTCGGCCGGTTCACGCCGCAAGGACGCGGGCCGGCCGACTAAGACCCGCCCGGACGACGGGGGTCGGCGGCCGCCACGGCGGGCGGCCGACCCCCGGCCGGGACTTCCGACCACACTCAACCTACCCACGGATGGGGCTGCCATGAGCCGCGCTGTTGCTCTGACCGCGATCCTCGGTCTCTTCGTCGCCGGCCTCGGCTGCAAGCACGTGGCCGGCCGCAACGACTGCTATTACAACCCGGAGGACAACCACCTCCCGCAGCCGAGCAACCCGTACTACCCGATCGGCGCGCCGGTCACCGGCCCGATCGTGTCGCCGGCCCCGAAGGTGACGGAAGAGCCGAAGAAAGACGAGCCGAAGAAGGACGAGAAGTAACGGGCCGGCTCGTTTCGTAGGGTGGTGTCGAGCCGGCGTTGCGGCGAAGCCCCACCGCAGCGGCAGGCCATCGTTGCCGGGCCGATGGGCGTTCGCGCATCGCTCGACCGGCCCGACGGGAACTGCTCGCCCTCAGTCTTCCGTTTCCGGCAGCGGGCTGTCGGTCGCCCCCGTGCGGTAGCGGTCGAGTTGCCGCCGGTAGTGGTGGTTCCGCGGCTCCCGGACGGCGAGTTCCTTCATGAGTGCCGCCGCCTTGTCGCGGTCCCCCTTGCGGAAGTGGACCTCGGCCAGCGCCTCGCGGTAGGACTTCGACTCCGGGTCCAGGTCGTGCGCCTTCTGGGCGTGCGCCAGGGCCGCGTCCAGTTCCCGCTTGCACCCGGCGGCGAGCCACGCGGCGCAGTACCGCGCCCAGGCGGATTCCGGGTGCTCCTTGACGAGCCCGCCGTACACGTCCCACACCTGCCGGAAGAGCGCGTCCGCGTCCTTCTTGCGGTCGGCCTTCTCCAGCAGCGGCACCATCCCCAGCGGGACGTCCACGTTCCCCGGCATCGCCTTGAGGCATTCGTTCGCCAGGGCGATCCCCTCGTCGACCTTCCCGGCTGCGACTAGCCCCCGGGCGGTGTGAACCCGGACCGCCTGCGGGACGGTGAGGTACGCGTACCCCTCCACGTAGCTGATGCCCGGCGTCCGGAGCAGGTAGTGGATCGCCCGGCGGGTGGCGTCGGCGGCCCCGTCGAAGTCCTTCAGCCGCAGCGACGCCCGGCCGACCTGGTTCCACACGTTTCCGATGAACAGTTCGGACACCCACCCGGACTCGCGGATGAGGTCGCGTTCCTTGCGGATTTCGGCCAAACTCCCGCGGTCGAGCAGTTCTTCGAGGAACCGGCCCCGGACGCGGGCGTTGCCGAGCGCCACCCAGTGGGCGAGTTCGATCCGCCGGCGGCCTTCCTTCGCGTCCCCGGCGGCGACCAGCGCCCGGCCGGAGTGGTACAGCGGCACGGGGTTGTCCGGGAACCGCCGCCAGCCCTGCTCGTACCGCCGGGCCGCCTCGGCGTGCTTGCCGGCGTCCGCGAGCATGTCCCCGAGGTCGACCCACAGGCGGATGCTTTCGTCGGTCCCGAACACCCAGGACCGGGCCCCGCGGCCGAACGTGCGGGCGTCGGCCCGCTCGGTGTCGGAGTCGTCGAGCTTCGCGACCTTGTCGACGAAGGCCGCCAGCGTCTGGACGGCTTGTTCGGTCTTGCCGCACGCGCGGTAGGCGGCCGCCACGCCGCCGGTGCGGAACAAGTCCGCCGGCGTCAACCTGTTCGCGACGGGAGCGTCCTTCGCGGCGGCCTTCCATGCGATTTCCTGGTCGGCGGGCGTGGCCTTGCCGGCGAGCAGCCGGCGGACCCGCTTCATCGTTTCGGCCGGCTGCTCCCCGTCCGGCTTGTTCCGACGGAGCGTGCCCCACCAGAACTGGGCGGAGTCCGCGTCGGCGTCGAACAGGGCCTCGAACGGGTTCTGGCTGCCGCTGAACGCGACCTCCCCGTTCCCCTCCCGCCCGGTCGCGGCCAGGAATGCCCCGAGGTGGGCGGCGGCGAGGTCCGGCATGCCGGCCCGGACTTCGGCGCGGATCACCTGATAGAACTGCGACTGCGTTTGCGGCAGCGTCAGCTTCTCCGCGGTCTGGTTGAAGACCTGCACGGCGGCCTCCCGCTGCCCGAGCTGCGCCAGCAGCCGCCCCTTCCGGGCCGCGTACTGCGTGGCGAGGTAGGACTGCGGCAGTTCGCCGTCCGGTTCGGCCGCCTTGTCGAGTCCGTCGCCGACCTTGCTGAGCGCTTCCTTGAACTGGAGGCGGGCGGCCAGCACGTCCGCGAGGATGTGCGGGGCGTTCTTCCGTACCCGCATCCGGTCGATGCCGTCGAGTTCGCGGCCGTTGAGCATGAGGGCCATCGTCTGCGGGTCGACGCCGAAGCCGGTGCCGGTGAAGTCGTCGGCGTCGCGGGCGGCGTCGCCGACGGCGTCCGCCTCCTTCGCCTGACCGGCCATCCGCAGGCGGAACATCTTCAACCCGTCCAGGCTGTTGACCCGCAGGTTGTCCGTCCGCTTCACCAGGTCCGCCCACGCGCCGGTGTCTTCCAGCAGCGAGTCGAGGATGGCCTGCATGTGCGGGTCGCCCGGCTCGGCGGCGGCGAGCTTTTCCGCGACGTCGCGGGCCTTCTTCGGCTCCCCGGCGGCCTTGTGGACGAAGATCAGCGCGCGCTTCGTGGCGAGGTCGACGTGCTCGTCGATCGCCTCGCGGGCTTCGAGGTCGGCGGCCACCGCCTTGCCCCGGCCGCGGAGGTGGACGAGCACCGTGTAGTCGAGCATCCCCGGCGACCACTGGTAGACGTTGTGCTCCGCCGCCCACGTCCAGGTGCCGAGCGTGTTCAGGGCCAGCATCTCCTCGGCGAGTTCGGGCTTGCCGTCGAACAGGACGAAGGGAACCTCCCGCCGCAGCGCGTTCGCGAGGTGCTCGAAGATGTGCCCGCGGGCCTCCGGCGGCTGCTTCTCCTGCAGCAGCACGCGGAGGACCGGGAGGCCTTTGTCCCGCATCCGGACGAGCGTGGTGACGGCGGCCTTCTGCTTGTCGAGGATGCCGCCGCGGAAGTCCCGCATGAGCCGCAGGGCTTCCGGGTCGGTGTCGGCGTAGATGCCGCGGTCGAACTTGCCGAGGATCTCGCGGGCCTTGTCGGCCGCCTCCGGGTCGTCGCCGGCGGCGGCCTTCTTCAGCGCCGTCCGGGCGCGCTCGCCCATCTTCCAGAGTTCCTTCGCGGCCCGGTCCCGGACGGCGAACGAGTCGTGCGCCAGGTCCTTGACGAGTTCGTCCGGGTCGAGCGGCTTCGGGGGCGTCTGCGGGTCCGCGGACGCCGCGACGAGGCACGCCGCCAGCCAGACGAGGACGAGTGCGGGCGCACGGGACATCACGGCGGGCCTCCTGTCGCGGCAGATTCCGGCGGTGACCGCATCGTATCCCGTCGGGGCCGGGCGGGGCAAGCGAAAGCCGCCCGGCCGTGACGCGGGGCGCACCCGGGGCGGGGGCAAAATCCCGGCCCGCCCGGCGACTTCCTCTTGAAACCCGGCGCGACTGCCCCTAACTTTGTGATGGCAGTCCGCGGGTGTAACTCAGTGGTAGAGTACCTCGTTGCCAACGAGGTTGTCGTGGGTTCAAGTCCCATCACCCGCTCTTGAACTGACTTGGTGGGCCGGGAAGTGGTAGGGGCCGGCGGGAACTTCTCGCCGGGTCCGGGTACTTCCCGGCTCCGTGCGTTTCTACTATGACGAACTCCCCCGCAATGTGACGGAACTCGGGGCGACCGCACCAGGAGCGAAGATGGCTGACGAATCCACCCTCGACGTCGCTGAACCCACCGACTCCGCCGCGGTCGCGACGGCCGACGGCCCGATCAAGTTGCCGCAGGACGTCGTCATCACCGACGCCGGCCCGTGCAAGAAGCACGTCAAGGTCACGGTCGCCCGCCCGGCCATCGACGGCCGGATGAACGAGAAGTTCACCGAACTCGTCCGCAACTCGTCCGGCGCGATCGACGGCTTTCGGCCCGGCAAGGCCCCGCGGAAGATCATCGAGAAGCGGTTCCAGAAGGAAGTCCTCGCGGACGTGAAGACGGAAGTCCTGATGGCCAGCCTCGAACAGCTGGCCGAGGACAACACCCTGTCCCCGCTGAGCCCGCCGAACCTGGACCCGGCCGCCATCGTCATCCCGGCGGAAGGGCCGTTCGTCTACGAGTTCGACATCGAAGTCCGCCCGGAGTTCGACCTGCCGGACTACAAGGGCCTCACGATCCGCCGCCCGGTGCAGACCTTCACCGACGCCGACGTGGCGAAGGAGACGCGCCGGCTGCTCGAATCCCGCGGGCAGATCGTGCCGAAGGACGGGGCCGTCGAACCGGACGACCTCGTCGTCGCGGACGTGGTCATCACCCACGACGGCAAGGAACTCAACAAGCTCTCCGAAGTCCGCGTCAAGGTCGAGAAGCAACTCGCCCTGTCGGACGGCGTGATCCAAGACTTCGGCAAGCAGATGGCCGGCGCGAAGCCGGGGGACACGAAGACGTTCGACGTGAACCTGTCGCAAGACCTGCCGACCGAAGCCCTCCGCGGGGTCAAGGTCCAGGCCGCGTTCACGATCCAGGACGTCAAGACGGTCCGGCTGCCGGAGTGGACCCCGGAACTCCTGTCGCAGTTCGGCGTCGCCAGCGAGGACCAGTTCAAGGAACTCGTCCGCGCCCGCCTCGAACGGATGCTGGAATACACGCAACGGCAGGTCGCCCGGCAGCAGGTGCTCGAAAAGCTCGCCGGCAACGCGAACTGGGACCTGCCCCGCGACCTGCTGGCGAAGCAGGCCCGCAAGACGCTGTCCCGCAAGGTCATGGAGATGCGGTCCGCCGGCATGTCGGACGAGCAAATCCTCGGCCGGCAGCGGGTGCTGGAGAACGACGCCATCAAGAGCACGGCCGCGGCACTGAAGGAGCACTTCGTCCTGCAAAAGATCGCCGAGACGGAAAAGCTCGAGATCGAGGACGACGACATCGAAGCCGAAATCGAGCGCATCGCCGACCAGAGCGACGAGTCCCCGCGGCGGGTCCGGGCGCGGCTGGAGAAGGAAGACCTGATCGAGCCGCTGGCGACCGAACTGCTCGAACGCCGGGCGCTGGACCTGGTGCTGTCGTCCGCGACGTACGAGGACTACACGCTGAACGCGTCCGACGCGGAAGAGAACGCCGTCGCGACGGTGGAACAGAAGGCAGTTCCGGAAACGCCAGCGTCGTAACCTCGTTTAGCCGCGACGCGATAGCGGAGCGCGGGGCACCTACCCGCGCTCCGCTATCGCGTCGCGGCTAAACTTCGATTGACCCGCTGCGTAAAATCCCCGAGGCGACTCTCACAACGGCGGGGGGCCGCGGTCCCGGTTCCGAACCGGGGCCGGCCTCCCGCCCGCAGTTTCAGAAAGGGCACCCGCATGTTCCCCTCGTATGACCCGTCCGTGGTGGACCCGCTCGCGATGGCCGGGGTCGCCGGGCCGGTCCAGCCCGTCGCCCAGCGCTACCGCGACATGACCCGCCAGCGGGCGATGACGCTCACCGACATGCTGATGGAGAGCCGCATCATCTTCGTCGGCAGCTCCCCGGAGACCGGCGGCGACCCGCGGATCACCGACTACCTCGCGAACATCACGATCCAGAAGCTGCTCTACCTCGTCACCGAGAACAAGACGGCCGACATCCACATGTACATCAACAGCCCGGGCGGCAGCGTCTCCGCCACGCTCGCGATGTACGACGCGATCCAGTTCATGGAATGCCCCGTGAACACCTACTGCATGGGCCTGGCGGCGTCCGGGGCGGCGATCCTGCTCGCGTCCGGGACGAAGGGCAAGCGGTTCGCGCTGCCGAACAGCAAGGTGATGTGCCACCAGCCCTACGGGCAGGTCGGCGGGCAGGTGTCGGACATCGAGATCCAGGCCGGCGAGATCCTGAAGGAGCACGAACGGCTGAACCAGATTCTGGTGAAGCACACCGGCCAGAACATCGAGACGATCCGCAAGGAAACCGACCGCGAC
The DNA here is from genome assembly GCA_964444365.1 of uncultured Alcaligenaceae bacterium. Classification (GTDB taxonomy): domain Bacteria; phylum Planctomycetota; class Planctomycetia; order Gemmatales; family Gemmataceae; genus CAYUHJ01. Next base: position 16,362 of record CAYUHJ010000057.1, on the reverse strand, counting down.
CGCTACTTCTCCGCGACCGAGGCGAAGGAGTTCGGGCTGGTCGACGACGTGCTGATGAAGCCGCCGGCCGAAGCGAAGAAGTAACCGCCGACAACTGTAACGGTTCCCCGGACGCCGAACCTTCCCCGGAACCCGCCCCCGTTCAGCCGCGTTCAACACCCGCGGGCCGCCCGCCGATACCGATGGTGCGGCCGCCCGCCCTTTCAACGGAGAAGGGGATATGGCACTCATCCCGATGGTGGTCGAGAAGTCCGGCCGCGACCCGTACGCCTACGACATCTACAGCCGGCTGCTGAAGGACCGGATCATCTTCCTGCAAGGGGTGGTCCGCGACGAAATGGCCAACGCGATCGTCGCCCAGCTGCTGTACCTGCAGTTCGAGGACCCGAAGGCCGACATTCACCTGTACATCAACAGCCCCGGCGGCAGCGTGACCGCGGGGATGGCCATCTACGACACGATGCAGTTCATCAGCCCGGACGTGGCGACGTACTGCATCGGGATGGCGGCCAGCATGGGCTCGATGCTCCTGACCGCCGGCGCGAAGGGCAAGCGGTTCGCCCTGCCGAACGCCGAGATCATGATCCACCAGCCGCTCGGCGGCTACGAGGGGACCGCGACGGACATCGACATCCACGTGAAGAACATCCGGAAGCTGAAGACCCGGCTGAACGAACTGTACGTCCGGCACACGGGCAAGACGCTGGACACGATCCAGAAGGACACGGACCGGGACAACTTCATGACGGCCGCCGAGGCCCGCGACTACGGGTTGATCGACGGCGTGCTGGAGCGGATCCCGGACGGGTTGGTGACTCACGCGAAGGGTGAGTAATACGGTTTCCTCCCCTCTCCCCGTTGGGGAGAGGGGCCGGGGGTGAGGGGATCGATCCCCCGCTTCAAACAGTGACCGGGACGGGTGAAGGTTTCCCCTCACCCCTAACCCCTCTCCCCAGCGGGGAGAGGGGGACCGGAGTTGAGGCACGGATGCACACCGAAGCGCGACACGCGAGCCGGGACAGGAAGAGCCGCTGTGGTTCTTCCCCCCGGCTTCGTTGCTTGCTGCTGCTCGCCGGAATGATCGCCACAACCGTCGGCTGCCGCAACGTCGGCAAACCCGACACGAAGTACGACCTGCTCACCGCCGAGATCCGCACCCGCGACCGCGAACTCGAAGAGTGCCGCGGCGAACTCCAGCAGCTTCGCCTGATGAGCGACCTGTACCGCCGGCAGCAGCAAGTCCCGCCGGCGGGGGCGTGCGTGCCGGGCCACCCCGTGGGGTCCACGCCCGCGTTGCCCCTGAAGGACATCTCCCTCGGCGGCGGCACCGGCGGCGTCGACAGCGACGGCGAGCCCGGCGACGAATCCCTTCAAGTCGTCGTCGTGCCGCGCGACGAGGACGGCTCCCCGGTGAAGATCCCCGGCCGGGCGAACGTCGCCGCGTTCGAGATCACCCGCGAGGGGTTGAAGCTCCCGATCGGCCGCTGGGAAGTGCCCCCCGAACAGATCCGCCGGACGTGGAAGAACGGCCTGTTCACGACCGGCTACTTCATCCCGCTCCAGTGGGACAAGCCGCCGTGTACCGACCGCGTCCGGCTCGTGGTGCGGTTCACCACGCTCGACGGCCGGGAATTCGAGGCGGAAAAGGACTCCCCCGTGACACCGCTGGCCGGGGTCCGCCCGCCGATGCCGCCGCGCGGGGACGGGATCCCCGTTCCGCCGCCGTTGAAGAAGGACTCGACGATCCCGCCCCCGGACGTGCCCGAACTCCCGCCGCCGACGCCGGTGAAGCCGGCCGCGATGTTGCTGCCGCCGACAGCGGTCGACTGAGTTCCCTACAATGTCCCGCACTCGGGACGGTTTGATCTTCCTCCCTCCCCCTTGAGGGGGGAGGGTTGGGGTGGGGGTGATAGACTTCACCACTGAAGCGACCCCCACCCTGACCCTCCCCCCTCCCAGGGGGAGGGAACCAGAGCCTCGCCCCATGCCCCTCACGCACTTCGACGAATCCGGTGCCGCCCGCATGGTGGACGTCGGCGACAAGCCCGAGACGCAGCGGACCGCCACCGCGTCGGCCGTCGTGCGGATGGCCCCGGACACGCTCGCCCTCGTCCGCAACCGGGCGCTGGCGAAGGGGGACGTGCTCGAAGTCGCCCGGCTCGCGGGGATCATGGGGGCGAAGAAGACCGCGGACCTGATCCCGCTGTGCCACCCGCTGCCGCTCACGTCCGTGAAGCTGGACTTCGCGTTCGACGACGACACGTCCGTCCGGATTTCCGCGACCGCGAAGGTTTCTTCCCGCACGGGTGTTGAAATGGAAGCCCTCACCGCGGTTACGGTAGCAGCCCTGACCGTTTACGACATGTGCAAGGCGGTCGATCGCGGAATGACGATCGAAGCCGTCCGTCTGGAAGCGAAGTCCGGCGGCCAGTCCGGGGACTTCCGGCGGGAAGGGTAACCACACTTGGACGCCGCCATGCCAGCACTGTTGACCAACGGCCACGCGACGAAAATGCCGTTCGGCCCCGTCGCCGCGGACATCGAGGAGGCCGACCGCGTGTTCACGGCGGCGCTGGCGGCGTACCGCTCCCCGGTCGCGCCGCTGGTCCAGCACCTCCGCCACTACCGCGGCAAGCGCCTGCGGCCGGCCCTGCTGCTGCTGACCGCGAAGGCGTGCGGCAAGGTCGCCCCCGCCCACCACACCCTCGCCGCCGTCGTGGAGATGATCCACACCGCGACGCTCGTCCACGACGACGTGCTCGACGAGGCGGACACCCGCCGGCACGCGGCCACGTTCAACGCCGAGTGGGGGAACAAGGTCAGCATCCTGCTCGGGGACATGCTGTTCACCCACGCCTTCCACCTGTCCAGCACCGTGGACGTGCGGGCGTGCCGGCTCATCGGCGAGGCGACGAACCGCGTCTGCGCCGGGGAACTCAAGCAGGTCTGCGAGCGCGGGAACCTGCGCCTGTCCGAGGCCGACTACTTCGCGATCATCGACGGCAAGACCGCCGCCCTGACGGAAGCGTGCGGCCGGCTCGGGGCGCTGTACGCGGGGTCCGCCGAGGACGTTGCCGACCGCCTCGCCGGGTTCGGCCGCAACCTCGGCCTCGCGTTCCAGGTGGCGGACGACCTGCTGGACCTGACCGGGGACGAGGACAAGGCGGGCAAGACGCTCGGCACCGACCTCGACCAGCAGAAGCTGACGCTGCCGGTGATCCACGCGCTGAACCAGCTCCCCCCCGCCGCCGCGGACGAGTTCCGCGACGTGCTCCGCACGCCGGGCGAGGACCGCCGGCACAAAGTGGCCGACGTCCTCGAAGAGACGGGTTCGCTCGGCTACGCCCGCCGCCGGGCCGAGGAGTTCTCGCGGAACGCCCGCACGGCCCTGGAGTGCCTCCCCCGGTCCGAGTGCCGCGCGATCCTGGAGCAACTCACCGACTGGTCCGTGCGACGGGAGAAGTAACCGCGCCGCCGACTGAACGAAGTCTGCACCCGGCACGCGAACTCTCATCACTTCCTCCTTGCCGCCGGGGGTCTGCCGGGAAACGATGACACGGGGCCACGACGCCCCGTCCGCTCGACCCCCGGAGACCACTCTCATGCGCTTGCTGTCCGCATTCCTGGCCCTCGCGGTCGCCGGCCCGGCGTTCGCCGCCGACGCCGACGGGCTGGCGAAGGGCACCCCGGCCCTCAAGTCCGCGACCGCCCTGGCGTTCGGCCCGAAGGGCGTCCTGTTCGTCGGCGACGCCCAGGCCGCGACGATCTTCGCCGTCGCCACCGGGGACACCGAGGCCGCCGGCAAGGGGGACGTGGCCGTCGACAAGCTCGACGAGAAGGTCGCCGCCCTGCTCGGGACCACGGCCGCCGACGTCGCGATTTCCGACGTGAAGGTGAACCCCGCGTCCGGGAACGTCTACCTCGCCGTCACCCGCGGCAAGGGGAAGGACGCGATCCCGGTCGTCGTCCGCGTCGACCGCGGCGGCACGCTCGCCGAGTTCCCGCTGAAGGACGTGCCGTTCGCCAGCGTCACGATCCCGAACGCCAGCGACAAGAACCGGACCGAGGCGATCACCAGCCTCGCGTTCGTGGAGAACCGCCTGATCGTCGCCGGGCTCTCGAACGAGGAGTTCGCCTCGACGCTTCGGTCGATCCCGTACCCGTTCAAGGACGCGGACAAGGGCAGCAGCGTCGAGGTGTTCCACGGGGCGCACGGCAAGCTGGAAACCCACGCCCCCGTCCGGACGTTCGCCCCGTACAAGATCGGCGGCGCGGACTACCTGCTCGCCGCGTACACCTGCACCCCGCTCGTGACGATCCCGCTGGCCGACCTGAAGCCGGGGGAAAAGGTGAAGGGCAAGACCATCGCCGAGCTCGGCAACCGCAACCGGCCGCTCGACATGATCGTCTACACCAAGGGCGGCAAGGACTTCGTCCTGATGGCGAACTCCGCCCGCGGCGTGATGAAGATCCCGACCGACCCGTTCGAGAAGACGGAGCCCATCACGACGAAGCCGAAGGCGGAAACGGCCGGCGTGAAGTACGAGACGATCGACGAGCTGAAGGGCGTGCTGCAACTCGACCGGCTCGACCTGGAACGGGCGGTGCTGCTCGTGAAGGGCGCGAACGGCCTGGAACTGAAGTCGATCCCGTTGCCGTAATCCCTGTCCAACCTCGTCGGGTGGGTCGAGCCGCTGCGGCGAAGACCCACCGGAGTGGCAACCGCTCGTTGCCGTTTCGGTGGGTCTTCGCGAAGCGCTCGACCCGCCCTACCAGACATGAAACGGGTCCCATGCTCCCCCTTCTCTTCCCCCTCGTCCTCGCCGCGAACCCGATCGTCCGCCTGACCGCGGAGAAGCCGCCGGTCGTGGAAGTGGTCGGCGTCCCCGCTTCGGAACTGAAGCAGCAGAAACTCCGCGTGACGGTTGCCGATGCCGCCGACGCCCCGCCGCTCGCGGGGACAACCACCGTTACCGGCGACACGCTCCGCTTCACGCCCCGTTTCCCGCTGGTTCCGGGGGTGAGGTATCGCGCGTCGTTCACGATGAACGGCGAGACCACGTCCGCCGAACTCGTCGTCCCGAAGCCGCCCGCCCCGCCGCCGGCGTGCGTGACCGCGGTCTACCCCTCGGCCGCGACCCTGCCCGAGAACACCCTTCGGCTGTACGTGCAGTTCTCCGCCCCGATGACCCGCGGGGACTCGTACCCGCACGTCCGGTTGCTCGACGCCGACGGGAAGGATGTGCCCGCCCCGTTTCTGGAACTCGGCGAGGAACTCTGGTCCGCGGACGGCACCCGGTTCACGCTGCTGTTCGACCCCGCCCGCGTGAAGCGGGGCCTCGTCCCGCACGAAGAAGTCGGCCCGGTCCTGGTGGCCGGCCGCCGCTACGCCCTCGTCGTCGACCGCGCCTGGCGCGACGAGCACGGCACCCCGTTGCGCGCCGGCTACCGCAAAGAGTTCGCCGCCGGCCCCGCGGACGCCGAACCGGTCGACCTCGGGGCGTGGGCGGTCACGCCGCCGGCCGCGGGCTCGACGCAGCCCGTCGTCGTGAAGCTGCCGAAGCCGCTCGACCGGGCGCTGCTGCACCGGCTGGTGTGGGTCGCGGACGCCGACGGGAACAAGGTGGCGGGGGCGCTGAGCGTCGGCGGGAGCGAGCGCGTCGTGACGTTCGCCCCGGCGAAGGGTTGGACCGCCGGGAGGTATCAGGTCGTCGCGGACACCCGGCTCGAAGACCCGTGCGGCAACCGCGTCGGCGAGCCGTTCGAGGTGGACGCGTTCCCGCCGGTGCGGGCGAAACTCACCGCCGCGACCGCGAGCCGCTGGTTTGCGGTGAAGTGACCGGCCTACGCCGCCGCGCGGAGCGCACCCGGCGGGAGCAGGACCGTTTGAGTCCCGCGGAAGTCGGCGTTCGCGGTCAGCCGGCCGCCGGACATCAGCACCCGCCGGCAGACGTCCCGCATCGACCCCGCGCCGGCGGCCCAGTCCGCGAACGCCGACACCGAGCGGAACCCGTACAGCCCGGTGACGGCCACGCCCGAGAGCAGCTGCAACGGCGTCAGTTCGACGACCCGGCGGTGCTCGTCGACGCGGGCGTCCCCGTTCCGGGGGTGTTCGCCGGGGAACACGTCGACGTACCCGTCCCAGGCTGCCAGCGTGCGGGCGATGTCGCGGAAGTCCCGCCCGTACTGGACCGCGTCGAGGGTGTGAACGACCAGCGGTTCCGCGGCAGCCCGGTAAACGGCCGCGAGGTGCCGGGCCGCGACGAGGGCCGCGTCCGCCGGGTGGTGCGAGTCCGCGACGAACACCGCGTCGGCCACCGGCACGCCCGACCGCCGCAGGGTCTCGCGGAGCCGGGGCTCGTGCTGCCGGTCGCGGGCCGCACCGACGAGCACGACGCGCGAGAACGCCCCGCCGTCCAGCCCCTCGCCGAGGAGTTCTTCGAGCACCGTCCGTTCGCCGAACGGGAGCAGGCACTTCGGGGCCGCGGTCGGGCCGGCGTCGGCCGCACAGATGACCAAGTTCACGCGCCACCTCCGTGCGGACCGGTGCCCCAGATTGCCGCGCCGTTGTACCCCGCCGCAAACCGCCGTGTCAACCGAGGATCTGGACGACCACGGACCGGGTCCGCGGGCCGTCGAACTCGCAGAAGTAGACGCCCTGCCAGGTGCCGAACGCCGGCTCGCCGTTCGCGACGGGGATCAGCACGCTCGGCCCGATCAGGCTGGCCTTGATGTGCGCGTCGCTGTTCCCCTCCGCGTGGCGGAAGCCGGGCACGTCCTTCGGCACCCGGTCGTTCAGCCACAGCAGCATGTCGCGGACCACGTCCGGGTCGGCGTTCTCCTGAATGGTCACCGCGGCCGTCGTGTGCGGGCAGTAGACGACCACCGCCCCGACGGTCAGCCCGGCGGACCGGACCGCGCGGCGGACCTCGTCGGTGATCTCGACGAACTCGGTCCGCTTCCGGGTGACGACCGTAAACCGGGGCATCGGCAGAACCTCAGGAATGAACTGGGCGGGTTGCACCGTTCCTGCGCGTGACGCAGGCCGCGAACCGCGTCAAACCAGCCCGGAAGTGTGTGGATAATGAGAAATATCCTGCTCAACCAGCTGTGCCATAAGTTCTTCCCAGGAAATGGCTTACATGACGCCACCCGGTCGGTCAGGCCAGAAAATACGGGAACTGGGGGGCTTGTGTCACCCCCAACGGCGGAAGTCAGGTAAGATAGAGCATGAAAAACGGTCCGACGCGGTCCGCCGTCGTCGCGTGGGCATCGGAATTCGCACGCGGATTCCAGCACCGCGACGGACTAAACCGCAACGATCAGGGGCGGCAAGGAATCCCCCACTCCTCCAGCGGCGACCGAAGACCTCGGGTCGTTCCGCTCGCCGTCAAATGCCCGGCAGGATGTCGAACCCCGTCCGTCCTTCTGGACCCTGCTGCCGGGTTCGGGGCAGATTGTCGGGCTGTCAGAGAATCGGACTGATGGCCACCCCCCTCCCTTGGGGAGTGGGTGTATTGGAAC